>NZ_CP128540.1:4617500-4917500 GCF_021283545.2 Pseudomonas alloputida | reverse complement strand
TGCTGCGTACAACCGCCCGGGTTGGCGTGCTGACGCCGTGCTATGCCGAACACCCCTATGCCTGGCAACGGGCGGGGCATCAACTGCTGGCGCTGGATGAAGCGCAAGTCGAGGCTGCGCTCGACGGCCTCGATGTGCTGGTGCTGGTGAACCCCAACAACCCGACCGGCCAGCGGGTGTCGCGCGAACGCCTGCTGGCTTGGCATGCTCGCCTGGCTGCCCGCGGTGGCTGGCTGCTGGTCGACGAAGCATTCATGGACAACACCCCGGCGGACAGCGTGGTGGACTGCGCCGAACGCCCGGGGCTGATCGTGCTGCGCTCGTTTGGCAAGTTCTTCGGCTTGGCCGGCGTGCGCCTGGGCTTCGTTGCCGCCGAACACAGCTTGCTGCTGCGCCTGGCCGAGCTGCTCGGCCCCTGGACCGTCAACGGCCCGACCCGGGTGCTGGCCCAGGCCAGCCTGTCTGATGAGACTGCCCAGCGCGCGCAGGCCCAACGCTGTGCTGCTGCCAGCCAGCGGCTTGCGCACGTGTTGCGCAGTGCCGGCCTGGCGCCTAGTGGTGGCTGCGACCTGTTCCAGTACGTGCGTAGCGAGCATGCTGCACGCCTGCATGAATTTCTCGCCCGGCGCGGCATCCTGGTACGGCTGTTCGAACAGCCAGCGGCCGTGCGCCTGGGGTTGCCTGCCTGCGCGGCGGACGAACAGCGCCTGGCCCAGGCCCTGGCGGCTTATCAGAAGGAAACGGCATGACGACCCTCATGGTGCAAGGCACCACCTCCGACGCAGGCAAGAGCACACTGGTGACCGCGTTGTGCCGCTGGCTGTTGCGCCAGGGCGTCGCTGTGGTGCCCTTCAAGCCACAGAACATGGCGCTGAACAGCGCGGTGACGGCTGATGGCGGTGAAATCGGCCGGGCCCAGGCGGTGCAGGCCCAGGCCTGCCGGCTACAACCGCACACCGACATGAACCCGGTGCTGCTCAAGCCCAACAGCGACACCGGCGCCCAGGTCATCATCCACGGTCGCGCGGTCACCAGCATGAATGCAGTGGCCTACCACGACTATAAAACCACTGCCATGCAAGCGGTGCTGGCGTCTCACCATCGGCTGAGTGCCGCGTACCCGGTGGTCATGGTCGAGGGGGCGGGGTCGCCGGCAGAGATCAACCTGCGTGCCGGCGATATCGCCAACATGGGCTTTGCCGAAGCGGTGGACTGCCCGGTGATCCTGGTGGCCGACATCAACCGCGGTGGTGTGTTCGCCCACCTGGTGGGCACGCTGGAATTGCTGTCGACCACTGAACAGGCGCGGGTCAAAGGTTTTGTCATCAACCGCTTCCGTGGCGACATTGCTCTGCTGCAGCCAGGGCTGGACTGGCTGGAACAACGCACCGGCAAACCGGTACTGGGCGTCCTGCCTTACGTTACCGACCTGCACCTGGAAGCCGAAGATGGCATCGATGTGCGCCAAGGCGTCAAGCACGAGCGAGTGCTAAAGGTGATCGTGCCAGTGCTGCCGCGCATCAGTAACCACACCGACTTCGACCCGCTGCGCCTGCACCCGCAGGTGGACTTGCAGTTCATTGGCCCAGGCCAGCCGATTCCGGCTGCCGACCTCATCATCTTGCCGGGCTCCAAGAGTGTGCGCGGCGACCTGGCACAACTGCGCGAGCGCGGTTGGGACAAGGCCATCGAGCGGCACCTGCGCTATGGCGGCAAGCTGATCGGTATCTGCGGTGGCCTGCAGATGCTGGGGCGGGAAGTGCATGACCCGCTGGGGCTGGAGGGGGCCGCAGGCTCAAGCCAGGGGCTCGGTCTGCTCGACTATGCCACGGTGCTCGAAGCCGAGAAGCAACTGCGCAATGTGGCCGGCACGCTGAGCCTTGAAGCGGCAACGGTAACCGGTTATGAAATTCATGCTGGCGTTACGACGGGGCCTGCGCTGGCGCAACCCGCGGTCCAACTGGCTGATGGCCGCCATGATGGTGCTGTCAGTGCCGATGGCCAGATCCTCGCCACCTACCTGCATGGCCTGTTCGAAGGCAGCCAGTCGTGTGCTGCGCTATTGCGCTGGGCCGGGCTGGAGGATGTGCAGGTTATCGACTACGAAGCGTTGCGCGAACACGACATCGAGCGCCTGGCCGATCTGGTGGAAAAGCACCTTGACACCGTGCAGTTGCGCCAACTGTGTGGGGTAGCCTGACATGCGTAACCTGATTCTCGGCGGCGCCCGGTCTGGTAAAAGCCGTCTGGCCGAACAACTGGCCAGCGCCAGCGGCTTGCCGGTGACCTACATCGCCACCAGCCAGCCGCTGGATGGCGAAATGAACGAACGCGTGTTGCTGCATCGTCAGCGCCGGCCGGATGACTGGGGGTTGATCGAAGAGCCCTTGGCCCTGGCCGCGGTACTGCGCGCCGAAGCGGCCGAAGGGCGCTGCCTGCTCGTGGATTGCCTGACCCTGTGGCTGACCAATTTGTTGATGCTGGAAGATGACCAGCGCCTGGCCGAGGAGCGTGATGCCCTGCTGGCGTGCCTGGAACAGTTACCTGGCACCCTTATCCTGGTCAGTAACGAAACCGGCCTGGGCGTCGTGCCCATGGGCGAGCTGACCCGGCGCTATGTCGACCTGGCCGGCTGGCTGCACCAGGCGGTGGCCGAACGCTGTCAGCGTGTCGTGCTGACCGTGGCCGGCCTGCCCTTAATCCTCAAAGGACCTGCACTATGACCCAAGCCTGGTGGCGTGACGCCTGCCAACCCCTCGACAACGCCGCCATGGACCAGGCCCGCGCCCGTCAGCAGCAACTGACCAAACCTGCTGGCTCGCTCGGCCAACTTGAAGCGCTGGCGATTCAGCTGGCTGGCCTTCAGGGGCTTGAACGACCCACGCTCGATCAGGTCGCCATCACCATTTTTGCCGGCGACCACGGCGTGGTCGAAGAGGGCATCTCGGCCTATCCGCAGGCGGTAACCGGGCAGATGCTACGCAACTTCGTCGGCGGGGGCGCGGCGATCAGTGTGCTGGCGCGGCAGCTGCAGGCCAGCCTGGACGTGGTCGACCTGGGCACCATTGACGCGCAGCTGGAACTGCCCGGCGTGCGCCATCTGCGGCTGGGCACCGGTACTGCCAACTTTGCCCGTCAACCTGCGATGACCGAAAACCAGCTGCAAGCGGCCTTGCAGGCTGGTCGCGACAGTGCCCAGCGCGCTGCCGAACAGGGCGCACAGCTGTTCATCGGTGGCGAGATGGGCATCGGTAACACCACAGCCGCCGCAGCCTTGGCCAGCGTTCTGCTGGGTTGTCCGGCATCGGAGCTGAGCGGCCCTGGCACCGGCCTGGACAACGCCGGCGTGCAGCACAAGGCTGAAGTCATCGAGAGGGCGCTGCGCCTGCATGGCCTGCGTGCTGAAGACCCGTTGCAGGCACTGGCTTGTGTTGGCGGTTTCGAGATCGCGGCGTTGGCGGGGGCCTACCTCGGTTGCGCGCAGGCGGGTGTCACGGTGCTGGTGGATGGCTTTATCTGCAGTGTCGCTGCGCTCGTGGCAGTGCGCCTCAACCCGCAGTGTCGAGCCTGGCTGTTGTTCGCTCACCAGGGGGCTGAGCCTGGGCACAAGACCTTGCTTGCTGCGCTGCAGGCCGAGCCCTTGCTGGCCTTGGGCTTGCGCCTGGGTGAGGGCAGTGGCGCTGCATTGGCGGTGCCGCTGTTGCGCCTGGCCTGTGCACTGCATGGGCAGATGGCGACCTTTGCCGAGGCCGCGGTGGCGGACCGCCTGGCATGATCCTCGACTTGCTGCGCCATGGTGAAACGGAACAGGGCGGCCTGCGTGGCAGCCGTGATGATGCCCTGACCGACAAGGGCTGGGCGCAAATGCGCGGCGCCGTGGCAGACGCCGGCCCGTGGCAGGTGCTGGTCAGCTCGCCGCTGCAACGCTGTGGGCGCTTTGCCGATGAGCTGGGTGCGCAGTTGAACCTGCCTGTGCAGCGTGAGCCCGCCCTGCAGGAACTGCACTTCGGTGATTGGGAGGGCCAAAGTGCCGCGCAGATCATGGAGCACCAGGCCGATGCACTGGGCCGTTTCTGGGCCGACCCTTACGCCTTCACACCGCCCAATGGCGAGCCGGTCGAGGCGTTTGCCGAACGGGTGCTGGCGGCTGTCGAGCGTTTGCGCCTTCAGCATGCCGGCAAGCGCGTGCTGCTGGTGACCCATGGCGGCGTGATGCGGCTGTTACTGGCCCGTGCCCGTGGCTTGCCCAGGGAGCAGTTGCTGCAGGTCGAGGTTGGCCATGGCGCGTTGATGCGGCTGGTGCCGGGTGGCGATGGGCAACTGGTCGAGGCGCCCTGAGATGTTGCCGTTCTGGATCGCCTTGCAGTTTCTCAGCAGCCTGCCGGTGAGCCTGCCGGGCATGCCGGCACCGCGTGAGGTAGGGCGTTCGCTGCTGTACTACCCGCTGGTCGGGCTGCTGTTCGGCTTGCTGCTGTGGTTGGCCAGTCATCTGCTACAGGGTACGCCGTCGCCGCTGCATGCGGCTTTGCTGCTGACGTTGTGGGTACTGCTCAGTGGTGCCTTGCACCTGGATGGCCTGGCGGACAGTGCCGACGCCTGGCTAGGTGGTTTCGGCGACCGTGAGCGCACCTTGCGGATCATGAAAGACCCGCGCAGTGGGCCGATTGCCGTGGTCACGCTGGTCTTGGTGTTGTTGCTGAAGTTTTGCGCATTGTGGGTGCTGGTCGGGCAGGGCATCGGGGCGCAATTGCTGCTGGCGCCGTTGATCGGGCGGGCGGCGATGTTGGGTCTGTTCCTTTGTACACCTTATGTGCGACCTGGCGGGTTGGGCCAGGCGTTGGCCGAACATATGCCCCGGCGCGCAGCAGGGTGGGTATTGCTGGTTTGTGTGCTGTTCTGCCTCTTCCTGGGCGGATGGAGCGTGCTGCTGGCGCTGGCGGTGTTTGCCTGGTTGCGGCATCTGATGTGCCGGCGCCTGGGCGGGACCACCGGTGATACCGCCGGTGCGTTGCTGGAGCTGCTGGAGCTGGCCGTCGTACTCGGTTTGGCGCTGGGGCTTTGAGCTGGACGGCCCTTTCGGGGCCGCTTTGCAGTGCTTTCGCAGCAGGCCATACGGGGGGAGGGGGCCAGTAACTTCCAGAAACGGTCCGGTAGCGCCTGCCTCTTGCTTGTCGGCGTATCCTCAGCCTCCCCCCAGCAACCAGGTAGGCTTCCCGTGCGTCACTGGATCTTTGCCAGTCTATTGGTCCTGTCCACCCTCCCAGCCACTGCTGCAGATCTCATGGCGTTCTGGGACACCCCACGCCACGGCGGCAACAGCTTCAACCGGCTGCCACCCGATCAAGCCTACTTCGATGCCCTGAGGGGGTACGGCGCCACATGGGTGCGGCTGTCGTACGACAAATGGCATCCGGTGAAACGTGATTTCCTCCTTGGCAGCGCCGATACCTATGAAGGCCTGTCCGACGCCGACCTGGCGGTGCTGCGTGCCACCCTCGACCGGGCGCACCAGGCGGGGCTCAAGGTGGTCATCGCGCCACTCTCGCTACCGGGTATGCGCTGGTCGCAAAACAACCAGGGCCAGTTCGATGATCGCCTGTGGCAAGACAAACGCTACTGGTCCCAGGCTGCGGCGTTCTGGCGAGATATGGCGCGCGAACTGAAAAGTCATCCGGCCATCGCGGCCTACAACCTGATCAATGAGCCAGCACCGGAGAAACAGGGTGGCCTGGCTGAACATGCCGAACTCGGGCAGATGCAGCAGTGGTATGCGCAAGCGCAGGGCGGTGCGCGCGATCTGCCCTTGCTGTACCGGCAACTGATAGCGGCCATCCGCGAAGAAGACGCTGATACGCCGATCATGGTCGATGCCGGCTGGTATGCAGGCGCAGACGCGTTCGGCTACTGGCCGGCGCCGCTGGAAGACCCGCGAGTGCTGTACAGCGTGCACATGTATGAGCCCTATGCCGCAACCAGTGCGCCGAACATGGCGCGCAAACAGCCCATCGCCTATCCAGGCCCCGTATCTTTTGCCGGGCAGACACAGCTGTGGGATGGGCGGCGAGTTGAAGGCTACTTGCGCCAGCCGCTGGCATGGGCCGAGGCCATGGGGCTGCCGCTTTCTCGTCTGGTGGTGGGCGAGTTTGGCTGCATGCGCAGGCTGCCGGGTTGTCGGCAGTACCTTGAAGATGTACTCGTCGTGCTGGATCGCAACCGGTTGCACTGGGCATTCTATAGCTTCCGTGAAGACAACTGGGATGGCATGGACTACGAACTGGGCACGGCGAAGGTGCCGTGGCGCTACTGGCAAGCGGTCGAGCAGGGCGCGCCGGACCCCTTGGCGCGCAAGGCGACGGTTGAGTTCGAGCCGATCCGCAGGCGCTTGAACCCGGACTGACGCTTCTCAATCTTTCGTGAAACTTCTTGCAACACTCCGTACGCGGGTATATACACGTATCCATGCTGACCAGTGAATGCATCTGTACCCACCTGCGTCGCGCCGCCCGCGGCGTGAGCCGGCATTACGACGAAGCCCTTGCCGGCTTCGGGGTCAATGTCGCCCAGTTTTCCCTGCTGCGGCACCTGCAGCGGCTCGACCGACCCAGCATCACAACCCTGGCCGAAGCCATGGGGCTCGAGCGCAGTACCCTGGGCCGCAACCTGCGTGTGCTGGAGGCGGATGGGCTGGTAGCACTGGGCGAGGGCGACGACCAGCGTAACCGCGTGGTGCTGTTGACCGCGGCGGGTAAGCAACTTTTGCACGTTGCCCACCCGGCCTGGGAGCAGGCCCAGAAAGAGCTGGTTGAACGGCTCGGGGTGGGGCAGCGGGATGAACTGGTGCGACTGCTGGAACAACTGGCCTGATTTGATACGACTATAAGCGGGTATATACCCGCAAACCTTGCGATGTGCTGGAGATAACGACAATGACTTCGGTGTGGCGAACCAGCGGATGGGTGTTGGTGGGGGCGGCCTTGATACTGGCGCTGTCTCTGGGCGTACGGCACGGCTTTGGCCTGTTTCTGGAGCCGATGAGTACTGATTTTGGCTGGGGGCGTGGGGTGTTTGCCTTCGCCATTGCCCTGCAGAACCTGATCTGGGGCCTGGCGCAGCCGTTCGCTGGCGCCTTGGCCGACCGGCTTGGCGCAGCGCGGGTGGTCATCATCGGCGGTATTCTCTATGCCGTCGGCTTGATCTTGATGGGCTTGGCTGATTCGCCCTGGTCGTTGTCGCTGAGTGCGGGCTTGCTGATCGGCATCGGCCTGTCCGGCACGTCGTTCTCGGTCATCCTCGGTGTGGTCGGGCGTGCAGTGCCGGCCGAAAAGCGCAGCATGGCCATGGGGATCGCCAGCGCCGCCGGGTCGTTCGGCCAGTTCGCCATGTTGCCGGGCACCCAAGGCCTGATTCAGTGGCTGGGCTGGTCGGCAGCGTTGCTGGTACTGGGCCTTTTGGTGGCGTTCATCGTGCCTTTCGTCTGTCTGCTGCGCGATCGCCCGTTACCCAGTCACGGTGCCGAGCAGACCCTGGGCCAGGCGCTGCGCGAGGCGTGCACGCACTCCGGCTTCTGGTTGCTGGCACTGGGCTTTTTTGTCTGTGGCTTCCAGGTCGTATTCATTGGCGTTCACCTGCCGGCCTACCTGGTTGACCAGCATCTGGCTGCGGCCACCGGTACGACAGTGCTGGCGCTGGTCGGCCTGTTCAACATCGTCGGTACCTTCACCGCTGGCTGGTTGGGCGGGCGCATGTCCAAGCCGCGCCTGCTGACCGGGTTGTACCTGCTGCGTGCGGTGGTGATCGTGCTGTTCCTGTGGGCGCCGGTGAGCGAGTTCAGTGCTTACCTGTTCGGTATTGCCATGGGCCTACTGTGGTTGTCCACGGTACCGCTGACCAATGGGACCGTGGCCACCGTGTTCGGGGTGCGCAACCTGTCCATGCTCGGCGGTATCGTGTTCCTGTTCCATCAGTTGGGCGCGTTCCTGGGGGGCTGGCTGGGTGGGGTGGTGTATGACCGCACCGGTAGCTACGACCTGGTCTGGCAGATTTCCATCCTGCTCAGCTTGCTGGCCGCTGCCCTTAACTGGCCGGTGCGCGAACGTCCGGTTTCACGCCTTCAGGCCCAGGCTGTATGAACCGCTACCTGATACGCGGCCTGTTGGCTATTGCCGCTCTGTTGCTGCTGGCACTGGTGTGGTGGGGCTGGCATCAGGGTGGGATGGCGCTGATGCAACTGGGCATGAGTGTGTGTTAGGCGCTACCCTGCAAGCTCAAGGATTGTCATGCGGGAGAAACGAGTCATGCGTGCACATTGGTTGACGGTGCCGGTGCTGGCCCTGCTTGCCAGTACATCGAGCTGGGCTGCAGATTGCCCTGCGTTGTTGCAGGGCAGCCTGCCGGAGTTGCGCGGTAAGGGGCAGGTCGACCTCTGCGAGCGCTTTGCCGGCAAGCCGCTCGTGGTGGTGAACACTGCCAGTTATTGCGGTTTTGCCCCGCAGTTCGAGGGGCTTGAGGCGACCTACAAGGAGTATCACGAGCAAGGCCTGGAAATGCTCGGCGTGCCGTCCAATGACTTCAAGCAGGAAGACGCCGACAGTGAGAAGACTGCCAAGGTTTGCTATGCCAACTACGGTGTCACCTTCACCATGACCAAGACACAGGCGGTGCGGGGCAAGGATGCGATACCGCTGTTTGCGGAGCTGGCCAGCCAAAGCAGTGCGCCGAAGTGGAATTTCTACAAGTATGTTGTCGATCGCAAGGGCAAGGTGATCGGTAACTTCTCCAGCCTGACCAAACCGGATGATCCCGCGTTCCGCGCTGCTATCGAAAAGGCCATTGCCTCACAGCCGTGACCAGGCTGCGCTTGCTGCGGCGTTGCTTTAAAGCGCGAGGCAGTTCAGGCGACGCAGATTGCGACTTCAGGAGGCCGTTCTCCTGAAGTTGCGGGATCAAGATCAAGCACAGGAAGTGGCTGGCTGCGGGGCACTTCACCGTGCATGCACGGTAATAGCCACCAACCGCACCACCACCGGCCGGACCACCAGCACACACACAAATGCCACCGGCATCGCCAACTGATAGGCCTTGAGCACATTGCCCAGATACTCAGGGGTAAACCCGGCATTGGCCGCCGTGATCACGAAGCACATCAACAGCGCCATGATTGACGACATGTAGAACGCGAAAACGTAGGGAGTAGCGACCGGGTGCAATTTACGTCGACCGCGCGACCGGGACAGATTGCTCATGCGAACTCCTGAGAGCTGAGTGGAAGCGCAGATTAGCAACCTGCGCGCCTACAGCTGTAGACCGGCAGCATTGAGTTCTTTATAAAGAAATTCTTACGAATCCAAGCGCTCACCATGGACCTGCTCAACGCCATTCGCTGCTTCATCAAGGTGGTCGAGGCCGGTAGCATCGCTGCTGGTGCCCGTATTCTCGGCCTCAGTCCGGCAGCCGTCAGCCAGAACCTGGCGCGGCTGGAAGGCCACCTGCAAGTACGCCTGCTCAGCCGAACCACACGCAGCATGGCCCTGACGCCATCTGGCGCCCAGTATTACGAGCGTGTAAAGCATATCGAGCGTGATCTGGCCCTGGCCGAACAGGCAGTGACAACACCCGACAGCGAGCCTCAGGGGCGGCTGTGCATCGCCTCGACCTCTGCCTTTGGGCGCCATGTGCTGGCGCCGTTGATACCTGCTTTCAGTGCCCGCTACCCTTTACTTTCGATAGAGTTGGTAACGACTGATCGTCGGGTTAACCATGCCCGTGAAGACGTTGACGTGAGCCTGCGCATTGCCCCGCAGCTCGAAGACCAGCTGCTGGCCCGGCGCATCGCCCGCATCCCGTTCATTTGTTGTGCCTCACCCGGTTACCTGCAGAGCGCTGGCGTACCTGCCACGCCCGAGGCCTTGCGCGGGCACCGTTGCCTGGTGTTTCGCTATCCGGTGGATGGCCGCTTCTTGCGCTGGGGCTTCATGCGGGACGGCCTGCGCTTCGAAGCGGAATTCGGCACTGTATTGATCAGCGACGATATCGATGCCCTGACCCAGATGGCCTTGCACGATGGTGGCATCACCCGTCTGGCCGAGTTCATCGTGCGGCCGCACCTGGCCTCGGGGGCCTTGGTGCCGCTGTTCGAATACTGCGACAGCAGCCAGGCTTACGCCCAGACCGAGCCCATGGACATCTACCTGTGCCTGGCCGATCGCTTTGCCATGACCACCAAGGTGCGCGCTTTCATGGACTACCTGCGCGAATGCCTGGGCGACAGCTGGCAAGTGCAGGCATGAAAAAACCGCCACGAAGGCGGTTTTCATGTAACGCACAGGAATCAGAAGCGGTAGGTGAGGGATGCACCGATACCGTGAGCGCTGTTCTCGTACTTGGCCTGGTAGCTGCCTTTGGTTGCGCTGACCTGATTGACCTTGGTGTCTTCCTCCCACAGGTAGGAGTACGCGACGTCGATGGTCATGTCGTCGTTCGGGCTCCAGCCGGCCCCGAGGCTGAAAATCCGGCGGTCGCCAGTCGGGATGCGCGGCGAGCGGTCGTGGTTGTTGGTTGGCGACTGGTCGACGGTGAAGCCGGTACGCAGTACCCACTCCTTGTTGACCTTGTACGATGCACCAATGGCGTGAGCCCAGGTGTCATGCCAGTTCTGCTCTTCGGTGATGGTCTGGAACGCCGAACCTGCCAGTGGCGCCGGGACATCGTTTTGCACGGTGATGTTTTCCAGGCGGCTCCAGCGCGTCCAGGTGCTGCCTGCGTACAGGGTCCACTGGTCATCCAGCTCATGGGTAACCGAAAGGTCGACGGATTCTGGCGTCTTGATCTTCAGGCTGGCGTCAAACTTGTTGCCGTTGAATGGCCCGATCAGCGGGGTGCTGACACGGGTCTTGCCCTCGAGCTCGTAGTCGACCATCGAGTGGTAGGTGAGGCCTACGCGGGTGCGGTCGGTGGCCTGTACCAGGATGCCGATGTTGTAGCCAACGGCTGTATCGTCGCCCTTGATCTTCACTTCGCCGTCGTTGCGGCCCGGGGTGAACGGGTTGATCAGGCTAGAGCCCAGTTCGCCTTCGATGCGGTTGATGGTTGGGCCAAAACCGATCGAGACCTTGTCGTTGAAGGCATAGCTGACAGTCGGCTGGAAGGTGACAACCTGTACGTGGCTCTTCTTGCCCCAGTAACGCGCGGCATCATCGCTGCCATAGTCGGTTACCAGGCCGAACGGTACGTAGATACCGAAACCGACGCTCCAGTGGTCATCGATCGGTTTTACGTAGTAACCCATGGGTACGCCAACGACAGGCACCATGTCACCATCGGTTTCCCCCCCGAGGTTGCTGCCTGGGCCCGATATGTCGGTTTTGGCGATGACGGCAGCGCCGCCCACGGTGAATTGTTCGCGCTTGAGGCGGGACATGCCGGCCGGGTTGCCGAATACGGTACTGGCATCTTCGGCAGAGGAAGAACGTCCCGCGAAACCTGTCCCCATGCTGCTGATGCTCTGTTCGTTGAGCGCGAAGCCGCTGGCGAACAGTTGGCTGGAAGCAAGCGCAACGGCTACGCCGAGGGAGGTTTTGAGCATTACTTTTTTCATTATTAGAAAACTCCTTGGGATCTCCGGGGCGAAAAGCTACCAACAAATCACGCGCTGCGCTATAGGCTCAATCGCAGGAGTTAGAGCGGTTTTGTAGGACAATCCGACCAAAATTCCATTTTTTCCGGTTTGCTTGTAGGACGCGTCTCAAGATGCCTGTGGCAATTTCTGATCTATGCAGGCATGCCAGGCATGGGTGAAGTCGCGCAGACGACCCTGGGGGTTGAAAATCTGTCGCCAGATACGCGCCAGTGCCAGCAGATCGTCCGCCGCAGGCAATGGGGTGGCCTGCTCTTCGATGAGCATCCAGGCAATGGCAGTGGAATAGCGCAGGTTGACGGTGAGCTCCAGGTGCGGGCCACCAAGGAAGGCGTGCTGGCTGGCCAGGCCGCGGACCAGGCTGGCGAGGTCGGGGTCACGGGCCAGGTATTCGTCCCAGAGTGCCTGGTGACGATGTTCGCCGATGCGGTAGAGGCCGTGCCCGCGTCGGTCGTGCAGGGCTGAGCCGAGTGCTGACTGGCTGGCGGCGATACCCAGTAGCAAGGCTTCGGCGCTGGCGCAGTGACGGTTCAGGTAGACCAGGGTGGGTCGGATCACATACTGACACAATTCATTCGCCGCAATACCCATGATGCCCTCGAGCAGGTAAGGGCCGGACGGGCGCTGGAGCTTGGCAGCTGGTGAATGATCAGGCCCGCCGGGAGCGGAAAGCACCGCTCGAGTTGAAGTGTAGTGTGATAATCGTGGTGTAAAGAGCTGTTTTTAAATCGATTACTGCCTGATGCTCTGGGCTATATGCCCTAAGGCAATTACGCCAAAGGCGTTCAGGCAGTCTTGCGATTGGATGATTCAGCGCTTGAATACCCCGGTATTCGCCGGTCACGCGGTGAGCGACTGACGCGTCCGGGCGATCACCGCCTGCAGCGGTTCATGGCGGCTGTACTGCTCGTGGTACAGGCGTTCGGTGTGGCAGGCAACGCCGTGTTCGTCTACCAAGGTAAAGCTGAAGCTGCCCTTGCGTGGGGCAACGATAAGGCACTTCAACGGCGAGAAGGCCTGGGAGAGGGTGCCAATGGCAGCCTGAATCTGATGATGAGTTTGCATATTGTTGGAGGTTCCTGCTTTAAACACGGGGGTTATGATCCGTGCATGATAGAAACGTTCCAGTGACGCCTTTATTAAGGGACGAACGAACCTGACTGGAACAGGGCAGCCAGAGGGGGCGCAATCAAATGTAGGCGCTTGGGCTGACTGGTAGGTACTTCGGAAGGCAGGCAGCACGCCGGGGCCAAGGTTCTAGGCCGTCGAGGTGGGATCCTGATCAATCTGTCATGTGATTCGTGCTTGCGCAGCGTAAGGCTGGCGAGGGAATCATTGAATGGGCCGGTCCTTGTTTCAGCAGGGACGCTCTTGGGGGGAGCGAGCCTGCAAGGACGCTTGCGGCCAGAATTGACTTTCAGCTTGGTACTAACGAGGGGCACCTTACCGGAAGCGAAGATGTTTGGCAAGCACTACGTTTGTTCAGGTGAGCCGCGCAGTATGGCGCGAATTTTCGCTGCTGGGAAGAGGGGGCAAATGGCCCAAATGCCGTCCGATGTGCCCTTTTCGTGCACCCAAATGGAGGTTTATGGTGCACTTGTTCACATTCGGGGCAGCGCTTGTAACGGCTTGGCAACACCACCCAGCAGCCTCGCCAATGCCTTGACTGCGTGGTTAAGTCAATGAAAAAAAACACTATTTTTAGCTGGTGAAAAAATCGTCAGTTTGACCAAAGCCCCCATTTCACGGGGGTTTGAGGGGTATGAGAGGGGGTTGTCCACCGAGTTATCCACAGGAACTGTGGATTGTCCCGAGCGCTTGCTCTAGCACGGGCGTGCCAGCAATGGGATGGACTGTCCGACAATCGCCATGCTCCAACAGACCGGTTGGTCGTCCACCTGAAAACGTCAAGAAAAGATCATTGAATTTTTTTTCAATCCTTCAGAAATCGACAGGCCAGGGCGAAAAAAAAAGAGTAGAGTGGCGCGCCTTTCGAGTTACCAAACCTGTTGCTCATGAAGTTTCGCGGTAAACACCTTTCCAGCCCCGCTGCATCGACAGCTGCACCTCCCGCCAAACGCTTTTCCCTGAAAGTGGCCCTGTGGTTGCTCGACAGTCCGCGCCTGGGCGACAACCCTCAGGTCAAGCACCTGGCCGGGCGCTTGTTGAAGCAGCCGGCGCGCCAAGGTGTGGTTGTGGCGCAGAGCCGCCTGGGGCAGATGCTGTGCCGAGATTGTGGCAACGCCCGTGACCGGCGTATAGGCCATGAGCTGCTGCGTCAGGCTGCCCGCGCAGGGGATCGGCGGGCGCAGCTGGAGTACGCCCGGCTGTGTCAGCACAACGAGCCGGAGCAGGCGCGCTATTGGCTTGAGCTTGCGGCAGGGCAGGGGTCGCAGGAAGCGCGGCGCTTGTTGCGACAGTGGTTTTCTGTCTGAGCTTTTTTGCCTGCACGGGCCCTTTCGCGAGCAATCACCGATGTGTGTCCACCGCCGTGGTAGGCGCGGGTTTACCCGCGAATACGGTGGCGGCGGCAACGGTGAATGGCGGGTGGAGATTGGCCAGCAGGCCCGGCCTCTTCGCGGGTGAACCCGCTCCTACGGGCGACCGTGCAGGCATTACCTTTGCCTTCAGGCTTGCGCAGCGGGCAGGCCCACGATGAGGCCGATGCAGGCAACACGCCAGTCAGGCTGATAAGCTGCACTCAATTTGCATCAGAGCGTTCGGGGTAAGCATGACAGTGGATCTGGCCAGCATTCTGCTGGGCTTGGTGGCAGGCGCAATACCCTGCCTGGTGTGGGTCATGCAGGTGCAGCGCCGCCAGGGCGCACGGCAAGCTGAGCAGGCCTTGCTCGAAGAACGCCTCAATGCAGCCCAACTGGCCCAGGCTGGCCTGCAGGCGCAACTGGACGCCAGTCGCGACGAGGTCAGCGACCTCAGTGAGGCCAACGCCGTCAAGCAGGCCCAGTTGGCCGCCCAAAGCCGTGAGCTGGAGCTGCTGCAGATCGATCGCGACAACGCCCGTGATGCCGCCCACGCCTGGAGCCTTGAGCGCGCCAATCGCGAAGCCGAACTGCGTCGCCTGGAGGCGCAAACCGCGCGCCTGGACGCAGAGCTGCGTGAACAGCAGGAAAGCCACCAGCAACGCCTGGAAGACCTGCAGGAGGCCCGTGACACCTTGCGCGCCCAGTTCGCCGACATGGCCACCAAGATTTTCGACGAACGCGAGCAGCGCTTCGCCCAGACCAGCCAGCAGCACCTTGGCCAGTTGCTCGACCCGCTCAAGGAGCGCATCCAGGCCTTCGAAAAACGCGTGGAGGAAAGCTACCAGCAAGAGGCCCGCGAGCGCTTCTCGCTGGGCAAGGAGCTGGAGCGCCTGCAACAGCTCAACCTGCGCCTGTCCGACGAAGCCACCAACCTTACCCAGGCCTTGAAGGGCCAGAAAACCCAGGGTAACTGGGGTGAGCTTATCCTCGAACGTGTGCTGGAACATGCCGGCCTGGAAAAGGGCCGCGAATACCAGACCCAGGTCAGCCTGAAAAGCGCCGATGGTGAGCGTTTCCAGCCGGATGTGCTGATCATGCTGCCCGGCGACAAGCAGGTGGTGGTGGACGCCAAGGTCAGCCTCACGGCGTACCAGCAGTTCGTTGCCGGCAACGACGAAGTTGCGCTCAAGCAGCATGTGCAGTCGCTGCGCAGCCACGTCAAAGGCCTGTCGAGCAAGGACTACAGCCGCCTCGAAGGCCTGCACAGCCTGGACTTCGTGTTGTTGTTCGTGCCCATCGAGGCGGCCTTTTCGGCGGCCCTGCAGGCCGAGCCGAACCTGTTCCAGGAGGCCTTCGACCGGCAGATCGTGATTGTCAGCCCTACCACGTTGCTGGCCACCTTGCGGGTTATCGACAGCCTGTGGAAGCAGGAGCGTCAAGGGCAGAACGCCCGCGAAATTGCCGAGCGGGCCGGCTGGCTCTACGACAAGTTCGTGCTGTTCATCCAGGACCTGGACGAACTGGGCAGCCGCTTGCAGCAGGTGGACAAGGCTTATGCGGCAGCGCGCAACAAGCTGTGCGAAGGGCGTGGCAACCTGGTTAGCCGTAGCGAGCAGCTTAAGCTGCTGGGCGCCCGTGCCAGCAAGAGCTTGCCGGCAGACCTGCTGGAGCGGGCGCTGTCCGATGAGGCGCTGCCCGAGGTAGCGGTTACTGAGCCAGGCTCAGATGGCGATTGAGCAGGGCGCGCAAGGCCGCAGGCTTGACCGGTTTGGCCAGGTAGTCCAGCCCTGATGCATGTACCAGGGCGATGGTTTCCTTGCTGCCGTCGGCGCTGATCACTACACCGGGTACCGGCTCACCCAGCCGTGCTCGAAGCCAGCCCATCAGCCCGGTGCCGGTCTCGCCGTCGTCCAGGTGGTAGTCCACCAATGCCAGGTGCGGGCGCATGCCTTTGGCCAGCAGGGCTTCGCATTCGGCCTGGTTGCGCGCGGTCCATACCTGGCAACCCCAGCGGCTCAGCAGGCTGTTCATGCCGATCAGGATGCTGTCTTCGTTGTCCACGCATAGCACTTGCAGCCCGGCCAGTGGCTGGCCGCCCTGTTGTTCCACGGGCGTGCTTGGCGCCGCGGCGGCCTGGCGTGCAATCGGTACGCTGACGCGGAACACCGTGCCCTTGCCTGGCCATGAGCGCACTTCCAGCGGATGCCCCAGCACCCGACACAGACCGTCTGCAATGGCCAGGCCCAAGCCTAGCCCCTTCTCGGCACGGGTCTGGTGGCTGTCCAGGCGCTTGAACTCCTGAAAGATCACTTGCAGCTTGTCGTCAGCAATGCCCGGGCCACGGTCCCAGACCTCCAGCCACAGGCGCTCGCCCTGTCGGCGCGCGCCCAGCAGGATCGGGCTCTTGCCGTAGCGCAGGGCATTGGTGAGGAAGTTCTGCAGCACCCGGCGTAGCAGTTTCATGTCGCTGTCCACCCGCAGGCGGCTGCCGCGCAGGCGGAACTCCAGGCCTTTCTCGGCCGCCAGCAGCTTGAACTCGGCGCCCAGGGTGTCGAACAGTTCGTTGAGGGCGAAGGGTTTGGCATCCGGGGTGATCTTGCCGTTTTCCAGGCGCGAGATGTCCAACAGGTCGCTGATCAGCTCTTCAGCCGAGCGCAGCGAGCTGTCCATGTGCTGTACCAACTGCCGGGCCTCTTCGTTCATGCCCTCGGCCTGTTGCGACAAGGCGGCAGAGAAAAGCCGTGCGGCGTTCAACGGTTGCATCAGGTCATGGCTGACGGCGGCCAGGAAGCGGGTCTTGGAGTTGCTCACCGCTTCGGCCTGGCTCTTGGCTTCGGACAGCGCCTGGTTCAACTGCGACAGTTCGTGGGTGCGCTCCGCCACGCGTTGCTCAAGGCGTTCGTTGGCATCGCGCAGGGCCTGCTCGGCCTCGCGGAACGGGGTGATGTCGGTGAAGCTCATGACAAAGCCACCGCCCGGCATCGGGTTGCCGATCAGCTCGATCACCCGGCCATTGGGGAACAGCCGCTCGGAGGAGTGCGCGCGGCCCTGGCGCATCCAGTGCAGCCGCCGCGCCACATGCACCTGTGCCTCGCCGGGGCCGCACAGGCCGCGCTCGGCGTTGTAGCGGATGATGTCGGCAATCGGTCGCCCAACGCTGATCAGTCCGTCCGGGTAGTTGAACAGTTCCAGGTAGCGGCGGTTCCAGGCCACCAGGTGCAGGTTCTGGTCGACCACGCTGATGCCTTGGTTGATGTTCTCGATGGCGCCTTGCAGCAGGGCGCGGTTGAACTGCAGCACCTCACTGGCTTCGTCAGCGATGCGCACCACGTCTTCCAGTTGCATGTCGCGGCCTTCGATGGCCGCCTTGACCACCGCGCGGGTCGACGAGGTACCGAGCACCCCGGCCAGCAGGCGCTCGGTGTGCTCGATCCAGTCGCCATCGGCGTTCTGGTTAGGGTTGAAACCCTTGCCCTGGCGGTAGGCAAAGCGGATGAAGCTCTGCCGTGCGCGCTCTTCCCCGACAAAGCGCGAGGCCAGGGTCAGCAGGTCGTCGATCTGCACCGCCAGCAGCGGCTTGCTGCTGGGCCGCGCGCTGGTCTGCTGGCCAATGAACCGGCCGGCCTGCCAGTGCTCGGAAACCCGCGTGCGCGACAGCACCGAAACCCAGGCGAACAGGGTGAAGTTGCCCGCCAGTGACAGCACCACACCTTGGGTCAGTGGACTGATCGGCAGGTTCAGCGGGTTGCCGTGCAGCCACGCCAGGCCAGGGAACAACTGCAACGACCAGCCCAGGCTGTGCGCGGCAATCGGCAGCACCAAGGTGTAGAACCACAGGAAAATGCCAGCGGCCAGGCCGGCGAACACACCGCGACGGTTGGCCTGCTTCCAGTACAGCGCGCCAAGCATGGCTGGGGTGAGCTGGGTCACAGCGGCAAAGGCAATCTGGCCGATGGTCGCCAGGCTGGCGGTGGAACCCAGCAGGCGGTAGCTGACATAGGCCAGCAGCAGGATCACCACGATGGTTACCCGGCGTACCGAAAGCATCCAGTGGCGGAACGCTTCGAAAGGCCGCTCGGCGTTGTTGCGGCGCAGCAGCCAGGGCAGCAGCATGTCGTTGGACACCATGGTCGACAACGCCACGGCCTCGACGATCACCATGCCGGTAGCCGCCGAGGCACCGCCGATGAACGCCAGCAGGGCAAGGCTCGGGTGCGCCTCGGCCAGGGGCAGGCTGATGACGAACGAGTCGGAGATCACCGTGCCGGGCAGCAGCATCTGCCCGGCCAGGGCAATCGGCACCACGAACAGCGCGGCCAGTGCCAGGTACATCGGGAATACCCAGCGCGCCAGGCGCAAGTCCTGCGGTTCGATGTTCTCCACCACGGTAACGTGGAACTGTCGGGGCAGGCAGATGATTGCCATCATCGCCACGGCGGTTTGCACCACCATGGAAGGCCAATTGATGGTTTCTTTCCAATAGTCCTGCAAGTGGATCGACTGGCGGGCCTGGCTGAACAGGTCGTCGAAACCGTCAAACAGGTTGAAAACGATGAAGATGCCCACGGCAAGGAACGCCAGCAACTTGATCAGCGATTCGAAGGCGATCGCCAGGACCATGCCGCGGTGGTGCTCGGTCACATCCAGGCTGCGGGTACCGAAGACGATGGCGAACAGCGCCAGTACCAGCGATATCACCAGCGCGGTGTCCTGCACGCGGGTGCCGGTGGCGTCGGCGTTGGCGCCGATCAGCAGGTTCACGCCCAGTACGATGCCCTTGAGCTGCAAGGCGATGTACGGCAGCACACCGACCAGGCAGATCAGTGCCACCACCACTGCCAGGGTCTGCGACTTGCCGTAGCGCGCGGCAATGAAGTCGGCGATCGAGGTGATGTTCTGCTGCTTGCTGATCAGCACCATCTTCTGCAGCACCCAAGGGGCGAAGATCAGCAGCAGTACCGGGCCCAGGTAGATGGGCAGGAACGCCCAAAGCTGTTCGGCGGCCTGGCCGACCGCGCCGAAGAAGGTCCAGCTGGTGCAGTACACGGCCAGCGACAGGCTGTACACCCAGGCACGCAGCTTTGGCGGCAATGGCGTGCTGCGGCGGTCGCCATAGAAGGCGATGGCGAACATGATGGCCATATAGGCCAGGGCGACCACGGCGATCAGCCCGCTGGACAACGACATGAAGACTCCGAAGCAAAAAGGTAACGCGGTCCCGATCAATCAGTCTGGCACGCAAGTGCCGCTTCGTCAGCGCAGACGATGGTTGTAGGAGCGGGTTCACCCGCGAATGGGCCGGAACAGGCAACATCAACCCCTTCGGGTACCCAACCAATAGAACACCCCTGCCAGTATCACCGACAACACCAGCAGGTAGAAGACTGCCCCCGGCCACAGGTGTACCAGTGCAAAACCCACCATCACCGGGCCCAGCGCCGCCCCCAGGTTGGACAGGTTCTGCGCGCCGTAATACACCCCGCGCAAGTGCTCCGGTGCGATCAGGTCGATAAACATGTACTCGGCCGGGATCACGATGATTTCGCCCAGCGTGAACACCAGCATCGCCAGGCACCAGGCCAGTACCGAGCCTGCCAGCGCAAAACCCAGCAAGCCGGCGATGAACAGGCCCATGCCGGCCAACAGCCACGGCATCAGGCGCTGGCGGCTGATACGCCGGCCAATCAGGTACTGCAAGGCAATGACCGTCACGGCGTTGGTGGTGACCAGATAGCCGATCAGCCGTGCCGCTTCGGCCGGGTTGCTGGTGACCACCAGGTACTGGGACAGGTAGGCGGTGAACTGGCCGAACACCACCGCGCTCAGCACCCCTCCCACGGTAAAGCACACCAGCCGACGATCCCGCGCCAGCCCCAGCGCCACTTGGCCGAAGCCGGCCGCAGGTTTGTCCGGCGCGCTGGCCTGCAGGCTGCGATCACCCAGGCGCCAATAAGCCAGGCACATGGCCAGGCCAAGCAGCGCAGAGGCGAGGAACGGCACATGGTCGTTCAGTTCAAGCATGGCCACGCCCAGCAACGGGCCGGCGGCGTAGCCGACGTTGCTGAGGGTGTACTTGATGGCGAATACCTCGGCCCGCTCATCCACCGGCAGTAACGCGCAGAAGCCTGCCTTGGCGGCGATGTCGACCACTGCCAGGGCCAGGTTGATCAACACCAGACAAAAGAAGAACGGCAGTGCCGAACGGCTGGCGACCGCGCCGACGAAGGCCAGGGCGAACAGCAGGGTACTGGCGCTGACCAGCGTGTGGTTGCTCAAGGTGTCGACCAGATGACCACCGTACAGACTCAATAGCGAGGCAACGATCAGCGCGCCACCGATCAGCAGGCCGATCTGGCTGATCGGCAGCTGGAAATTGTCAGCCAGGTAAACCACCAGGTAGGGCAGGGTGAGGGCGCGGGCGACGGTAAGCGTGAAGGTGGTGGTGAGCAGCAGGCGAACGGTGTGCGGGTAGCGTTTTATGGCGGCGAGCATTGCCACGTCCTTGTTGTGCGGGTTTGCCGAGCACAAGCATAAGCCACATGCGGTCCTCCCGACACAAGGCTGTTTCGCCTACCAAAGGGCGACAGGCGGAGGATTGACAGCCTGTCAGGCTCAGGGAATACTCTCGAAAAATTCATATATATGTTTATATAACAAGACGAGAGCGAGACCCATGCACCCATTGACCGGTGATGCTCGACTGCCCCGCTACCAACAACTGCGCGATCACATGGTTGCGCAAATTGCCAACAACCGCTGGCGCCCGGGGGAAGCGATCCCGACCGAGGCAGCCTTGGCCACCGAGTTCGACCTGTCGATCGGTACCGTGCGCAAGGCCGTCGATGTCCTGGTGGCCGAAGGCGTGCTGGAGCGCCAGCAGGGCCGCGGCACCTTCATTCGCCGCCCACAGTTCCAGTCGTCGCTGTTCCGCTTCTTCCGTTTCGAGGCCGCCAATGGCGAGCGCATAGTGCCGGAAAGCCGCATTCTCTCCATCGAGTCGCTGCCGGCGCCTTCCGCGGTGGCCGAGGCATTGGGCCTGGCAGGGGAGGCAGAAGTGATCCGCATCATTCGCACACGTCTGCTCGGCGCCCAGCCGGTGCTGGCCGAAGAAATCTGGCTGCCGCGCCAAACCTTCCAGCCGCTGCTGGACGTGGATCTGAACAGCGAGGGCCCGCTGCTGTACCCGATCTACGAAGCGCTGTGCGGTCAGGTGGTCGCCTACGCCGAAGAAACCCTGACCGCCGAAGCGGTCGACGCGGTGCATGGCCGCTTGCTGCAACTGCCGGCCGACAGCCCGGTGGTCGTGATCGAGCGCCTGGCCCGCGATTACGCCGGCAAACCTCTGGAATGGCGCCGCTCGCGCGGCCATGCGCAGCACTTCCGCTACCGCATCGACATTCGTTAAACCGGTCGCTTCACCCTTCACCTGTCTGCGCCGTGCTGCCACGGCGCAGTGGCTTCGCCTGCCCGTCACACCCACGACTAGAAGGATAACAATCATGTTCAGCTGGTATCGCGAGATCACCTCACGGGAACGCAAGACATTCTGGGCCTGTTTCGGCGGCTGGTCGCTCGATGCGCTGGAAGTGCAGATGTTCGGCCTGGCCATCCCCGCGCTGATCGCCGCGTTCTCCCTGACCAAGGGCGATGCCGGCCTGATCAGTGGCCTGACCCTGGTGACCTCGGCAATCGGCGGCTGGCTGGGTGGCACACTGTCCGACCGCTATGGTCGCGTGCGTACCCTGCAATGGATGATTCTCTGGTTTTCGTTCTTCACCTTTCTTTCGGCGTTCGTCACCGGCTTCTACCCGTTGCTGTTCGTCAAGGCCATGCAAGGCTTTGGCATCGGTGGCGAATGGGCAGCCGGCGCTGTGCTGATGGCCGAAACCATCAACCCGAAGTATCGCGGCAAGGTCATGGGTACAGTGCAGAGTGCCTGGGCTGTGGGGTGGGGCCTGGCGGTGGCATTGTTTATGCTGATCTACTCGCTGGTGCCGCAGGAGTTTGCCTGGCGGGTGATGTTCTTCGTCGGTCTGCTGCCATCGCTGCTGATCATTTGGGTACGCCGCAACGTGCCTGAGCCGGACAGCTTCCAGCGCCTGCAGAAAGAAAAAGCCATCCCTTCCAGCTTCTTGCAGTCGATGGCTGGCATCTTCCGCCCTGAACTGCTGCGTGTGACCCTGCTGGGCGGCTTGCTCGGCCTGGGTGCCCACGGTGGCTACCACGCGGTGATGACCTGGTTGCCGACCTTCCTCAAGACAGAGCGCAACCTTTCGGTGCTGAACTCGGGCGGTTACCTGGCGGTGATCATCCTGGCCTTCTGGTGCGGCTGCGTGGTCAGCGGCCTGCTGATCGACCGTATTGGCAGGCGCAAGAACATCCTGCTGTTCGCCCTGTGCTGTGTACTGACCGTGCAGGCCTACGTGTTCTTCCCGCTGACCAATACGCAGATGCTGTTCCTCGGCTTCCCGCTGGGCTTTTTCGCCGCCGGCATCCCGGCCAGCCTGGGTGCGTTTTTCAATGAGCTGTACCCGGCTGACGTGCGCGGCGCCGGGGTGGGCTTTTGCTACAACTTCGGTCGCGTGCTGTCGGCCGTGTTCCCGTTCCTGGTCGGGCACATGAGCGAGTCGATGTCGCTGGGCAGTGCCATCGGCATCGATGCCGGCATCGCCTATGGCGTTGCGGTGATTGCAGCCCTGTGCCTGCCCGAAACCCGTGGCCGCAACCTTGAATCTGCACCTGCGCCGGAAACGGCCGGTGCCGTCGCCAAGTAACCTGAACCTGTTTGTATGAGAACCATGCCCGACGCACCCGCTTTGCACCTGACTGCCATCGACAGCCACGCCCACGTGTTCAGCCGTGGGCTGAACCTGGCCAGCCAGCGGCGTTATGCGCCCAACTACGATGCGCCGCTGGGCGACTACCTGGGCCAACTGCGGGCCCATGGTTTCAGCCATGGCGTACTGGTCCAGCCCAGCTTCCTGGGTACCGACAACCGCTACCTGCTCAGCGCCTTGCAGACCGTGCCAGGGCAACTGCGCGGGGTGGTGATGCTGGAGCGGGATGTCGAGCAGGCGACCTTGGCGGAAATGGCCCGATTGGGAGTCAGGGGGGTACGCCTCAACCTCATGGGGCAAGACATGCCTGACCTGACCGGCGCGCAGTGGCGGCCCCTGCTGGAGCGCATCGGCGAGCAGGGTTGGCACGTGGAACTGCACCGTCAGGTGGCGGACATTCCAGTGCTGGTGCGGGCATTGCAGCCCTATGGGCTGGACATCGTGATTGACCATTTCGGCCGCCCGGATGCCCGCCGTGGCCTGGGCCAGCCGGGGTTTGCCGAACTGCTGACCCTGAGCGGTCGGGGCAAGGTGTGGGTGAAGGTGTCCGGCATCTACAGGCTGCAGGGCTCGCCGGAGGAGAACCTGGCATTCGCCCGTCAGGCGCTGTGCGCGCTGGAAGCCCATTACGGCGCAGAGCGGTTGATGTGGGGCAGTGACTGGCCGCATACCCAGCATGAGTCGGAGGTCAGTTTCGGCAGCGCTGTCGAACAGTTCGAGGCCTTGGGTTGTTCAGCGCAGTTGCGCCAGGCACTGTTGCTGGATACCGCGCGGGCGTTGTTTGGTTTCGAGTGACCTAGCGCCAGTGCTGCAACTGCCAGCAGGTCCTTGAACGCAAGCTTGCGTGGTCATGCCTGAGCCGGTGCTTGCCAGCCAGCGCATTTCCCATGCAGATTTGTGGCCCGGCGCGCTTGGCGAGCCTCCAATTGAAAAGCCCTCAGGACCAAGGACGATGAGTCACTCTTCGCAATTCACCTTGCTCGGCAAGCGGCGTTTCCTGCCGTTTTTCATCACTCAGTCGCTGGGTGCCTTCAACGACAACCTGTTCAAGCAGTCGCTGATCCTGGCGATTTTGTTCAAGCTCAGCCTGGGCGATGGTGACCGATCGATCTGGGTCAACTTGTGTGCCTTGCTGTTCATACTGCCGTTTTTCCTGTTTTCGGCGCTGGGCGGGCAGTTTGGCGAGAAGTTCGCCAAGGATGCGCTGATCCGGGCAATCAAACTGGCCGAAATCGTGATCATGGCGATTGGTGCACTGGGCTTTGTCACCAACCATCTGGCGCTGATGCTGGTGGCGCTGTTCGGTATGGGGACCCACTCGGCGCTGTTCGGCCCGGTGAAGTATTCGATCCTGCCGCAGGCCCTGCGCGAGGAAGAGCTGGTGGGCGGTAACGGGCTGGTGGAAACCGGCACCTTCCTCGCCATCCTCGCCGGCACCATCGGCGCGGGCATGATGATGTCGGCCGACAGCTACGCAACGGTGGTAGCCGGTGGCGTGGTCGGCACGGCGGTACTCGGCTACCTCGCCAGCCGCTGGATCCCTCGGGCGGCTGCCGCCTCGCCGCAAATGCCGCTGGACTGGAACATCTTCAAGCAGTCGTGGGTGATCTTGCGCATGGGCCTGGGCCAGCCGCCGGCGGTGTCGCGCTCGATCGTCGGCAACTCGTGGTTCTGGTTTGTCGGCGCCATCTACCTCACGCAGATCCCGGCCTATGCCAAGGATTGGCTGCACGGTGATGGCACGGTGGTGACCCTGGTGCTGACCCTGTTCTCGGTGGGCATTGCCCTGGGCTCGCTGTTGTGCGAGCGGCTCAGTGGACGCAAGGTGGAAATCGGCCTGGTGCCGTTCGGCTCGTTCGGCCTGACCCTGTTCGGCCTGCTGTGGTGGTGGCACTCCGGTGATGTACCGGCTGCAGCAGCGCCGCACGACTGGCTGGCACTGCTGGGCATGAGCCAGGCCTGGTGGATCTTGCTGTCGATCATTGGCCTGGGTGTGTTCGGCGGCTTCTACATCGTACCACTGTATGCGTTGATCCAGGCCCGCACGGCCGAGGACGAGCGCGCCAGGGTGATCGCGGCCAACAACATCCTCAATGCCTTGTTCATGGTGGTGTCGGCGGTGCTCACCATCATCCTGCTAGGCGTGGCCAAGCTGAGCATCCCGCAGCTTTTCCTGGTGGTGTCGCTGCTCAATATCGCGGTCAACACCTATATCTTCAGGATCGTGCCCGAGTTCACCATGCGTTTCCTGATCTGGCTGCTCAGCCATTCGATGTACCGCGTGCAGCACCGAGACCTTGAGCGCATCCCCGACGAAGGTGCAGCGTTGCTGGTGTGCAACCACGTGTCGTTCGTCGATGCGTTGCTGCTGGGCGGGGCTATCCGCCGGCCGATCCGCTTTGTCATGTACTACAAGATCTACAACCTGCCGGTGCTCAACTTCGTGTTTCGCACTGCCGGTGCCATCCCGATTGCCGGGCGTAACGAAGACCAGGCGACGTACGAGCGGGCCTTCGCGCGCATTGCCGAATACCTGGCGGATGGTGAACTGGTGTGCATCTTCCCGGAAGGCAAGCTGACGGGCGATGGCGAAATCGATGTCTTCAAGGGTGGGGTCAGCCGCATCCTCGAAGAAACGCCGGTACCGGTGATTCCGCTGGCCTTGCAGGGGTTGTGGGGTAGCTTCTTCAGCCGTGACCCGGCCAAAGGCTTCTTCAAGCGCCTGTGGTCGCGGGTGACCATCGTGGCAGGCGCCGCCATCCCGGTGGAGGCGGCGCAGCCTGAAGTGTTGCGCGAACAGGTCAGCCGCCTGCGCGGCCCTCTGCGATAGGGGTTAGCTGGCGCTGACTTTCAGGCCGACAAGGCCGCAGACGATCAGCGCCACACTGACCAGCCGCACCAGGGCCATGGACTCGCCGAACAGAATGATCCCGGCGATGACCGTACCGACTGCGCCTACGCCGGTCCAGATGGCATAGGCGGTGCCCAGCGGCAGTTCCTTCATGGCCAGGCCCAGCAGGCCCAGGCTGATGACCATGGCGCCGACGGTAAGGACAGTGGGTAGCGGTCGAGTGAAACCGTCGGTGTATTTGAGGCCGACGGCCCAGCCGACCTCGAACAGGCCGGCGAAAAACAGGATGATCCAGGACATGAGTGTGTCTCCATCGTTTGAATGATGGGGCCGTCCCCGGAGTGGTCACGCGGTGCGTCGTGAGGTCGTCCTCACCGTGGGCACCATGGTGCCTGTCTGCGGCCTTGCGGGCAAGACCGCGCCTGCAAGGGGTTACCACTTGCAGGCGCGGGTTTACCCGCGAAGAGGCCGGTGCTGGCAGAAAACGATTCAGGCCAGCACCTGCATTTCATACCAATCAGACCCCTTGCGGAATCTCTTCACCACCCAGCGCCTCGAACAGCACCGGCAGGAATTCGGCAAAGGTCATCATCATCAACTGGAAGCTGGCATCGAACTGCTGCGCAGCCTCATCGCCACCGTCCTGCTCGGCCTGCTCCTGCAGCAGCTCTTCGAACTTCAGGCGCTTGATGACCATCTTGTCGTCGAGGATGAACGACAGCTTGTCTTGCCAGGCCAGGGCCAGCTGGGTCACCACTTTGCCGGTGCTCAGGTGCAGCTGGATCTCTTCGCCGGTCAGGTCCTGGCGCTTGCAGCGCACGATACCGCCATCTTCGGCGGTGTCGCGCAGTTCGCACTCGTCCAGCACATAGAAGCCTTCGGCGGCTTGCTGCGATTTGACCCAGTCGGTCATGGTGGCCACTGGCGCAATCTTCACCGTGGCCGGGCGCACCGGCAGCGAGCCCATCACTTCACGCAGGGTCGACAGCAGGTCTTCGGCGCGCTTGGCGCTGGCCGAGTTGACCAGGATCACACCCAGGCGCGGGGCAATGGCAGCGAAAATCATCGAGCGGCGGATGAACGCACGCGGCAGGAACGCCTGGATGATTTCGTCCTTGATCTGGTCGCGTTCCTTTTTATAGACCTTGCGCATTTGCTCGGTCTCGATCTCTTCGACCTTTTCCTTGACCGCGTCGTTGACCACGCTGCTCGGCAGGATGCGTTCTTCCTTGCGCGCGGCAATCAGCAGGTACTCGCCGCTGACATGCACCAGGGGAGCGTCTTCGCCTTTGCCGAACGGCGCGACGAAACCATAAGTGGTCAGCTCCTGGCTGGCGCAGGGGCGGGCCGGCTTGCTGGCCAGGGCGGCTTCCAGCGCTTCAGGCTCGAACGGAACTTCCTGGGTCAGGCGGTAGGTCAGCAGGTTCTTGAACCACATGAGGGGCAATCTCTCCTTAATGCATAAGGCGGGCATTATTCTCCGAGTGGTGAATTCAGGCCAGCCCTGTCAGAGGGCCAGCAGTGGCTTATGCATGAAAGAATCGCCCGGTAACGCTAGGTCTTTGAAAGGTCTGAGGTTTTTTTTGCAAAAAGTTTAAAAAGTGCTTGCCAGGGTGCGGGGCGCTCCGTAGAATGCGCGCCACACCGAGAGACATGGGTGATTAGCTCAGCCGGGAGAGCATCTGCCTTACAAGCAGAGGGTCGGCGGTTCGATCCCGTCATCACCCACCACTCGATGTATAGCGCAGCGGTAGTTCAGTCGGTTAGAATACCGGCCTGTCACGCCGGGGGTCGCGGGTTCGAGTCCCGTCCGCTGCGCCATATTCCACTTCCAGGGCCCACTGAACACCCGGAAGTAACAAAGAAAGCGACCTTAGAGTCGCTTTTTTTGTGCCTGATTTTTGGTGTTTGACCGAAGTGTGAAAAAACTTCGATAAGTGCTTGCCAGAGCGCCAAGTCGCCCGTAGAATGCGCGCCACACCGAGAGACATGGGTGATTAGCTCAGCCGGGAGAGCATCTGCCTTACAAGCAGAGGGTCGGCGGTTCGATCCCGTCATCACCCACCACTCGATGTATAGCGCAGCGGTAGTTCAGTCGGTTAGAATACCGGCCTGTCACGCCGGGGGTCGCGGGTTCGAGTCCCGTCCGCTGCGCCATATTCCACTTCCAGGGCCCACTGAACACCCGGAAGTAAAAAAGAAAGCGACCTTAGGGTCGCTTTTTTTATTTCTGCATCATGCAATCGTTTACGCCCTGCAACAAGGGGCTAGCTGCGCCACTCTTCTTCCCGCAGCGTCAGCACCTCAAACCCGTCCTCGATCACCGGCATCTCCTGGGACATGGGAGGGCAGTGCTCATGCTGGAAATTGCCCCAGCAAAGCGCCTGGGAGCATGAGGTTGCCACCGCATGGTGCGTAACCTGTGCAGGCCTCTTCGCGGGCACGCCCGCTCCCACAGGTACTGCGCCGCCCTCAGGCCTTGCGATATCCCTGTGGGAGCGGGCATGCCCGCGAAAGGGCCGGTATAGCTGGCCCATAAATTGCTGATCTACCTCATCCCGGGCTGTCAACGTCGACAGCCCTCACCACTTCACGACAAAGGCGCCGTGTTGCCCCGCTTGCATCAGCATGCCGGGGCAGCCGGCGCCTTTTTGCGTTTTCCACAGGAGCCCGCCCATGGCCAACAGCGAAGTACGCAGCGTCTGCCCCTACTGCGGCGTGGGCTGCGGCATCGTCATGAGCGTTGCCGATGGCAAGGTCGGCAAGATCAGCGGCGACAAGCTGCACCCGAGCAACTTTGGCCGCTTATGCACCAAAGGCCTCACCGCACACCAGCCACTGAGTGCCAGCGGGCGCATGGCCGACGCCTACCTGCGCCAGCAACGCAGCCAGCCGCCAGTGCGCACCAGCATGGACCAGGCCATCGCTGCCACCGCCGAGCGTCTGCGCGGCATCATCGACCAGCACGGCCCGGATGCCGTGGCGCTGTACGTGTCCGGGCAAATGTCGCTGGAGGCCCAGTACCTGGCCAACAAGTTGGCCAAGGGCTTTATCCGTACGCGCCACATCGAGTCCAACTCGCGCCTGTGCATGGCCAGCGCCAGCAGTGGCTACAAGCTGTCGCTTGGCGCCGATGGCCCACCTGGCAGTTACCAGGACTTCGAGCACGCCGACGTATTTCTGGTGATCGGCGCCAACATGGCCGACTGCCACCCGATCCTGTTCCTGCGCCTGCTTGATCGGGTCAAGGCCGGTGCGAAGCTGATCGTCGTCGACCCGCGGCGCAGCGCAACCGCCGACAAGGCCGACCTGTTTCTGCAGGTGCGCCCCGGCAGTGACATGGCCTTGCTCAACGGCCTTTTGCACCTGCTGCATCGCAACGGCCACACCAACCCCGATTTCATCGCCCGCCACACCGAAGGCTGGGACGAAATGCCGGCCTTCCTCGACGACTATACCCCCGAGCGCGTCGCCGCCATCACCGGGCTGGCCGAGGCCGATATCATCAAGGCCGCCGAATGGATCGGCAGCGCCAACAACTGGATGAGCTGCTGGACCATGGGCTTGAACCAGAGCATTCACGGCACCTGGCACAGCAACGCCATCTGTAACCTGCACTTGGCCACGGGTGCCATCTGCCGCCCCGGTAGCGGCCCGTTCTCGCTGACCGGCCAACCCAATGCCATGGGCGGCCGCGACATGGGCTACATGGGGCCCGGCTTGCCAGGCCAGCGCTCAGCCTTGGTGGAAGATGACCGCGCGTTCGTCGAACGGCAGTGGCAACTGCCACCCGGCAGCCTGCGCAGCGAGGGGGGCGAGGGTACGGTGGCGCTGTTCGGGCAGATGAAAGCCGGTGAAGTGAAAGCCTGCTGGGTCATCTGCAGCAACCCGGTGGCCAGTGTCGCCAACCGTCAGCAAGTGATCGACGGCCTGCGCAAGGCCGAACTGGTCATTACCCAGGACGCCTTCCTCGACACCGAAACCAACCGTTACGCCGACATCCTGCTGCCGGCCGCGCTGTGGGCCGAAGGCGAGGGTGTGATGATCAACAGCGAGCGCAACCTGACCCTGATGCCACGCGCTGTCGAGCCCCCCGGGCAAAGCTTGCCGGACTGGCAGATCATTGCCCGCGTGGCGTGTGCCATGGGCTATGCCGACGCCTTCGACTACCCCAATGCCGAAGCGGTGTATGAGGAAATACGCCGCTTCCACAACCCCTCAACCGGTTATGACCTGCGCGGTATCGGCTATGCCGAATTGCGGACACAGCCGCGCCAGTGGCCTTGTGCACCGGGCAGCGAGCAGCATCGTAGCCCGCTGCGCTACCTCAACGACGGCAGCAGCCAGGCGCTCCTGCTCGATGCCCGAGGTAGGCGGCCGGCACTGGCCTTTCCCACCGCCAGCGGCAAGGCGCACTTCTTTGCCCGGCCCTGGTTGCCGGCAGCGGAAGTGCCGGACGATGACTACCCCATGGTGCTGAATACCGGTCGCGTGCAGCACCAGTGGCACACGTTGACCAAGACCGGCAAGGTGCCGGCGCTGAACAAACTGGAGCCCGGCCCCTACCTTGAGATTCACCCCGAGGATGCCGCCCGGCTGGGTGTCGCTGAAAAGGACCAGGTGGCCGTTCGCTCGCGCCGGGGGCAGGCCGTGTTGCCGGCGCGCATCAGTGACCGGGTCATGCCGGGCAACTGCTTTGCGCCGTTTCACTGGAACGACCTGATCGGCGAGCAATTGGCGATCAATGCCGCGACCTGCGATGCGGTCGACCCGCTGTCGCTGCAGCCTGCCTTCAAGCACTGCGCCGTAGCCCCGGAGCGGGTCGCAGGCGAGCGCATCGACGCCCTTGATCTGAACACTGCCACTGTAGAGCCTGTCCGCATGCCGACCGCCACCCTGTCCCGTCTGCTTGGCCTGCACACCTTGCCGGTTCCGGTGCTGGCCGAAGAAGAGCGTCATTACCTGCAAGGTTTCCTGCTGGGCCTGGACCAGGCCCGCGCCGAGGGCGTACCCCGCCTGCCGGCCAGTGCGCCGCTGGCTGCCAGCCGTCGTTTGTTTGTCGACGGCTTGCTGGCCGGGCTGTTCGCCCAGCCTGCAACTGCACCCATCGCGGCACAGGCCGCGCCATGGCATCAGGTGCTGTGGGCCTCGCAGACCGGCAATGGTGAGCAGCTGGCGGAACGCTGTGCCGCGCGCCTGCGCGGTGCCGGTCTGAATGTGCAACTCAGCTGCCTGGAGGCGGTCAGCCCAAGCCAGCTGCAGGGTGCTGCCAGTGTGGTGTTGATCGCCAGCACCTTTGGCGATGGCGACGCGCCCGACAGCGGCGCGGCCTTCTGGCAGGCTTTGCAGGGCGAGGAGGGCGCTCACTGCGCCGGGCTGCCCTATGCCGTACTGGCCCTGGGCGACTCCAGTTACGACCAGTTCTGCGGTTTTGGCCGCAAGCTCGACCAGCGCCTGGCCGAGCTGGGAGGGCATCGCCTGCTGGCGCGGGTGGACTGCGAGCCCGACTTCGACGAAGCCTTTGCTGGCTGGCTCGAAGCGTTATTGCCTGCACTGGGCACTGCCGCGGCGCCATCTCCGGCGAGTGAACCTGCACCCGTATCGGCCTTCAGCAAGCAGCAACCCTGGATGGCCACCGTACTGGAAAACCGCCTGCTCAATGGCCCCGGCGCCAGCAAGGAAACCCGCCAGCTGGTCTTCGATCTGGGCGGCAGCGGCTTCAGTTACGCTGCCGGCGATGCCCTGGGCGTATGGCCGCGCAACTGCCCGGCCCTGGTGGAAGAGCTGCTGACGCTGATGCAGCTCGATGGCCAGGCTATGGTCGAGCTTAAAGGTCATAGCACCATGCCATTGGCCGAAGCCCTGCGAGCACACCTGGAAATTGCCAAGGTCACTGCGCAACAACTGCAGGCATTTGCCAGCAACGCGCCTGACCTGCAGCGCTTGCTGCAGCCTGAATGCAAGGCCGAGCTGCAAGATTGGCTGTGGGGCCGGCAGTTGGTCGATGTGCTGCGCGCCTTCCCCCAGCAGTTGCCGCTGGCCAGCTGGCTGGAACTGCTCAAACCATTGCAGCCGCGGCTCTATTCGATCAGTTCCAGCCCGCTGGCGCACCCAGGCCAGGTGCATCTGACGGTATCGACGGTGCGTTATGGCGAACGTAAAGGCGTGTGCTCAAGTTTCCTTGCCGACCGTGCGCAGGTGCAAAAGGTGGCGATCTTCCCGCAGGTGTCGAAGCACTTTCGCTTGCCCGAGGACGACAGCGTGCCGGTGATCATGGTGGGCCCTGGTACTGGCATTGCACCGTTCCGTGCGTTTCTCGAGGAGCGAGAGGCACGGGGGGCAAAAGGCGACAACTGGCTGTTCTTCGGCGAGCAGTACGCAGCGACCGATTTCTATTACCAGGAGCAGTTGCAGGCCTGGCAAGCGGCGGGGCACCTGCGGCTGGACACGGCGTTCTCGCGGGACCAGGTCGAGAAGATCTATGTGCAGCAGCGCATGCTCGAGCAGGGTGCGCTGTTGTGGCAATGGCTGGAGGCGGGGGCGTATTTCTATGTGTGTGGCGATGCGCAGCGCATGGCCAGGGATGTGGATGCGGCGTTGCGGGTGATTGTCGCCGAGCATGGCCGGATGGATGCGGCGGCGGCTGCGGCTTATGTCGAAGGCTTGAGCAAGGCCAGGCGTTATCGGCGCGATGTGTACTGAAGTGCTCCAAGATGGGGTGTTGTGCACCTTGAATGTGCATTGGCTGGGCGGGCCCAGCGCAAGTGTAGGAGCGGGTTTACCCGCGAAGAGGCCGACACAGGCAACCCAGGCAACCCACGCAACCCGATTGGCACGCTCCCTGCTTAACCTCGGATACAACAAAGCCCACTGATCAACGGCGATCAACCGGGCCCCCTACCGTGATGAATACAGGCAAAGGCGCCTGGAGCTTCGGCTCCAGGCGCTTTTTTTTTGATCGAGGATCGGCTTATGAAGGCAACAGCGAGCAGCGGGCAACGAGAGCGACTGGTCATCGTCGGCAACGGCATGGTCGGCCACCATTGCGTCGAACAACTGGTCAGTCGCGGCGCCCTGCAGCGCTTCGAGGTGCGGGTATTCGGCGAAGAGCGCCAACGCGCGTATGACCGCGTGCACCTGTCCGAATACTTCGGCGGCAGCTGTGCCGAAACCCTGGCCCTGTGTGAGCACGATTTCTACGAGGCCAATGGCGTGCACCTGCACCTGGGTGAGGCCGTGCTGGAGATCGACCGCGAGCGCCGCGAAGTCGTCACTGCCGCAGGTCGCTATGGCTACGACCAACTGGTGCTGGCCACCGGCTCCTATCCCTTCGTGCCGCCGATCGAAGGCTCCAGCGGCAATGCCCGCCTGGTCTACCGCACCCTGGACGACCTCGATGGCATTCGTGCTGCCGCAGCCGGTGCCCGCCGAGGGGTGGTGGTCGGCGGCGGCCTGCTTGGCCTGGAAGCGGCCAACGCCCTCAAGTCGCTGGGGCTGGAAGCTCACGTGGTGGAATTCGCCCCACGGCTGATGCCGGTACAGCTGGACGGCGAGGGCGGTGCCGCGTTGAAGGCGCAGATCGAAGCGCTAGGTGTGGGGGTGCACCTGTCGCGCGCCACCCAGTCGGTCAGTGCCGGTGAAACCTACCGCTACCGCATGAACTTCGACGGCGGTGAGCACCTGGAAACCGACCTGATCGTGTTCTCCGCCGGTATCCGCCCACAGGATGCACTGGGCCGGGGTTGCGGCCTGGACATCGCCGCGCGCGGTGGCGTGGTCATCGATAACCACTGCCGCAGCAGCGACCCCCGCATCTTCGCCATCGGCGAGTGCGCCTCGTGGAACGGCAGCGTGTTCGGCCTGGTCGCCCCGGGCTACAGCATGGCGCGCAACCTGGCCGGGCTGCTGATGGGCGAGGCGGCGGTGGCGTTCACCGGCGCCGACATGTCGACCAAGCTCAAGCTGCTGGGTGTGGATGTCGGTTCGATCGGCGATGCCCACGGTGCCACGCCGGGCGCGCGCAGCTATCGCTTCATCGATGAAGCCAACAGCGCTTACCGCCGTTTGGTGGTGGATGCCAGCGGCAAGCACGTGCTCGGCGCGGTGCTGGTCGGCGACAACAGCTATTACGACACCCTGTTGCAGTACGCCCAGAACGGCATCGCCCTGCCGGCCGACCCGGCAGCGCTGATCTTGCCGCAAGGCGGTGGTGCGCCGGCCCTGGGCGCCGATGCGCTGCCCGACAGCGCGACCATCTGCTCCTGCCACAACGTCAGCAAGGGGGCGGTGTGCGCCGCGATCGACAGCGGCTGCAGCGACCTCGCTGCGGTCAAGGGCTGCACCAAGGCCGCGACCGGCTGCGGTGGTTGCGCGGCCCTGCTCAAGCAAGTCTTCGAGCACGAACTGACGGCCCGCGGCGTGGCGGTGGACAAGAGCCTGTGCGAGCACTTTGCCTACACCCGGCAGGAGCTGTACGGGTTGGTGCGGGTGGAGGGTATCCGCACTTTCAGCGAACTGCTCGAGCGCCATGGCAAGGGCCATCTGGGGTGTGACATCTGCAAGCCGGCGGTGGGCAACATTCTCGCCTCGTGCTGGAACCAGCCGATCATGGACCCGGCGTTGGTGCCGCTGCAGGACACCAACGACACCTTCATGGCCAACATGCAGAAAAACGGCACCTATTCGGTGGTGCCGCGCATTCCCGGTGGTGAAATAACCCCCGACAAGCTCATCGTCATCGGCCAGGTGGCCAAGAAATACGACCTGTACACCAAGATCACCGGTGGCCAGCGCATCGACCTGTTCGGCGCCCAGTTGCACGAGCTGCCGCTGATCTGGGGCGAACTGATCGAGGCCGGTTTCGAAACCGGCCACGCCTACGGCAAGTCGACCCGCACGGTAAAGTCGTGCGTGGGCAGCACCTGGTGCCGTTACGGCGTGCAGGACAGTGTCGCCATGGCCCTGCGCCTGGAAGATCGCTACAAGGGCCTGCGCAGCCCCCACAAGCTCAAGTTCGCGGTATCGGGATGCACCCGTGAATGCGCCGAGGCGCAGAGCAAGGACATCGGCGTTATCGCCACCGACAAGGGCTGGAACCTGTACGTGTGCGGTAACGGCGGCATGCGCCCGCGGCATGCCGAGCTGTTCGCCACCGACCTGGACGACGAAGCCCTGGTACGCCTGATCGACCGCGTGCTGATGTTCTACATCCGCACGGCCGACAAGCTGCAGCGCACCTCGGTGTGGCGCGAAAACCTGGAAGGCGGGCTGGACTACCTGAAGCAGGTGATCATCGACGACAGCCTGGGCCTGGCCAGCGAGCTGGAAAGCCAGATGCAGCATGTGGTCGACCAGTATGAATGCGAATGGGCCAATGCCCTCAACGACCCGGAGAAGCTCAAGCGCTTCCGTACCTTTGTCAACGATCGCCGCGCCGACCCGGACGTGCACTTCGTGCGCGAACGCGAACAACGCCGGCCCGCTGCACCGCTGCACCTGATCCCAACTGTCGAGGAGGCTGTTTGATGAACCTGGCCAATGCTGCTGTGAACACGCAAGAAAACTGGCAGACGGTGTGCCAGGCACAAGACCTGGTGGCCGACTCCGGCGTCGTGGTTTGGCTCGATGGGGCCCAGGTGGCGTTGTTCTACCTGCCGGGGCAGGCCCAGCCGCTGTACGCGGTGGACAACCGCGACCCACGCTCCGGTGCCAATATCATCGGTCGTGGGCTGGTGGGCAGTGTGCAAGGTGAGTTGGTGGTGGCAGCGCCGCTCTACAAGCAGCACTTCAGCCTGCTGAGTGGGGAGTGTCTGGAGGATGCCGGGCAGAGGTTGCGGGTGTGGCCGGTGCGGTTGAAGGGGGAGGCGGTGGAGCTGGCGGTGGCCTGATACCCCTTTGCTGCCTGTGCCGGCCTCTTCGCGGGCAAGCCCGCTCCTACGGAATCTGCACCGCCTTGTAATACGGCGCCGACCCTGTGGGAGCGGGCTTGCCCGCGAAGAGGCCAGCACAAGCCGACTAGATAACCAACCCCTGCGGCGTGCGCCCGGCAAACACATCCACCAGGCTGGCCACCACCATCTCGCCCATGCGCGTGCGTGTCTGTACAGTGGCACTGGCGCGATGCGGTTGCAGGACTACATCTTCGCGCTCGAACAACGCCTCGGGCGCTCGCGGTTCATCGGCAAACACATCCAGCGCCGCGCCACCGATCTCGCCAGCCTGCAGCGCGGCGATCAACGCAGGCTCATCTACCAGCTTGCCGCGTGCGATGTTGATCAGGTACCCCTCGCTGCCCAACGCCTGAAGCACGTCGCGATTGATCAGCGCCTCGCCCTTGTCAGCCGCCGCTGCGAGGATCAGCGCATCGCTGTCCTTGGCCAACTGCAGCAGATCTGCCTCGAACCCGTAGGGCACATCCAGTGCCTGTAGATCGGTGTAGCGGATCGGGCAACCGAAGGCTGCCGCCCGCTGTGCTACCGCCCGCCCGACCCGGCCCATGCCGACGATGCCCACGCGCATGCCCGACACCTGCCGGGCCAGTGGCAGCGGTGCCAGCGGCGTGGTGCTGGTGGCCCAACGGCCGGCGCGAACGAAGCGGTCACCGGTGCAGATCCCCCGGCACAAGCCGATCAGCAGGCCGATGGCAAGATCGGCGACGTCCTCGGTGAGCGCACCGATGGTCGCCGTCACCTGGATGCCGCGATCACGGGCATAGGCCAGGTCTACCGCGTCGGTGCCGACGCCATTGACGGCGATCACTTCGAGGTTGGGCAGGCGCGCCATCAGCGCCTGGCTGATGCCGGTGTGGCCGCCGGTGATCACGCCGCGAATATTGCCAGCATGCTGGCTGACGTAGGCCTCCTTGTCGGCCTGTTCGTAGTAGCGGTGTACGGTGAACAGCTGTTCCAGGCGCTCACGGATCTGCGGGATCAGGATAGGGCTCAGTTGCAGGACTTCTGGTTTCATCGGTCACTCCATCATAAACAGGGATCAGCCACGGCCAACGAATGGCATGTTGCTGGCCATCACGGTCATGTTCAGTACGTTGGCGTCGAGCGGCAGCGCTGCTATGTAGCGCACCGCATCGGCCACATGCCGCACGTCGAGCATCGGCTCGGCGGCGATCTCGCCATTGGCCTGGCGCACCCCCCGGGTCATGCGCTCGGACAACTCGGTCAGGGCGTTGCCGATGTCCACCTGGCTGCACACGATGTGGTAAGGCCGACCATCCAGCGCCAGCGCCTTGGTCAGGCCCAGCACCGCATGCTTGCTGGCGGTGTAAGGTGCGGTGAACGGGCGTGGGGTGTGCGCCGAGATCGAGCCGTTGTTGATGATCCGCCCGCCTTGCGGCTGCTGGCGACGCATAAGGCCGAAGGCGGCGCGGGCGCACAGGAATACACCATCGACGTTGGTGGCGATGACGTTGCGCCAGTTCTCCAACGGCAGCTCGTCGACGGGTACAGCGGGGGCGTTGATGCCGGCATTGTTGAACATCACATCGAGGCGGCCATGCACCTCCTCGATGGTGGCGAACAAGTGCGCGACGCTTTGCTCATCGCGCACGTCAGTGGGAACGGCCAAGGCCTCACCGCCCGCTGCTAGCGCTTGCTCGACGACGGCTTGTAGCGGTTCGGCGCGGCGCCCGGCGAGGACCAGGCTGAAGTTGTCCTCGAGCAGGGCGAGGGCGACGGCACGGCCGATGCCACTGCCAGCACCGGTGACCAGCGCGACTTTCTTGTTTTGGCTCATCGATAGGCTCCAACAGGTTCAGGCGGCGTTGGCGGTATGCCCGACAGGGCGAGGACCGACGTGCAGGTGCAGTTCGCCGATACCATCGATGCCGGCGTGAAGGGTGTCGCCCGGGTTCAGCGGTGCCACGCCGGGCGGGCTGCCGGTCATGATCAGGTCGCCCGGGCGCAGCGGCAGTTGGCGAGACAGCCTGCTGATCACTTCAGCCAATGCCCAGGTCTGCTGGCTGAGGTGTGCACGTTGGCGCTCCTGGCCATTGACCTGCAGCCATAGCGACGTATCCAGCGGCCAGTCGCATTCACTGGCAGGGACGATGGCGGTCATCGGTGCCGAAGCCTCGAATACCTTGGCGGCTTCCCACGGCAGGCCCTCGGCCTTGGCCTTGCGCTGATGATCGCGACGGGTCATGTCCAGACCGGCGGCAAAGCCGAACACGTGCTCCAGGGCATGCTCGCGGGCGATGTTGGCGCCGCCTTTGGCGATGGCCGCGACCAGCTCGATTTCATGGCAGAACTCGTCGGTCTGCGGCGGGAAGGGCAGTTCGCCCAGTGCCTCGACCACGTTGCTTGCCGGTTTCATGAAAAACACAGGCTCCTGCGGCGCCGCGCCGTAGGATTCCGGCCACGGGTAGTTGCGGCCGAGGCAGAACACCCGGCCGACCGGGAAGCGCGCATCGCTGCCGCGGATCGGCAGGCTGACGATGGCCGGCGGGTTGAACAGGTAAGTCATGGGTGGATCCTCCTTACTGGAGTGGTCAGCGTATCCAGCGGCTGGCCGGCAAAGTTGGACGAAAGCGGGGTTGGGTTGGACTATCCAAGGCACCTGTACCGGCCCTTTCGCGGCTGAAGCCGCTCCTACAGGGATAGCGTCAAACCCAGGGGCAATACCGTCCCCCTGCAGGCACGGCTTTAGCCGCGAAGAGGCCGGTACCGTCAATACACGCCTTGGCTCAGCCCGCAGTCTTCAGCTCGATGCGATACAGCTTCCCAAGCAGCAGCGAGTAAGACAGTGTGCCCATCAACGCCACACCACCGATGAACCAGAACGCCATGGCGAACGAGCCACTGGCGTGCACGATGGCGCCGATCACGATCGGTGTGACGATGCCGCCGATGTTCGCCGCCAGGCTGGTAATGCCGCCGGTCAGGCCGATCAGCTCTTTTGGCGCCACTTCCGACACGGCAGCCCACGACGACGAGGCTATGCCCTGGGCAAAGAACGCCAGGGTCAGCACGGCGATGCACAGCACATTGGAGTCGGTGAAGTTCACCAGCACGATCGACATCCCCAGCATCGAGCCCACCACCAGCGGCAGCTTGCGGGCAAACGACAGCGAGTAGCCCTTGCGGATCAGCAGGTCGGAGACGATGCCCGCCAGGAGGATGCCGACCGTGGCACCAATGAACGGCATGACCGCGAAGATGCCGACCTTGATCAGCGTCAGCTGGCGTTCTTCGATCAGGTAAGTGGGGAACCAGGTAAGGAAGAAGTACAGTGCCGAGGTGCTGGCGAACTTGCCCAGGCAGATCGCCCAGACCTGGCGATAGCGGAACAGTTCGGCAACCTGGCGCCAGTCGAAGCGCGTACGTTCCTGGCTGCTCTTCACCAGGCCACCGCCGTTCTCGATGTAGGCCAGTTCTTCCTTGCTTACCTTCTTGCAGTTCAGCGGGTCGCGGTACAGCACCAGCCACACGACGCCGAACAGGATGCCGACCAGACCGGTGCTGTAGAACACGTGGCGCCAGTCATAGGTGGTCGCCAGCCACAGCAGCGCACCGGTGAACAGCGCGGTGCCCAGGTACTGGCCACATACGTAGATGCTGCTGGCCATGCCGCGCTCGCGAGCGGGGAACCATACCGTAACCGCACGGCTGTTGGCCGGGAAGGCCGGGGCCTCCATGGCGCCGACCGCCAGGCGCAGGCCGAACAGTGAGGCGAAGCCGCTGGCCAGGCCCTGGGCCACGGTGACCGCCGACCAGCTGATCAGCGACACGCCATAGGTCAGGCGTGAGCCGAAGCGGTCGGCAATGAAGCCAGCCGGTACCAGGGCCAACGCGTAGGTCCAGGCGAATGCGGAGAAAATCAGGCCCATCTCGACCTTGTCCAGGCCCAGGTCTTTGGCCATGAACGGCGCTGCGATGGAAATGTTCACCCGGTCGACGTAGTTGATGATGGTCGCCACCAGCAGCAGCGACAGCATGAACCAGCGGCGGCGGGTAGGCAGGCGCTGGGCGGGGGCCGCGTCCAGCGTGTACGACGACGCGGCGCGGGGGGTAGGCGTGCTCGACATGAGTCGACCTCGTTTGTTGTTGTAGGTAGAGGTTGGGCTGCAGTCCCTTTTCTAAGGTGGTCGTACAACGCGGTGAATGCAACGGGGTATTTAGACCGTTTTTTTCATTGGAGGCGGGGCAGTGCTGTGCTGTCCAAGAAATTTCTCAGCCAGGGTTTCGCCCGAAATATTGGCTGAATAGCGCATTCTCAGAGGGCTGCGTGGATTTTCGGTTGCGCAGGTTTTTGCATAAGGGGTTAAATTGCAGAGTTTGGACATCGTACAACTTAAAGCGCCCGTATCCCGGAGATTGCCCATGCCCCCCAAGCGCGAGGTTCCGACCTATGTCATGCAGCAGCGCAGCGAGCTGATGGATTTCTACATCCGCGACCAGCGCGGGCGTCCCGCCGAGACCGCGCCGCATCGTCATGAGTACTTCCAGATCCAGGTCAATCTTGGCGGCGACACGGTGCAACACATCGGCAGCGTGCAACGCCCATTCAGACGCAACACCCTGGCCTTCATCCTGCCGCACCGGGTGCATGTAATACCGCATCCGGCGGACAGCGACTTCGTGGTGATCAATTTCTCCCAGACGTTCCTGCTGCCGCACCTGGCCTGCGACCCGATGGACCTGGAGGAAGTGTCGATCCTGCAGGCGCCGGAGCTGTCGCCGTTCCGCTTTCAGGAGCATCTCGACTTCCACCTGAGTGACCCGGACTTTGCCGAGGTACGACAAACCCTCGAGCGCATGCGTGCGCTGGATGCCAACCGCCGTTTCGGCACCCGCGAAATCCTCAAAGGCCTGTTGCTGCAGCTGATCGGCCAGGTCTGTGGCCTGTATGCCGAGCCGCTGCGCGAACTGGCCGACAGCAACGCGGCCCAGCTCAGCCGCCGCGCCGCGCTGGGCCGCATGAGCGACTACCTGCGCCGGCATATCGACGACCCCGATCTGAACCTGCAGAAAGTCGCCGCCGCCACCTACCTGTCGCCGACCTACCTGACCCACTGGCTGCGCAAGGAAATCGGCAAGACCTTCAGCGAGCTGGTGCTGGAGCGGCGCATGCACGCCGCACGCAACTACCTGCTCAACGGCAGCCGCCCGGTGGGCGAGGTGGCGCGACTATGTGGCTTTGCGGACGAAGCCTACTTCTCTCGACGTTTCCGCCAGATCCACGGCCTGCCACCTGGCCAGTTCCGCCGCCAGCAACGTGACCCGGATACGCCGCAGGCGGCAATGCTTTAAGCCTGCCCGCTTCTGCCGTGGCGTACTACTGGTCCGGTTTCAGAGAGAGGGCGAGCAGGCAGGGGAGTCGGTAGCCCTGCTGTACGTCTTCCCCGCTCACCACCATGCGCTGGTTCTCGGTATCGACTACTATCGAATTCTCGGCGGTATAGAAACCATCCTCCGGCGAAAATGCGCCAAACTGACCGTAGCCGTGAGGGGATACGAAGCGAGTGTCGAGTTGGCCGTCTGATTGGTAGCGCACTGCCAGGTTGAAGTAAAAGAAACCACCGTACCCGATTAGCCCCCCCTCGGTTTCTTCAATATGGGACCACCCGCCGTCGATGCCGAAACGCACTACCTGCCCCTGGTTGAACTCGCGGGCAGGCTCGCCAGCATAGTCCAGCCGGTAGAGGGTCGGTTGGCTGCGATCGTCGTCGATCGAGTAGTGCTGGCCGTACAACGTGATGCGTTGGCTGCTGTCTTCTACCGTGAAGCCGCTATTGATGATCCCTTCGTCTGACCAGTGGTGGCCCACCTCGCCGAATTTGTCATCGAGACGCCCCGTCAGCGAGAGACCACTGGTTACTGAATACCAGCTCGAATCACATTTTATGTAAGTGCAGATCACGATGCGCTGCACCCCGGCGGTTGGGGAGATGACGGCAATGCCTTCAAGGCTGTGCAGTGAGCCTTCGGGAATCAGATTGCTCAACGCGAGCAGCCCATTTTCCCCGAATTGGGGGTCCCTTCTACCATTGCTGTCCAGGGCGACAACCACCGCTTTGAAATCCCCTGCTTCGTATCGAGCCGCGGTCGCCACCAACCCTTCCTGGTGGCAGGCCACTTTGTCCAGCACAAGATCTGCACCGAACAAGGCACGGGTGTCGATATAGCCCTTTCCTTGACCAAAGCCCAGATCGGGTTCGCCTTTTGCAATCAGCTTCCACAAATGAGTGGTACTTTCCCCAAAAAGCTCCACGGTCACCAGCAGATTGCCTGCCATGTCCTCCACTACTCCGGTGGCGTTGCGGTAGCGATCCGTGGTCAGCGTGTTGAAATTGACCATGCCGCTACCATTGAACGTGGTGTCAAGCTTTCCATGTGCGTCCAGGCAGGCAATGAAAACACTGTGTAGCCCATCGGGATCGGTTTGATGCCCAGTCACATAGAACCGGGCCGGCCGCACTTTGCTCCTCAGCACGCTGGTCGTCGACCCCATGTTGCCGCGGCCGCTTTGGGTGAAGTGGCCATGGCCTTTGTGGCCATAACTGAGATCGATGGGGGCCACGGGTAGCTGCTGAAGAGCCTTGGGGGTGAAGTGGTCATGGCCTTTGTGGCCATAACTGAGATCGATGGGAGCCACGGGTAGCTGCTGAAGAGCCTGGGGAGAGGGCGGCACTGGTTGGGTAGAAGGGAAGTGCTTCTTGGTTCGAATCATGGCGTTGAGCTCCATTCACAATAAAACCGCTGAACGCCTATTGAGCGATGCTTGGCCAGGATCGGCTACTGGCAGAAGTGACAGGTGCGTCAACGGCCTGGACATGCATGCATAGGTGTGAGCATGGGGCGGCAGACCTGGATACGCCGCAGGTAGCGATGCGGTAAGCTTGCTGCCATGAACCTCGACACCCGCATCAAATACCGCCACTTGCTGTGCTTCCTGGAGATTGCCCGGCAGGGCAGCCTGGCCAGGGCGGCCGATATCCTGTCGATCAGCCAGCCGGCGATTTCCAAGACCCTCAAGGAGCTTGAGGACCTGCTCGAGGCGCGCCTGTTCGAGCGTAGCCGCCAGGGTGTCGAGCTGACCCCGGCCGGCACCCGCTTCATGCGTTACGCCGGGCCCAGCGTGCAGGCGCTGCGCGATGGCGTCAGCAGCCTGCGCGGTGAAGCGCGGGCGCCGTCGCAGGTGCGCATTGGCGTGCTGTCCACGGTCGAAGGCCTGCTCATGCCCGAGGTGCTTTGCCGCCTGCATCAGCGCCATGAAGCGCTGGTGATCAGCGTGGTCACCGGGGTCAGCGCGCAGTTGCTTGGCCAACTTCACCTGGGGGAGCTGGAACTGGTGGTTGGGCGCATGACCGACAGCCCACAGATCCAGGGCCTGTCGTTCGAGCACCTGTACAGCGAGTCGATGAGCCTGGTGGTGCGCCCGGGTCACCCGCTGCTGGCCAGCACGCCCGTGGAGCGAGGACAGGTGGGGCGTTACCCGCTTGTGCTGCCGCCGGCCGGCACCACCATCCGTCAGCATGCCGACAGCCTGTTTGTGCAATGCGGCATCCAGATGCCGGCCCAGCGCCTGGAAACCCTGTCGCTGGCCCTGAGCCGGCGCTACCTGCTGGGTAGCGATGGCCTGTGGGTGGCGCCGCGTGATGCCGTGCTGCTCGACCTGCGCCGTGGCGAACTGGTCGAGCTTGACCTGGGTGTGCGTGAGCCGGGAGGGTCGGTGGGGATTTGCCGCAATGCCGCCTTGCCGTTGAGTTTGCCGGGGCAGTGGGTGGGTGAGGTGCTGCGGGAGGTGGCAGGGGAATATCGAGAGGGTAGGTATCCTTGAGGTTTCGGGGGGCTGCCTGGCCTGATGTTTCCCTCCTCAGAACCCGCAGAAATAAAAGGCCACAAAAAATCGGCAAACCAGGCACAAAGGGTCAATACTGGCCAATGGCTGTAAAGCTTCGATGAAGAAGCTTTTAATGACTGAACTTCCTTACGAAAACCCGCTCCTATGCCGGTAGCCATTGGTCATGGCCGCCTGATAAGCTCGCGGCTTTACCCTGATTGCCCTCATGGCGCATGAACAAGGAAATAGCATGAAACAGCATCGTTTGGCGGCTGCGGTTGCCCTGGTAGGCCTGGTACTGGCTGGCTGCGATCAACAAGCCAGCAGCCCCGAGCTGAAGACTCCGGCGCAGAAAGCCTCCTACGGTATCGGCCTGAACATGGGCAAGAGCCTGGCTCAGGAAGGCATGGAAGACCTTGATTCGAAAGCAGTCGCCCTCGGCATCGAAGACGCCGTTAGCAAGAAAGAACAACGCATCAAGGATGAAGAGCTGGTAGAGGCCTTCACCGCATTGCAGAAACGCGCCGAGGAGCGCCTGGCCAAGGCCAGCGAAGAAGCCGCCTCCGCCGGCAAGAAATTCCTCGAAGAAAACGCCAAGAAGCCAGGCGTGGTTACCACTGCCTCGGGCCTGCAGTACGAAGTGGTCAAGAAGGCCGACGGCCCGCAGCCCAAACCGACTGACGTGGTCACTGTCCACTACGAAGGCAAGCTGATCGATGGCAAGGTCTTCGACAGCTCCGTCGAGCGTGGCAGCCCGATCGACCTGCCGGTCAGCGGTGTGATCCCAGGTTGGGTCGAAGGTTTGCAACTGATGCACGTCGGCGAGAAGTACAAGTTGTTCATCCCGGCTGAACTGGCCTATGGCGCACAAAGCCCAAGCCCGCTGATCCCGGCCAACTCGGTACTGGTGTTCGATCTGGAACTGATCGCCATCAAGGACCCGGCCCAGTTGCAAGGTGCCGAGCCGCAGGCCGAAGCCCCTGAAGAAGCACCTGCCAAGTAACATTGGCTGGTTGTCGGAAACGCCCCACATTGTTGGGGCGTTTTCGTTTGTGCCGATTGGACGAACCTGCAACAGCTGATACTGTCCGAGGAAATGCAGCGTGAAGAAGTAGGATGTTTCTGACGCAAATCGTTTGCGCCGCAGGTAGTCATGGCGTGAAACGACTGTGTAAAAAACGCCCGATCTGACCGGGCCCCTTGCCTGGCAGGCACCTGGGGGCGGAAACGTCGCCCTGTTCACAAGGTTATCCACAATAAATGTGGATAACCTTTTCCTCTCGGAGGCTCCATGAGCGCACCCTGGAATTTTGCCCGTTTCCTGCCATTGGCCGAGCGCCTGCTCAGCCGCGGTCGTTTGCCGGCCTTGTTGTTCGCGGTGGCGCGCAAAGGCCCGCGCCTCGGCCAACTGCGTGAAGATGTGAAGCTGCTGCAGTCGCTGTGCCTGGCCTGGTGGAGGGGGGAGTACCGCGCCATCAGCCCCAAGGCACTGGTCACTGTCGTGGCGGGCCTGCTGTATTTCGTCAGCCCCATCGATGCCATCCCGGACTGGTTGCTGGGGGTGGGTTTCCTCGATGACATCGCGGTGCTGGGCTGGGTACTGAAAACCGTGGCCGACGAGTTGGCGCGCTTCAAGGCCTGGCGCGATAGCCAGGCACCCGAACGGCTGCGCGTGGTCGAGCGCCTGCCGGCTACCCCGGAAGCGCTGCGGCTGGAGCGCAACAAGTAATGAAACCGGCCTGAATCTCACCTCAACTGCACAGACCTCGGAGTTGGTAATATAATTGGCATAAGGGTTATGCCTACGGATTACATGCTGTAATCCTTTTTAAAGGGGTTTGTAATGGGTATTCAGGTCATCAGCCGGGACGGTCAACCCGAGTACGCCGTAGTTCCCTGGGAGCAATACCAGGCGTTGCTCAGCGCTGCAGGGCAGGCACCAGCCGAGGCGGTTTCCAGTGAGGCGCAGGGCGTTGCTGCCAGTGCCCCTCTGCCAGCCTTCAGCGAAGTCGCCCAGATTCGCCAGGCCAAGGGCATTGCCCCGGAGCAACTGGCGCGCAATGTCGGGGTGAGCCCGGCGTATCTGGCCATGATCGAATCGGGTGAACGCCAGCCAGATGCTGCCATCCGCCGCGCCCTGGCCTGGCATCTGGGGGTGGCTGGCTGGAGCGAGCCATCATGAGCCAGGTCAGGATCAGCCGTCAGCACTGGGATAACCTGCTGGGCGAGCTTGACCTGGCCCGTCGTCAACGTCACTTGCTGACATACCGAGCGCTGATCGAGCGCTTGCAGCTCCCCAGCCCGGCCATGCAGACGCTGACTGCCGCGCTGGAATACCTGGCGGTGCTGGATGCCCGTGCCGAGCAGCCATTGCGCAGTTCGCTGGTGATCAGCCAAGGCGCCAGCCGGTTGCCGCGTACTGGCTTCTTTGAGTGCGTCGAGCGCCTGGGGCGGTTTACCGGGCCGGTCGATGGCATGGAGGCCGCCTCGTGGCATGCCTCTGAGGTGGTTCGGGTGTTCGAGTACAGCTATCCCGAAACGGCCTGAAGCGTTGCCCATTCCAGCCTATTCGTTATAGGTGGTGACCCTGAGCGAAAAGGCAGGGCCTGCTGGCCAATTTCCACCCGTCGTTCTCCGTTGCCGCCGCCACCGTATTCGCGGGTAAACCCGCTCCTACGCCTGATTGGTGATTGGGCACAGGCCCCCGTAGGAGCGGGTTCACCCGCGAATAGGCCGGCACAGGCAGCGCATCCCTGTGAATCAACCCGCACCCCCTGCCATCGGCATCCACCACTTCCAATGCCTCCAGGTGCTGGTATCGGCCAAACAGCTCCAGCAGCTGCCCGATCGTGGCATTCAAGTGCACTGTCGGTTGTTCAGCCAGTGGCACCTGCGTCAACGCTGGTAAAAGCCCGCTGTCGCGCACCCCCATCTCCTGTGGCCGCCCTAGCAAATAGCCCTGCACCAGGTCCACGCCCATCTCCACCAGCACCGCCAGCTCTTCCGCCAGCTCGATGCCCTCGGCAATCACCTGTGCCTTCGATGCGCGGGCGATCTGCAAGATAGAGCCAACAAACTCGCGCTTGAGCGGGTCACGGTGGATGCCGTCAATGAAGTGCCGGTCGATCTTCACGTACTCGGGGCGCAGCTCCGACCACAGGCGCAGGCTGGAATAGCCCGCGCCCAGGTCGTCGATGGCAATCGAGAAGCCCATGTCGCGATAGTGGTGCAGGGCATTGGACAGCAGCTGGAAGTCGTCGGTGGGCGTGTGCTCGGTCAACTCGATCACCACCCGGCTGGGCGGCAGGCCAACCTGTTCGAGCAGTTTCAGGGTCAGGCCGGAGGGGTAGTGCGGCTCCAGCAGCGATTCAGGTGAGATGTTGAGAAACAGTTTGCCCTGCAGTTGCTGCTCGCTGAAGCGTCGGCAGGCGCTTTCTCGGCAAGCGGCCTCCAGCTCGGTCAGGCGGCCGGCCTGGCGGGCGATGGTAAACAGGTTGAGCGGCGCATGCAGCGGGCTATTGGATGGGCCACGGCTCAGCGCCTCATGGCCGAATACCCTATGTTCACTCAGGCACATGATTGGCTGGAACAGACTGTGAATACTGCGCTGAGCCAGGATGGCACTCAAGGCACTGAGCTGTTCGGCAACGGTCATGATGGATTCCTGAAAAGTAAGGGCCGGGCATCTGCATGCCCGGCCCTCATATTTCACGACAGCACGATGACTGTTTGATGACAGATCACATTATTCTGCCATCATTGCTGAGGTGCCTTACTTCTTGGCCACCTTGGTGCTGGCACTGAGGTAGTCGATCAGGATGCGACCGGTTTCCGCGAGGTAAGCGTCGTCTTCCGGCTTGGTATTTTCATCCTCGACCGGCAGAGCGTCTTCGTCCTCTTTCTTCAGCTCTTTCAGCGGTTCTTCACCCTTGGCCTTGCGGCGGGTGTTTTCCAGCGCCAGTTGCTTGCTCTCGATGCTGTCGTGGCGTGCGCGGCGTTCCTGCTCGTTGAGGCTGACGGTTTTCTCGTTCATCAGCTTCTGGGTCAGGGCCAGGCGGTCGCGGATGTAGGTGAACTCGGCATCCTTGTCGCTGCGCGCCTCATGTTGCGCCTTGAGCTGGGCCAGGAACGGCCTGAACGGATCGGCCGCAGGCTTGACCACCGGGCGGATGGTGTCCCACGGCATGGCCTCTGGCAGGGCGCTCTCGCCGATTTCCTTGGTGTCGATGATCGAGGGGTAGTCGATGTCCGGCAGTACCCCCTGATGCTGGGTACTCTGCCCGGAAACCCGGTAGAACTTGGCCAGGGTCAGCTTCAGCTCGCCATGGTTGAGCGGCTGGATGGTCTGCACGGTGCCTTTGCCGAAGGTCTGGCCACCGATGATCAGCGCGCGGTGGTAGTCCTGCATGGCACCGGCGAAGATCTCCGATGCCGAGGCCGACAGGCGGTTGACCAGCAGTGCCAGCGGGCCCTTGTAGAAGGCCCCCGGGTTTTCGTCTTCCAGCACGTCGACACGGCCATCGCTGTTGCGCACCAGCACGGTCGGGCCTTTCTCGATGAACAGGCTGGTCAGCTCGGTGGCTTCCTGCAGCGAGCCGCCGCCGTTGTTGCGCAGGTCGATGACCACGCCGTCGACTTTCTCTTTCTGCAGTTCGGTGAGCAGCTTCTTCACGTCACGCGTGGTGCTCTTGTACTCGGGGTCGCCAGCGCGGTAGGCCTTGAAGTCCAGGTAGAAGGCCGGGATCTCGATGATGCCCAGCTTGTAGTCACGCCCGTCCTGCTTGAGCTTGAGCACCGACTTCTTCGCCGCCTGTTCTTCAAGCTTCACCGCTTCACGGGTGATCGACACAATCTTGCTGGTCTGGTCACTAGGCGCATTGCTGGCCGGGATGATTTCCAGGCGCACCACCGAGCCTTTCGGGCCGCGGATCAGCTTGACCACTTCGTCCAGGCGCCAGCCCACCACGTCGACCATCTCCTTGTTGCCCTGGGCCACGCCGATGATCTTGTCAGCCGGTGCCACCTGCTTGGTCTTGGCTGCCGGGCCCGCTGGCACCAGGCGCACGATCTTGACCTGGTCGTTGTCGCTTTGCAGCACTGCACCAATGCCTTCGAGCGACAGGCTCATGTTGATGTCGAAGTTTTCGGCGTTGTCCGGCGACAGGTAGTTGGTGTGTGGGTCGTAGGACTGGGCAAAGGTGTTGATGTAGGCCTGGAAGATGTCCTCGGCACGGGTCTGGTCCAGGCGCGTGAGCTGGTTCTTGTAGCGCTTGATCAGGGTTTCCTGGATCTGCTTGGGTTCCTTGCCGGCGATCTTCTGGCGCAGCACTTCGTCTTTGACGCGTTTGCGCCACAAGTCGTCGAGCTCGGCCTGGTTCTTCATCCACGGCGCGTCCTTGCGGTCGATCAGCAAGGTTTCCTTGGTGGTGAAGTCAATCTTGTCCACACCCTTGTTCAGCTCGGCCAGGGCGAAGTCCAGGCGTTGCTTGACGCGGTCGAGGTAGCGCTTGTAGATGGTGAAGCCCGGGTCCAGGTTGCCGCTCTTGAGGAAATCGTCGAATTGCGTTTTCCATTTATCGAATTCGGCAATGTCGGCAGCGGTGAAGTAGCTGCGCGCCGGGTCCAGCAGCTTGATGTAGCTGTCGTAGATAATGACCGAACGGGCATCGTCCAGGGGCGGCTTGCTGTAGTGGTGGCGCTTGAGCAATTCCACCACGTTGAGGCTGGCGACGATCTCGTCGCGGTCGGGCTGCAGGCTGTCCCACTTGTTGGCGGCCGCCGCATTGCCGCCGAGCGTGAGGCTGCCCAGGCCGATCATCACAGCCAGTGCGGTGCTTGGAAGGAAATGCTTCATGCTGATTCGACGTGGAGGCAATTGATCACGCATAGTAGGCCGTCTTTTCCGTTGCCGGTTCCATGGAGCCGGGCAAATACTGCAAAAGGCCTGAGGTAAGCGACCTCAGGCCCAGTCATGATTCAACTATGGAGGCACTGTGAAGGCATTGCAAGGCGTTGACGGACATGTGGAGTGGGTCGAGGCCGAACGCCCGACCTGTGACGCGGGCCAAGTGCGCATTCGCGTGGCCGCTGCGGGGCTGAACCGCGCCGACCTGCTGCAGATGAAAGGTTTGTACCCGCCACCACCAGGTGCCAGCCCATACATGGGGCTGGAGTGTTCCGGGGTGGTTGAAGAGGTGGGGGCTGGTGCCGCCTGGCGCGTGGGTGACCGCGTTTGCGCCCTGCTGGCCAGCGGCGCCATGGCCGAGGAAGTGGTGGTCGATGCCCGTCACGTATTGCCGGTACCCGAAGGCCTTGGCCTGCATGAGGCGGCAGCGTTGCCGGAGGTGTATGCCACCGCCTGGCTGAACATCTTCCAGCTCGGTGCAGTGAAGGCTGGCGAGAAGGTGCTGGTGCACGCCGGCGCCAGTGGCGTTGGCTCGGCCGCCATCCAGCTGTGCAAGGCGTTCGGCAGCCCGGTATGGGTCAGCGTCGGTTCGCAGGACCGCTTGGCCTACTGCCAGGCGCTGGGCGCTGCGGGTGGTGTGGTACGTAACGAGAACCTGGACGCGCTGGAAGGTTTTGGCCCGTTCGATGTGATTCTCGACCCGGTGGGCGCCAGCTACGGTGAGCTGAACCTCAAGCTGCTGGCCCGTGACGGGCGCTGGGTGATCATCGGCCTGATGGGCGGACGCAAGTTCGAGCTGGACCTGGCCCAAGTGCTGGGCAAGCGTCTGGAAATTACCGGTTCCACCCTGCGCAACCGTGATGACGGCTTCAAGGCCGAGCTGTTGCGCGAACTGCAGCAGCAAGTATGGCCGCTGTTCGCCGAGGGGCGGTTGTCGCCGCAGCTGGTCGACACCTATCCGGTGGAGTTTGCCCAGGCGGCGTATGCCGAGCTGGAGACCAACCAGGTGTCGGGCAAGCTGGTGATGGTGATCGACCCTAGCCTGGTGTAAGCGGGGCTGGCCCCTTCGCGGGTTTACCCGCGAAGGGGCCGGCACAGCCCATAAAAACCTTCAGCTCCAGCTCAGAGTCGGCCACCCATTGATCTCGGCATGCTCGCGCAACACTGCGTCCGGGTTCACCACATGCGGGTGATCCACTCTCAACAACAACGGCAAGTCATTCCTCGAATCGGAATAGAAACTCGCGCCCTCCAGGTTTTCCTGCTCCTGATCCAGCCATTCCAGCAACCGCGTGATCTTGCCCTCACGATAGGTCAGCACCCCGTGGGTCTTGCCGGTGTACACCCCGTTCACTGCCTCCAGCTCGATGGCCAGGTACTCATCCACGCCCAGTCTCGCGGCAATCGGCCCGACCAGGTGCGTCCCCGAAGCGGAAATGATCAGGGTGCGATCCCCACGCTTGCGGTGCTCGGCAATGCAGCGGCAGGCGTCACCGTAAATGATCGGTTCGATCACTTCTTCGACCCACGGTGCCACCAGGTGCTCGACTTCTTCCAGGGTACGCCCGGCAATCGGCTCCAGGCTGAAGGCCATGTAGTCCTCCATCTGCAGGTGGCCCCTGCCATAGGCTTCCATCAGTTCATGGTCGCGGCGCAGGAAATCCTTGCCGTCGACCCAGCCCAGCCGGGCCATCTGCTCGCTCCACAGTGATGCGCAGTCGCCGTGGATCAGGGTTTCGTCCAGATCGAAAATTGCCAGTGCCATTGTGTTGAGTCTCCTTAAGCCACTTCCCGCAGCGCAGTGGGGTCGATCGACACGCTTACCCGTTTTCCGTCCGCGTGCAAGTCGGCCGGCGAGCGGTTGAGCACATCGACCACCAGCTCCACTTCGCGTACCCGTACCCGGTAGCGGATCACGTTGCCCAGCAGGCTGTGGCTGCGCACCTCGGCGTCCAGCTCGCCGTGCTCGCCAAGGGTGATCGACTCCGGGCGGATCGCCAGGCGGCTGGCCACCGGGCGCTGCAGCAGGCGGCTGGCGCTGTCGGCGTCGAGCAGGTTGTAGTTGCCGATGAAACCGGCGGCAAACAGGTCCACGGGGGCGGTGTAGAGGGTTTCGGCATCGCCGCTCTGGACGATGCGCCCCTGGTTCATCAGGAAGATGCGGTCGGACATGGTCAGCGCTTCCTCCTGATCGTGAGTGACGAAGATGGTGGTCAGCCCCAGTTCGCGCTGGATGGCACGAATCTGCTCGCGCAGGTGCTTGCGGATACGCGCATCCAGCGCCGACAACGGTTCGTCGAGCAGCAGCAGGCGCGGGCGGGTGACCAGTGAGCGTGCCAGGGCCACGCGCTGGCACTGGCCGCCGGAAAGCTGGTGCGGGTAGCGCCCGGCGAACTTGCCCAGCTCCACCAGCTCCAGTACCTCGCGTACCCGCAGCTGGCTTTCGTCGGCCTTGACCTTCTGCATGCGCAGGCCGAAGGCGACATTCTGCTCCACGGTCATGTTAGGGAACAGCGCGTAGCTCTGGAACACCATGCCGATGCCACGCTTTTGCGGGCTTAGCGGCACGATGTCGTGGCCGTCGAGCAGTATCTGCCCGCTGTCCACCGAGGTCAGCCCGGCAATGCAGCGCAGCAGGGTGGACTTGCCGCAGCCGGACGGGCCGAGCAGGGTGACGAATTCGCCGCGTTCGATGTGGCAGTCGATGCGCTCGAACACCGGGCTGCCGGCGTAGCTTTTCTGCAGTTTCTGTACGCTGACGAAGCTCATGTCAGGTCTTGTCCTTGTTCAGGCGGTTGGCGACCCAGGTCAGTACCAGCACGAAGGCGAAGTAGGAGATGACCAGCGCGCTGTTGAAGTGGCCGCTGCTGTTGCGCATGTTGTTCAGGTACACCTGCAGGGTCTCGTAGCGGGTGCCGACCAGCAGGTTGGCAAACACGAATTCGCCGAACAGGAACGAGAACGACAGCAGCACTGCCACCATCAGGCCCTGGCGCAGGTTCGGCAGCACCACCAGCAGTGCGGCCTGCCAGGTGCTGGCGCCGAGCAGCTGCGCGGCGTCCATCAGGTCGCGCAGGTTGATGGCCTGCAGGTTGTTGGTGATGGCCCTGTACATGAACGGCAGGGCGATGGTGAAGTAGCAGCCGATCAGGATCCACGGTGTGCCGACCATGGCCATCGGCCCGCTGCCATACAGCTGCAGCAGCCCCACCGACGACACCACCGGCGGGACCGCGAATGGCAGCAGGATGAGGATGTTCATCAGCGCGTCGAGCCGCGGGAAGTGGTAATGCACCACGAACAGCAGTGGCAAGATCAGCACCACCGACAGCAGCAGCGCGCCTACGCACACCAGCAGCGACTGGCCGAAGGCCGCGAGGAAGCGCGGCTCGCTCCACAGCGCCGCATACCACTTCAGGGTCAGGCCACTGGGCAGCAGGCTCGCCGACCAGCTGGTGGCCAGCGAGTAGAGGAGGGTGCCGGCCAGGGGCAGCAGCAGGATCAGGAACAGCAGGTAGACCACGAGGCGGTGGTACCAGCCGCCGGAACGGATGTCAGCGCGCATGGTAGCTCCTTTTCAGCAGCCATTGATGTACCACCGTGACCAGCGTCATCAGCCCCACCAGCACCATCGCCAGGGCGCTGGCCAGGTTCGGATCAAGGCTGATGTCACCCGCCACCAGGCCGGCGATGCGGATCGGCAGTACGTTGAAGTTGCCGGTGGTCAGTGCGTACACGGTGGCGTAGGCGCCCAGGGCGTTGGCCAGCAGGATGACGAAGGTGCCCAGCAGTGCCGGGGCCAGCACCGGCAGGCCGATGTGTCGCCAGAACTGCCAGTGGTTGGCGCCCAGCAGTGCGGCTGACTCGCGCCAGTCTTCGCGCAGAGCGTCGAAGGCGGGGTACAGCAGCAAGACGCCCAGCGGGATCTGGAAGTAGGTGTACACCAGGATCAAGCCGCTTTTGGAATAGATACTGAAGTCCTCCAGCAGGCCGACCTGCTTCAGCAGCAGCGTCAGCGCGCCGTTGAAGCCAAGCAGGATGATGAAGGCAAAGGCCAGCGGTACGCCGGCAAAGTTGCTGGTCATGTTGGCGAAGGCGCTGACGAAGTCGCGCAGCTTCGAGTCCACCTGGCGCAGTGAATAGGCGCCGAGGGTAGCGATGACGATGCCGAACACGCTCGACCAGAAGCTGATTTCCAGGCTGCGTTGCAACGCCTGCCGGTAGAACTTGGAGGCGAACACCTTGCTGAAGTTGTCGATGCCCCAGCCGGCCTCCGATTGCAGGCTGTTGATCGCCACCCAGGCCAGCGGGGCGACCTGGAAAATGACGAAGAACACGGCGAACGGCAGCAGGCAGAGCAGGGCCAGGTAGCGGCCACGTATGCCGCCATTCACTTCAGCAGCTCCCGGCAAACCGTCTTGTCGTGCGCGGCACCCAGCAGCTCGCAGATGGTGCCGCACAGTTCGGTTTGCAGCGGTTTGGCGGCCGGGTCCAGGCTGAAGGCATCGCCGAAGACGAACAGCGGCACTTCACGTTCTTCCGCCAGCAGGCCGTTGTGCGAGCGGTCGTTGTTCATGCCGTGGTCGGCGGTGACCAATACCTGGTAGCCCTCTTCGAGCCAGCCGGGCAGGTAGTCGGCCAGCAGGATGTCGACGCTGCGCGCAGCGTTGCGATACTGGCTGCTGTCCAGGCCGTGGCGGTGGCCCACGTCGTCAACGCTCATCGGGTGCACCAGCAGGAAGTTGGGCGCGTGACGGCGGCGCAGGTACTCGCCATCGGCCAGAAGGTGCGAATCGGGGTAACGGTCGTCCCAGTAGAACAGCCCGTGCTGGATCGGCAGCTTCGGCGCGTGGGTGTGGCGGTCACGCTGCGGGTCGAAGGGCGAGCGGTTGTACAGCTCGCTCATCCAGTGATAAGCCGCCGCTGCAGTGCCCAGGTTGGCCTCGCGGGCGTAGTGAAACACGCTGCGTTGGTTGGACAGGCGGTTGATGTTGTTGTGCACGATGCCGCTGTCGATCGGTGGCACGCCGGTGAGGATGCATTCGTACAGCGGCCGCGACAGCGATGGCAGCTCGCATTCCACGCGGTACAGCGCGGCGCGGTCGGCCTCGACGTAGGCGTGCAGGTGGCCCATCGCATGGTGGGCGACCTGATAGTTGAGGCCGTCGAGCAGGACCAGGATGACGTTGTGTTGCATGTTTTCTCCAGTCATGAACCGCGTTGGCACCTTCGCGGGTAAACCCGCTCCTACATGTATCGCGTATCCCTGTGTAGGAGCGGGTTTACCCGCGAAAGGGCCGGATCAGGCACTACAAAGCCCAGCCCCTTACTCCATCTCGATGATCACCTGCTCCTGCCACATCTGCGGCAGTTTCTTCGAGGTGGCTTCCCAGGCTTCGGCATTCTTGATCGGCTGGGCGGCAGCGTACTGGTCGTTGGGCAGCAGCTTGGCCTGCACATCCGCCGGCAGCTTCAGGTGCTCGGCCCGGATCGGCCGCGCATGGCCCTTGGCCAGGTTGATCTGCCCGGCGTCGCTGAAGATGTATTCACGGGTCAGCTTGGCCGCGTTGGGGTGCTTGGCGTACTTGTTGATGACCGTGGTATAGCCGGAAATCACCGAGCCGTCCGAGGGGATCAGCACTTCAAAACGCTTGGGGTCGATCTGTTCACGGTAGCTCAGGCCGTTGAAGTCCCACACCACGCCAACTTCCACTTCGCCCTTTTCCAGGGTCTGGATGGTCGGGTTGGCCAGTGACAGGCGCTTCTGCTGCGCCAGCTTGGTGAACAGCTGCAGGCCCGGCGCCACGTTGCTTTCGTCACCCTTGTAGGCGATGGCCGCAGCCAGCACACCGTTGGCGGCCTGGGCGGCGGTGCCGACGTCACCGATGGCGACCTTGTACTTGCCTTTCTCCAGGTCATGCCAGGTTTTCGGCCGTTCCTCTTCCTTGACCAGGTCCTTGTTGATGATGAAAGCGATGGTGCCGGTATAGGCCAGCGCCCAGTGGCCGTCCTTGTCCTTGGCCCATTCCGGCACCTGGTCCCAGGTGCTTGGCTTGTAAGGCTGGCTGACGCCCTTGGTCACCGCGATCGGGCCGAAGGCGGCACCCACGTCACCGATGTCGGCGCTGGCGTTGTCCTTCTCGGCTTCGAACTTGGCCAGTTCCTGGGCCGAGCTCATGTCGGTGTCGCTGTGCTTGAGGCCGTACTTGCTGGCCAGGTCTTCCCAGGTGCCTTTCCAGTTTGCCCAGGCGTCGGGCATGCCCACGCTGTTGACAGTGCCTTCCTTGCGGGCGGCGTCTTCCAGGGCCTTGAGGTCAGTGCTGGCTGCCATGGCCGTGGTGCACAACGCGATGGCCGAACCAAGCAGTGACGCCATGAAGAACTTTTTCATCCGAAGCTCCTTTGGGTGGGTGCCTTTGCGATCGTTGTTCTGGGTAAAGCCGTTGCAAGCCTTTGACTGGCACCTTTGGTCTAGGTCAGCAAACCTTGAGCCAAGGTAGGCCGCTTGCGTGACAGTTTGATGTAGGGAGGGGGCCGGCAAGGGCCCTGAAGCTACAGCGTAGACCAGGTAATCGCCCCGGTTCTGCTGGCTTGGCGCGTTTCTGGCAGTGCCTGGCCCAAGCTTTGTCACAGGATGTTCATCAGCCCTGCATAGGCTTGCACTATTCTCAACCTGCCCTGTGATGGGGCTGGACTAGTCCAGATAGGTAACCTTTCGATGCAGTCGACGCCCCCGCGTGCGGTAACAGCCATCTGCCATGCCCTGCAGGAGCAGATCGAGCATGGCCTGCTGGCGCCGGGCGGCAAGCTGCCGGCCGAGCGGCGGCTCAGCGAGGTGTTCGACACCACGCGCATTACCCTGCGTGAGGCCTTGGTGCAGCTGGAGGCCCAAGGCTTGATTTACCGCGAAGAGCGCCGAGGCTGGTTCGTTGCGCCGCAGCGCTTGACCTACGACCTCATCGAGCGCAGCCACTTCCATGCCATGGTGCGCGATCAGGGGCGGGTGGCCAGTACCGAACTGCTGTCGGCGAGGCTGCAGCCGGCTTCGGCGGCCATCTGTGCACGCTTGCAGCTGCCGGCGTTGTCCAGTGTGGTGCGCGTCTGCCGGTTACGGCGGATTGACGGGCGGGCGGTGCTGTATGCCGAGCATTACCTCAACCCCCGGTACTTTCCAGGCATTCTCGAACACGACCTGGCGCAGTCACTGACCGAGATTTATGGGCGGGTGTATGGCATCGAGTACGGGCAGGTGTGCTTCGAGATCCTGCCGACAGCGTTGCCGGTGGAGGCGGCAAGCGCCTTGAAAGTGTCGGCGGGCAGCCCGGGGTTGCACATTACCCGGGTCAACAGCGACCAGCATGGGCACTTGATCGACTGTGACCTCGAGTATTGGCGGCACGATGCGATCCGCATTCGTGCCCAGGCTGGATGAGGTGTTGCCTTCTTCGCGGGTCAATCCGCTCCTACGAGCCGGCCTCTGTCATTCCACCCCCACCGGCTGTCACCACCTGCACCGACAACCGCGGCGTCGCCAGGTCCAGCCCGGCTTCATCCAGCTGCCGCTTCAAGGCCAGGTTGAACGCCCGCGACACCTCCCACTGCTTGATCGGCGCGGTCTTGAACCGCGCTCGCAAGATCGCCGACCCTGACTCGAAGCTCTCCACCCCCTGCAGCTCGAGCGGCGACCAGATATTACGGCGCATCAGCGGGTCGTTGCGCAGCTTCTGCCCCACTTCGCGAACCAGCGAGATCGCCTGGTCGATGTTCATGCTGTGCGGGATTGCCACGCGGAAGATCGCGTAGCCGAACTCCCGCGAGTAGTTCTTGATGCTCTTGATTTCGCTGAACGGGATGGTATGCACGATGCCGTCGATGTCGCGCAGGCGCACGGTACGAATGGTCAACCCTTCCACCGTGCCGAGGTGGCCGCCGACATCCACATAGTCGTCGATGGCCAGCGAATCTTCGATGATGATGAACAGGCCGGTGATCAGGTCGGCCACCAGCGACTGCGCGCCAAAACCGATGGCCAGGCCGATCACACCGGCACCGGCCAGCAGCGGGGTGACGTTCATGCCCATGTTGGCCAGGGCGACGATGACCGCGATGATGAAGATGACCACGAACATCACGTTGCGAATCAACGGCATCATGGTTTGCGCACGGGCGTTGGCCAGCCCCCGGCGCGAGCGCACCAGGGCATGGTGTACGGCGGTGTCTGCAAGGATCCACACCAGCCAGGCCACGATCAGCGTGCCGGCCAGGCCCAGCAGGCGCAGGCTGATGTCATGGCCGTCGCCCTCGGCGAAGCTGATCATCGACACGCCCCACACGCGCAGGCCCAACTCGATGAACACCAGCCAGATGAACAGGTGCACCAGCAGGTAGCCGAAGTTGCGCAGGCGTTCGGTGTACACCGCCTGGCGCTTGCTGGCCCGCTTGGGGTTGGCGGCATGGCGTCGCACCAGGCCGTTGAGCACCATGCACACCACCACCAGCACGGTGCACATCAGCGACTGGCGCAGGGCGGTGCTGGTGTCGCCGGCGGAGACGAAGGTGGCGAACAGCGAAATGGCCACCAGAATCAGCGCCGGAATGAACCAGAAGCTGCCGAGGATCTCGATGGTATCGCTGAGGGTACGTCGGGTCAGGCGTCGCGACAGTGGCTGATTGCGGATCAGGTGGGCGATCGGCCGGCGGAAGCGCAGGATGAACAGCCCGGTACACAGTGCCGCAATCACATTGGCCAAGGTAGCCAGGGTGTGGGCCAGGTGGGTACCGAGAGCAACCAGCATGCGCGGATCGCTCATCGCCTCGCCAAACGCGGCGAAGCTGCCAATCAGCCACAACGGGCGAAACGCCTGGCGCCGCAGGATGTGCAGGGCGCGGTGGCGGTGTGGGCCGTCCAGCAAGGAAAAGGCGATGACGCAAATGGCCGAAAAGCAGGTACCGACCACCAGTGCGTAGGCCAGCACCATGGCCAGGGATTTGCCCAGTGATGGCGGCAGCACGAAACTCAGGTACACCGTGAACACCAGCGCTACCAGCCAGGGGCCGAGCTTGCGCAAGGCAAAGCGCACCAGGTCCCAGGTCCGCGGGTGCTGTGGCAGTTCCTCGCTCAGGCCAAAGCGCAGGCGGACCCGATGGCCGACCCAGTTGAAGGCATAGGCCAGCACGCTCCACACGGCAATCACTGCAGCAAAACCGAACAGGATCGCCGGCCACTGGTGCACGGGCACCACCAGTTCCGCCAGTTCGGCCTGGGCCTGTTCGATTTCCGCGGCCCAGCGGTGGAATGGGCTGGCATCGCCGCTGAACTGTTTTTCAAAGTCATGCAGGGCACCGCCGATCAGGCCGAGTACGCCCTGTTCAACGCTGGGTTGCGATTGCCGGGTGGCGTCGCGCAGTTTTTTCAGGTCGGCCAGCAGCTTGGCCCGTTGCTGGTCGTTTTCGAGGTTCTTGATCACCTCGTCCAGCGACTTGCCCAGCGGCTCGGTGGCCTCTGGTTGCGCGGGCGCACTGCCGCCCAGCAGGCCAGGCAAGCCCGCCGCTTGTACCGGGGCAATGAAAAGCAAGAGCAACAGGAACAGGTAACGCAGGAGGGCAGGCACTGGCAAATCTACCTCAGGTCAAACGATTGACCGAGTGTAGAGGTTTATGTCGGCAGTTTCTCGAGGATCTTCCAGCAGGTGAGGCCGAAAATACCCAAGGTGCCGACCCACATCATCAGTACACCGATGTTGCGTTCGCGCATGCTGAAGCCGATGGTCAGCAGCATCAGGAACAGGAACACCGGGACGAACAGTGACAGGAACGGGGACATGGACAGCAATCCTTTTGCAGTGGGGCCATGTAACAAGCATAGCGCTTGACCAACGAGGCGTGATTGACCTTGAGCACGTTTAAGCAGGCGCGGCCTGTTCGAGGCGTCGAACCGCCGCGAACAGGCCGCGCCTGCTTACATCAAGGCAGCTCGCGGCTACGGTAGAACGCGGTCAGTACCTTCACCAGGTGCGCCAGGTCATGGCTGCCACACAGCTCGCGAATGGAGTGCATGGCAAAGGTCGGCAAACCGATATCCACCGTGCGCACACCCAGGTGGCTGGCGGTGATCGGCCCGATGGTCGAGCCACAGCCCATGTCGCTGCGCACCACAAAGCTCTGCACCGGTACTTCCTCGGCCATGCACAAGTGGCGGAAGAACCCGGCCGTCTCGCTGTTGGTGGCGTAACGCTGGTTGTTGTTCACTTTGATCACGGGCCCGGCGTTGAGCTTCGGCCCGTGGTTGCCGTCATGCTTGTCGGCGTAGTTGGGGTGCACGCCGTGGGCATTGTCGGCCGACACCATCAGCGAGCGCTGGACGGTGCGCACGTAGGTGTCGCCATCGGGCAGCAGGCGCTGCAGGGTCTGCTCCAGCATCGGGCCATCGGCACCGCAGGCCGAGCAACTGCCGACTTCTTCGTGGTCGTTGCACACCAGCACACAGGTTTCGTCGCTGTCGGCGGCCAGCAGGGCCTGCAAACCGGCGTAGCACGACAGCAGGTTGTCCAGGCGGGCGCCAGCGATGAAGTCGCCATTCAGACCGATCAGCGCGGCGTCCTGCGTGTCATAGAAGCTCAGCTCGTAGTCCAGCACCACGTCGGCGATCAGCTCGTGCTCGCGGGCCAGTTGCTCGGTGAGCAGGGCGCGGAAGTCGATGCGTTCGTCACCGGCCACTTGGGCGAGGATGGGGGGCAGTTCGTTCTGCGGGTTGATCGCCCAGCCTTCGTTGGCGGTACGGTTCAGGTGGATCGCCAGGTTGGGGATGATCGCGACTGGCAGCTTGAAGTCGATCAGCTGGCTTTCGACCTTGCCGTCACGGCGGTAGGTGACGCGGCCGGCCAGCGACAGATCGCGGTCGAACCAGGGGGCCAGCAACGCGCCGCCATACACTGCCACGCCCAATTGCAGGAAGCCCTGGCGCTGTAGCTCGGGCTGAGGCTTGACCCGCAAGCACGGGCTGTCAGTGTGGGCGCCGACCATGCGGATGCCATTGAGCAGCGGCGACTGCTTGCCCAGTTTGATGGCGATGATTGAAGAATCGTTGCGGGTGACGTAGTAGCGGCCGCCAGTCTCGGTGTCCCAACTGTCGCGCTCGTCCAGGCGCTTGTAGCCGGCCGCCTCAAGGCGCTGGACCAGGCTGGCGGTGGCATGGAAGGGCGTGGGGGAGGCCTTGAGAAATTCGATGAGGCCGGTATTCAGTGCGTCGCGCATAGCTCACTCCAGACAGCAGTGGCGCGAGTTTAACGCAGAATGTCGACAATTTGTGTCTGCATCTTCGCAGCTAACCCCCGCTACCACAGGTATTGCACAGCCCCTGAGCGCAGTGCGGCCCTTGCAGGAGCGGCTTTAGCCGCGAAGAGGCCGGTACAGGCCCCGCAAAATCAGAACGGCGCAGGGCACTCGAACTTCAACCGCTGCCCGGACACCGGGTGGGTAAAGCTCAGCATCGAGGCATGCAGGCACAGCCGCTCATGGGCCGCCAGGGCTTGCGGGTTGGCGTACAGGCGATCACCCAGCAGCGGGTGCCCGATCGACAGCATGTGCACGCGCAGCTGGTGCGAACGCCCGGTAATCGGCGTCAGCTCCACCCGACAGTGATCGCCGCAGCGTTCCACGATACGCCAGAAGGTCAGGGCGTGCTTGCCCTGCTCGTGGTCCACCACATGCCGTGGTTTGGTCGGTGGGTCGTAGCGCAGTGGCAGGTCGATGCTGCCGCTGTCCAGCGCCGGCTGGCCCCAGCACAGTGCGGTGTAGGCTTTTTCGGTTTCACGGTCGTGGAACTGGCGCGACAGCTCGCGGTGGCTGTCGGCATCGCGGGCCAGCAGGATGATGCCGGAGGTTTCCCAGTCCAGACGGTGCACGATCAGCGCATCGGGGTAGCCGTTTTCCTGCAGACGGGTGATCAGGCAGTCCTTGTTGTCCTCGGCACGGCCAGGTACCGACAGCAGCAGGGTCGGTTTGTTGATCACCAGGATGGCGGCGTCTTCGAAGAGGATCTGGACATTCGACAGCGGCATTGCAGGTCTCACGAAAATAGCAGTAAACGCTGGGGCCGCTTTGCGGCCCTTCGCGGGCAAGCCCGCTCCTACAAAGGATATGCGTCCCCTGTAGGAGCGGGCTTGCCCGCGAAGGGCTGCAAGGCAGCCCCAAATTGTCGACTACGCGGATCAGCGATCCGGCAGGGTGATGTTCAGCTCCAGAATCGAGCAGCTGCCCTGGTTTTCCAGCTCGATATGCACATCATCGTTGCCGATGTTCACATATTTGCGGATCACTTCCAGCAGTTCTTTCTGCAGCGCGGGCAGGTAGTCCGGTTCGCTGCGTTGGCCGCGCTCGTGCGCCACGATGATCTGTAGACGCTCTTTCGCTACCGACGCGCTGGTCTGTTTCTGTCTGCCACGAAAGAAGTCAAAAAGGTTCATGGTTTATTTGCTCCCGAAAATGCGCTCGAAGAATCCCTTCTTCTGTACATCGATGAAGCGCATCGGCTTCTCTTTGCCCAGCAGGCGGTCGACCGCATCACTGTAGGCCTGGCCGGCATCGCTCTGGTCATCGAGAATGACCGGGATACCTTGGTTGGACGCCTTGAGGACGGCCTGCGATTCCGGGATCACACCCTTGAGCTTGATCGACAGGATTTCTTCCACGTCGGCCACGCTCAGCATTTCGCCTTTGACGACGCGCTCAGGGTGGTAGCGGGTGATCAGCAAATGCTCCTTGATCGGCTCTTCACCGTTTTCGGAGCGGCGCGACTTGCTCGACAGAATGCCCAGCATGCGGTCGGAGTCACGTACCGACGAAACTTCCGGGTTGGTCACCACGATGGCTTCGTCAGCGAAGTACATGGCCAGGTGAGCACCTTTTTCGATACCGGCCGGCGAGTCGCAGATGACGTACTCGAAGTCCTTCTTCAGGTCCATCAGTACCTTTTCCACGCCTTCCTGGGTCAGCGCGTCCTTGTCACGGGTCTGGCTGGCGGCCAGCACGTACAGGTTCTCGAGGCGCTTGTCCTTGATCAGGGCCTGTTGCAGGTTGGCTTCGCCGTTGACCACGTTGACGAAGTCGTACACCACGCGGCGTTCGCAGCCCATGATCAGGTCGAGGTTACGCAGGCCCACGTCGAAGTCGACAATGACGGTCTTGTGGCCGCGCAGTGCGAGGCCGGTACCAATGGCGGCGCTGGTAGTGGTCTTGCCCACACCCCCCTTGCCGGAAGTAACCACGAGAATCTTGGCCAAGGTGTTTCACCCCTAAAAATAGTCGGGACACTTGTCCCTGCAAAAAACTGAAATAGCTAAATAAAGGCAACGGTAAAAAAGTTGCTCTAAAAATGCTGGCAAGTATCCGTTAAAGACGGGTGATGTTCAACACGTCACCAGACAGGCTGACTTGCACGCTGGTCCCCCACAGCGGATCCCGGCGCAGGTCTTCGCAGACTTTGTACTGGCCGGCGATCGAGACCATTTCGGCGGTCATCTGCTGGCAGAAGATACGCGCCTTGGTGTTGCCTTTGATGCCGGCCAGGGCGCGCCCGCGCATGGCGCCGTACACATGGATGTTGCCATCGGCCAGAAGTTCCGCACCTGGGCTGACCGAAGCCGTCACAACCAGATCACCTCCCTGAGCATAGATCTGTTGGCCACCGCGTACTGGCGAAGTAATGATGCGGGTCGGGCGCACCTCGGGTTCGGGGGGCGGTGGTGGCGCCGGGGCCGGTTCGGGCTTTTTGACCACCTCGGGCTCGGGCTCCAGCGGCCGTTCGCGGGCCCCCGAGGGCGGCAGCACCGGCAGGTCGATGGCGATGGCGGCGGCGATGTCCTCGATGCGGTTGGCGCGGATGGCCAGGGTACGCAGGCCGTGGTGTCGGCAGATCCGCATCAAGCCGGGCAGGTCGATTGCCCCTTCGTCGGCCGGCAGCTTGTCCAGCGCCAGCACCAGCGGTGTATTGCTGAAGAAGTTCGGGGCCTGGGCGACTTTGGCCGCCAACTGGCGGTCGAGGGCTTCAAGGTCATTGCGCGCCAGTTCCAGTACCGTAATGGCGAGCATGCTGCCCTTGAGCTGGAACACGGAGGCGGTGTCGGGTGTGTGGTTTGGGCTCATGGTCTGCATAGACGGCTTGTTGCGAAAAAAGTGCCCTGACTTATAACGAGAACACCGGTTGCCCGCAACATGCACTGATCCGTTGTAGAATGCGCGGCCTTTGTCTTTCCGGATGCTTCAATGGAACGCCCGCGTTTTCGTCCCTATTTCCTTCACCCCAAGTTCTGGGGCCTGTGGCTGGGCCTGGGCCTGCTGTGGTTGGTGGTCCAGTTGCCGTACCGGGTGCTGCTGAAGATCGGTGCCGCGCTGGGCGCCGTCATGTATCGCTTTGCCGGTGAACGTCGGCGCATCGCCGCGCGCAACCTGGAGCTGTGCTTCCCGGAGCTGTCGGTCGACGAACGGCAGCGTTTGCTCAAGGCCAACTTCGCCTCTACCGGCATCGCCTTCTTCGAAATGGCCATGAGCTGGTGGTGGCCCAAGGCCAGGCTGGCGCGCCTGGCCCATATCGAGGGCCTTGAGCACCTGCAGGCCGCCCAGCAGGCGGGGCAGGGCGCGATCCTCATGGCGGTGCACTTCACTACCCTGGAAATCGGCGCCGCGCTGCTCGGCCAGCAGCACACCATCGACGGCATGTACCGCGAACACGGCAATGCACTGTTCGACTTCATCCAGCGCAGCGGCCGCGAGCGTCACAACCTTGATTCGCTGGCGGTGGAGCGCGAGGACGTGCGTGGCATGCTCAAGCTGCTGCGTTCGGGCCGGGCGATCTGGTACGCACCGGACCAGGACTACGGCGCCAAGCAGAGCATCTTCGTACCGTTGTTTGGCATCCCCGCGGCGACGGTGACCGCTACCACCAAGTTCGCCCGGTTGGGGAAGGCGCAGGTGATTCCGTTCACCCAAAAGCGGCTGGAGGATGGCAGCGGCTATCGGCTGGTCATCCACCCGCCGCTGACGGATTTCCCCGGGGAAAGCGAAGAGGCCGATTGCCTGCGCATCAACCAATGGGTCGAGAGCGTGTTGCGCGAGTGCCCCGAGCAGTACCTGTGGGCGCACCGCCGGTTCAAGTCGCGGCCCGAGGGTTCGCCGCGGCTGTATGACAAGAAGAAGCGCTGAAAACACATCTACCCCAGGAAGGACGCCATGGCACCACCCCCGGTAACCGGTCTCATCCTGTCTGGCGGCGGCGCCCGCGCCGCCTACCAGGTCGGTGTGCTGGCGGGCATCGCCGAGTTGCTGCCCGCCGGCGCGGACAACCCTTTTCCGGTCATCGTCGGCACCTCCGCCGGGGCCATCAACGCCGTCACCCTGGCCAGTGGTGCGGTGCACTTCAATGACGCCGTGCAGCGGCTCACTGCCTTCTGGCAGAATTTCCGCAGCCATCTGGTCATCCGCAGCGACTGGCCCGGGGTCGTGCGCCAGGCCAGCCGTTTCGTTGGCCACAGCCTGCTGGGGCTGGGTGGCCAGGCCCCCGTGGCGTTGCTCGACAGCAGCCCGTTGCGCAGCCTGCTGCAAACGCACCTGAACCTGGATGGCATCGGCCACGCCTTGGCCGCCGAGCAACTGCGCGCCGTGGCGGTGACCGCCTTTGGCTACGAGTCTGGTCAGGCGGTGACCTTCTACCAGGGCCGCGGCACCATCGAGGCCTGGCTGCGCCACCGGCGTATCGGCGTACCCGCACCGTTGACCATCGACCACCTGCTGGCCAGTGCGGCGATCCCGCTGCTGTTCGCCCCGGTGCAACTGGGCGGCGAGTATTACGGCGACGGTGCAGTGCGCCAGTCGGCGCCGATCAGCCCGGCCTTGCACCTGGGCGCCAGCCGGGTGCTGGTGGTCGGGGTCAGCGGAAACCCGCAGCGGCCAGCGCCACCTGTACCGCCCCAGCGTGTGTTCAGCGGGCAGCAGCCGAGCCTGGCGCAGATCGGCGGGCACATGCTCAACAGTACGTTCATTGACAGCCTGGAAGGCGATATCGAACTGCTGCAGCGCCTCAACCACTTGAGCGGGCTGTTGCCGGCGCACCTGGATGCCCGGCGCCTGGGGCTGGCACCGATCGACGTGCTGGTGGTGGCGCCCAGCCAGCCGCTGGATGAGATTGCCGCTCGGCACCGGCGCGAGTTGCCGGCGGCGTTGCGCCTGTTTTTACGTGGGCCGGGGGCAACGCGCACCAGCGGGGCGGGGGTGTTGAGCTATTTGCTGTTTGAGGCCAGCTATTGCAGTGAACTGATCGAGTTGGGGCGCAAGGATGCCTTGGCCAAGAAGCGCGAGCTTTGCGAATTCCTGGGGATTTGAGGTTGCCTTTGCGGGCCCTTTCGCGGGTGAACCCGCTCCTGCGAGGGATTGTGTAATGCCTGTGCAGGAGCGAAAGGGCCGCAGCAGGCTTACTCGGCTATCTGCAACTTGCGCGCCTGGGTATACACATACCGCACCTTTTCATACTCGAACGGCGAATTCAGCTGGCCATAGCGGAATTTGGTCGTATAGCGCTTGTCCACCACACGCAGGGCGAAGATTTCCGGGTGATCGGTGCTGGCTTCGGCCACGTTCAGGTAGTTGACCGCCTGCTCTCCCGCATAGTCCACCACCAGCCCGGTGGTATCGCGCAGGTTCGATGGGCCTAGCACCGGCAGCATCAGGTACGGCCCATCCGGCACGCCATAGAAGCCCAGGGTCTGGCCAAAGTCCTCGCTCTGGCGCGGCAGGCCCATGCTGGTCGCCGGGTCCCACAGCCCACCCACGCCGATGATCGTGTTGAACATCAGTCGCGCGGTGATTTCTGCCGAGCGCTTGGCTTTGAGCTGCAACACGCTGTTGAACAGGTTCGGCACATCGCCAAGGTTGTTGAAGAAGTTGCTCACCCCCGTGCGCACGAAGCTTGGGGTGACATACTGATAGCCATTCACCAGCGGCAGCAGCACCCATTGGTCCAATCGGTAGTTGAAGTGGTAGATGCGCCGGTTGATCGACTCCAGCGGGTCGTACACGTTCAGCGCCTGCAGGGTTGAGCGCTCGAACTCGCGCTGGTCCAGCCCCGGGTTGAATTTCAGCTCACGCAGCGGGTCGAGGAAGCCATCGGCTTCGGGCACCAGTGGCGCGGTGCCGATCACCTGCGGGTCGGCCTCGACCACACTGGCTCGGGGTGCGGTTTCGGCGGCCAGGGTGTGGCCAGCGGCAAGCAGGGCAGTGGCGAAGAGGAGTTTGTTAACCACGGAAGAACTCCAGCATGGCGTCACTGTTGACGCGGTAGTTGAGGTTGCCGCAATGGCCGCCATGGGGGTAGAGGGTCAGCCGTTCGCCGAACACCTTGCGCAGGAAGCCAATGTCGCCCGGGCCGAGAATGACGTCGTCGGCGTTGTGCATCACGGCGATCTTGTCACTGCTGCGCAGGTAGTCTTCCAGGGCATACAGGCTGACCTGGTTGACCAACTGCAGGATGCTGTTGCCGTCGGTGCGGGCGCGCCACATCGGAATTACCTGTTCGGTCATGTAGCAGTCGAAGTCGCACTGCAGGGCGCGCTTGAAGAACGGCGTGAGGCTGCTGCCTTCGGTGATCGGGAACTTCGGCGGAATGATCAGGCCGCGGCGGTTGATCAGGTCGGAAGTGAAGGCGATGTCCGCTGCCGAGAAGCGGAACGAAGTGCCGATCAGCATGGCCATCTGTTCGTTGGACAGGTGCTGGCGCGACTGCTGGAAGTCGTACAGCAGGGCGTCGTTCAGGTCGATGTAGCCCTTGTCCTGGAAGTAACGGGTGAGTTTTTCCAGCATCAGCTCGTAGAACGTGGTGCTGCGGTCGATGCCCTTGACCTGGGTCTGCACCAGCTTGTCGAGGTTGTTGATCGAGGTGTAGAGGTTGACCGGTGGGTTGAGCAGCAGCACACGCTTGAAGTTGAAGCTGCGGCGGGTTTCGTCCAGGTGGCTGACGAAGGCGGCGTCCAGCGCACCCAGGCTGTAACCGGTGAGGTAGAAATCACTGACCGGCAGGCGTGGATGATGGGCGCGCACGGCCTGCATCACCCGGTACATGTCTTCGGCGTCTTCCTGGCTGATGCCGGGGGTAGCAAAGCGCGAGGCCGCACTCATGAAGTCATAGCTGGTGGGCGATGACAGTTGCACCACGTGGAAGCCGGCCTGGTAGAACAGCTTTTTCAGGTATTCATTGATGCTGCTGCTGTAGGGCGCGCCGGTGCCGGCGATGATGAAGATCAGCGGCGCTTCGTGATCCTGGCGGGCCAGGCGGTACTTGAGCTTCTTCACTGCCCAGAAGTTGTCGGGCAACGTGAACTCGCGCTCCGGGCGCAAGTTCAGGCTGTAGTCGGACTGAGTGATTTCATCGTCGCTGGGCAGCTCAGGGCGCTTGTCCGGCGGCGTGGTGGCGATGGTGGCCTCGAACGGGTTGGTAAGAGGGTAGCCATAGCTGGCAGCGTCGATATCCCGCGCTGAAGCGGCCACAGCCATGAGCAAGCTGCCGAGCAGGGCAGCGAGGCGCAAAGATCGAAGCATGTAATCCCCCAAAAGAACGCAAGGTCGAGCAGTGTGCAGGCTAGGACCACAACCAGGCGGGCAAAGTTGCCCGCTGCGGTGGCATTTGGCGTACTTGCTATCTGCAACATAGCTGCCGGGGTGTGATTTTGCCTTAGAAACGGGCATAAGCGATCATGGATGCTTTCGATTACCGCTATTGGAGAACAGGATGTCTCGTTCGCTGCCGACGGCGCTGTTGCTGCTGTTCCTGGGGGGTTGGCTCGCGGCCAGTTATGGCGTGCGTTACGGCCTGATGGAGGACGGCCAGTGGGTAGGGCTGTGCGCAGTGCCGACCGCCTATTGGCAGTGCGAGGTGCGTTCGCTGCTGGGGTTGGGCATTCACCATCAAGTCATGGCCTGGGGCGGATTGGGCCTTGCGCTACTGGCCCAGTTCGTTTCCGCGCGTGCCGGCTGGTGGCTGGCAGTGTTGGCACTGGTGTTCGCGGTGCCGGCGCTGGTGCTGTACACCGCCAGCATTGCGGTGTTTGCGCTGGTGCTGGCGGGGTTGCGCCTGGTCAGGCAACCCCCATTGTAAGCAGCTGCGGGATCGCGCCAGCTTTCAGAAATTGAGCAAGACAGTTGCTCCCACAAGGTCCGCGCCGGGCTCAAGGGATATGCAGTATCAAGCCTGGCGCATCCGCAGGCTTCGCCACAATGCCGCTGTCATCAGCACACTCACCACCGCCCAGCCCCAGGCCTGCTGGTTCTCCAGCCCTTCCACGAACAACTGCGGCGCCACCCCGGCGCCGACGATGAACGCCAGCAACGCCACCTCCGCCCGTCGCGCCCGCACCGGCCACAGCACATAAACCAGCGCCGGCAACGCCAGCGCCGCGCTGGGGAAGCTGCGGTAGCGTGGGTCGAACACCATTGCCAGCATGCTCACCGCCGCAGCGAAGCCCGCCGCCAGCAACAGCCAGCCGGCTCGCACCTGCAGCCAGGCGAACAAGCGTTCACGCCAGCCGGCCCGCCGCGCCAGCGCCAACAACGCATGGGCCAGTACCAGCAGGTTCAGCCCGGCCAGCATCAGTGCCCACAGCCATTCCCCGGCAAAGCGCGCATGGGTGCGCATCAACTCGCCCCACAGGCCCAGGCAAGCGGCGCCAAACGCTGCCAGCAGTGGCAGCAGCACGGCGGCCATCGGTGTAGCGGGGCGCCCGGCCAGCACCAGCATGATCACCGTCAGCACGGCGCTGGCCAGCAACCACTGCGGCCAGTCATGCAGGTTGCTCACGGGCCCTTCGAGCACGCCTTTGTCCTGTCGGTCCGCGTCGTATAGCCCCCAGTAACCACCCACCGCGCCCTCATTGGCGCGTTTCCAGGGCTGATCGAAGGCTTCGATCAGGTTGTAGTGCCAGCCATTGCGCTCGGCCATGGCCACGAAGCCACGGATGAAGCGCGCCTCATTGACCCGGCTGGGCACCGCCGTTTCGCGTTGGCGGCCTTCGCTGGGCCAGCCGGTTTCGCCAATCAGTATGTCCTTGGGCGCGAAGCGTGTGCCGAACACCCGGCGCACATCGGCAACGTGGGCCAAAGCATCGTCGATGCCACGCGGGTCGTCCTCCCAGTAGGGCAGAAGATGGATGGTCAGGAAGTCCACTACCGGGGCCACCTGCGGGTGCTGCAGCCAGAATTCCCAGACATCGGCGTAGGTCACGGGCACCTTGACCTGGCGCTTCACCCGTGCGATCAATTTGGCCAGGTGGGCACCGGTCACCTCCTTGCGCAACAGTGTCTCATTGCCGACGATCACGGCGCTGACCACGTCAGGGTTGGCGTTGGCAGCAGCGATCAGCAGGTTGATTTCCTTCTCGGTGTCGGCCGGGTGGGCGTTCACCCAGGCGCCCAGCATCACCTTCAGCCCATGCTTGCGTGCCAGCGCCGGGATTGCCTCAAGACCGCTCATGGAATAGGTACGGATGCACTGAAACCGCTCGGCCAGTAACGCCAGGTCGGCGTCCATCCGCGCTGGGCGCAGGCGAAACGGCTGGTCGTAAGGCGACTGGTCTTTGTCGAACGGCGTGTACGAAGCGCATTGCAGCTTGTGTGCAGGGCTGGCCGCATCGGGCAGGTGCACAGGCTTGCCCAGCCCGTACCAGAGCCCCCCCAGCCCGACCAGGGCCAGCAGGCAGGCTAGCAGGTACAACGGCAATAACAGGCGGCTACAACTGGGCATGTGGCGGTCCATCGTCTGGCACAAAAGGTTAGATAGTAGCCCGGCGCCAAACCTTTGGCATGCAAGGATCGCGCAGGCCGAGGTAGGCCGATGGCGCTAATGGCATAGTGCTGTCGCATATGGGGCGGGTGCAGGTCGCAGCTGGATCAGGTCGTCTTGTGTTGCAGGAAGATGATGCAATCTCCAAGACCTGACGAGGGGATGCTTTGATGGCAACTTTGAAGAAAATGCGACGTTTCCTGGGCGTGGGCACCGCCCTGGTAATGGCCATGAGCGCTGCACAGGCTATGGCCAAAGAAGTAAGCATTGGTTACGTGGATGGTTGGGCCGACAGCGTGGCGACCACCAACGTGGCTGCCGAAGTAATCAAGCAAAAACTCGGCTATGACGTGAAGTTGCAGGCCGTGGCCACGGGAATCATGTGGCAGGGTGTGGCAACGGGCAAGCTCGATGCCATGTTGTCGGCCTGGTTGCCGGTGACTCACGGTGAGTACTGGGCCAAGAACAAGGACAACGTGGTCGACTACGGCCCGAACTTCAAGGACGCCAAGATCGGCCTGATCGTCCCCGAGTACGTCAAGGCAGTGAGCATTGCCGACCTCAAGACCGATAACAGCTTCAAGGACAGGATTGTTGGCATCGACGCAGGCTCCGGTGTGATGCTCAAGACCGACCAGGCGATCAAGGACTATGGCCTGACCAGTTACAAGTTGCAGGCCAGCTCGGGTGCGGCGATGACTGCGGAACTGGGCCGTGCCTATGCCAAGCAGCAGTCGATTGCGGTGACCGGCTGGGTTCCGCACTGGATGTTCGCCAAGTGGAAGCTGAAGTTCCTCGAAGACCCGAAAGGCGTATATGGCGCGGCAGAAACCGTGAACAGCATCGGCAGCAAGGAACTGGCCACCAAGGCACCGGAAGTGGCGGAGTTCCTGAAGAAGTTCAACTGGCAGTCCAAGGACGAGATTGGCGAGGTGATGCTGGCGATCCAGGAAGGGGCCAAGCCTGAAGCGGCCGCCAAGGACTGGGTCGCCAAGCACCCTGATCGTGTGAAGGAGTGGACTGGCAAGTAAAAGCCTTCCAGGGCCAATGTTGTTTCTTCGCGGGTAAACCCGCTCCTACGGGTGCGGGTTTACCCGCGAACGGGTCATCACTTTGTTACGCAATCGGTAAAACACCGTTGCATCTAAGACTAAGGTCGTCTGGTTGGCGTCCATCGGCAGCATAAAGTAAGGGTGTGGGTTCCATCCCGTATCTGTGCTGCTAGGACAAAAACAATGAACGACAGCATTTACCTCTCGATACAAAACAGCCCCCGTTTCAAGGAGCTGGTCACCAAACGCGAACGGTTCGCCTGGATTCTCTCGGCGATCATGCTCGGCCTGTACTGCGCCTTCATCCTCCTGATCGCCTACGGTCCTCATGTGCTGGGCGCCAAGCTCAGTCCTGAGTCATCGATTACCTGGGGCATTCCCCTGGGCGTCGGCCTGATCGTTTCGGCATTCGTCCTGACCGCCATCTACGTGCGCCGCGCCAACGGCGAATTCGATGAGCTGAACAAGGAAATCCTGAAGGAGGCGCAACAATGATTCGCCAAGTCAAAGCCCTGGCCGTATTGGCCTGCGGAGCCTTCGCACCCGCCGTGTGGGCCGCCGATGCCCTGACCGGCGAGGTGCAGAAACAACCGCTGAACGTTTCCGCCATCGCCATGTTCGTGGCCTTCGTCGCCTTCACCCTCGGCATCACCTATTGGGCCTCCAAACGCAACAAGTCGGCATCGGACTACTACGCTGCCGGGGGCAAGATCACCGGCTTCCAGAACGGCCTGGCGATTGCTGGCGACTACATGTCGGCCGCCTCGTTCCTGGGTATTTCCGCGCTGGTGTTCACCTCGGGTTACGACGGCCTGATCTACTCGATCGGCTTCCTGGTTGGCTGGCCGATCATTCTTTTCCTGATTGCCGAACGCTTGCGCAACCTGGGCAAGTACACCTTCGCCGACGTGGCCTCGTACCGCCTCGGGCAAAAGGAAATCCGCACCCTGTCGGCCTCCGGTTCGCTGGTGGTGGTGGCGTTCTACCTGATCGCGCAGATGGTCGGCGCCGGCAAGCTGATCGAGCTGCTGTTCGGCCTGGACTACCATGTGGCGGTGATCCTGGTGGGTATCCTGATGTGCCTGTACGTGCTGTTCGGCGGCATGCTGGCCACCACCTGGGTACAGATCATCAAGGCTGTGCTGCTGCTGTCCGGTGCCAGTTTCATGGCGCTGATGGTCATGAAGCACGTAGGCTTTGACTTCAACACGCTGTTCTCCGAAGCGATCAAGGTACACGCCAAGGGCGAGGCGATCATGAGCCCCGGCGGCCTGGTCAAGGACCCGATCTCGGCATTCTCCCTGGGCCTGGCACTGATGTTCGGTACTGCCGGCCTGCCGCACATCCTGATGCGCTTCTTCACCGTCAGTGACGCCAAGGAAGCGCGCAAGAGCGTGCTGTACGCCACCGGCTTCATCGGCTACTTCTACATCCTCACCTTCATCATTGGCTTTGGCGCGATCCTGCTGGTCAGCACCAACCCGGAATTCAAGGACGCCGCAGGCGCTCTGCTGGGCGGCAACAACATGGCCGCGGTGCACCTGGCCAATGCGGTGGGGGGCAGTGTGTTCCTCGGCTTCATCTCGGCGGTGGCCTTTGCCACCATCCTGGCGGTGGTGGCTGGCCTGACCCTGGCCGGTGCCTCGGCAGTGTCCCACGACCTGTACGCCAGCGTCTGGCGCAAGGGCAAAGCCAACGACAAGGACGAGATCCGCGTATCGAAGATCACCACTGTCGCCCTGGGTGTACTGGCGATCGGCCTGGGGATTCTGTTCGAGAAGCAGAACATCGCCTTCATGGTCGGCCTGGCGTTCTCCATTGCGGCCAGCTGCAACTTCCCGGTACTGCTGCTTTCGATGTACTGGAAGAAGCTGACCACCCGCGGCGCCATGATCGGCGGCTGGCTGGGCCTGGTGAGTGCGGTGACGCTGATGATCCTTGGCCCGACCATCTGGGTACAGATTCTCGGCCACGAGAAACCCATCTACCCGTACGAGTACCCGGCGCTGTTCTCGATGGCCATTGCCTTCGTCAGCATCTGGTTCTTCTCGGTCACCGACAAGTCCAAGGCGGCTGAGGATGAGCGCGCGCTGTTCTTCCCGCAGTTCGTGCGTTCGCAGACTGGCCTGGGTGCCAGCGGGGCGGTCTCGCACTAACATCAATCCCCTGCATTGAAAACGCCCCGCTTGTCGGGGCGTTTTTTATTTCATGCAGTCGGCGATGGCCTCCAGACAGGTTGGTGCTCTGCCCATGCTCCCCTCATGTCGTGAGCGCCTTCATGGAGGACGGCACATTTGGGGGCTGGTCAATGAAGCCATACTGTTTAATCACCTTCGCTATCCAGGATGGCAACCGGGTATTGCGACCCGCTTGCCATTCACCTCACGTGGCTTTTTGAAGTGGCTATCCGCAGCGCGTCATATCATCCCAAGCAACAGTAATACCAACAGAATCACCAACACCACGCCGATTATGCCGGAAGGGCCATAGCCCCAGCTGCGCGAGTGGGGGAAGACCGGTAAGCCACCGATCAGCAGCAGAATCAGGATGATGATAAGGATCGTGGTCATGTCAAAGTCCTTGCGTGATTAGGGGGCAAGAGCCTGAGATTGCTGGCCTCTCGATAATTCGGACCGGTGCGGGTTGGTAAAGATTCCATCCCCGTGCAGCCGTCTACCCAATCATGCCCGCCCATTCACTGCCCTGATGAATCCTCCCGGATGGCGACGCCTTGATTAGACTCACCGGACTCCCTGTCAAAACAAGGCCTGCGACCATGCAAAAACGCATCATGATCACCGGCGCCGGGTCTGGCCTCGGCCGCGAGATCGCCCAGCGCTGGGCCCGTGAGGGCTGGCGCCTGGCATTGGCCGATGTCAACGAAGCCGGACTGCGCGAAACGCTGGAGCAGGTTCGCCAGGCCGGTGGCGACGGCTTCGTCCAGCGCTGCGATGTGCGCGACTATAGCCAGCTGACGGCCCTGGCCCAGGCCTGCGAAGCGAAGTTCGGTGGGGTCGATGTGATCGTCAACAACGCCGGCGTCGCTTCGGGCGGGCTCTTCGCCGAACTGACGCTGGAGGACTGGGACTGGCAGATCGCGGTCAATCTGATGGGCGTGGTCAAGGGCTGCAAGGCCTTCCTGCCGCTGCTGGAGCGCAGCAAGGGGCGCATTATCAATGTCGCCTCGATGGCCGCACTGATGCAGGGCCCGGGCATGAGCAACTACAACGTGGCCAAGGCCGGTGTGCTGGCCTTGTCGGAAAGCCTGCTGGTGGAGTTGCGTCAGGTGGAGGTGGCGGTGCACGTGGTGTGCCCGTCGTTCTTCCAGACCAACCTGCTGGACTCGTTCCGCGGGCCGAACCCGGCGATGAAGGCGCAGGTGGGCAAGCTGCTCGAAGGTTCGCCGATCAGTGCGGCGGACATTGCCGACTATATCCATCAGCAGGTCGCTGCAGGCGAGTTCCTCATCCTGCCTCATGAGGCAGGACGCCAGGCCTGGCAACTGAAACGCCAGGCCCCTGAGCGGCTGTATGACGAGATGGCCGAAATGGCGGTGAAAATGCGGGCAAAAGCCCCGTCGCGATGATTGGTCTGTAGGAGTAGTTACTCAAAAGTGTAAGAGGCTTCTGAATCGCAGTGGAACTATTGAGTAGCTGAATGCCTACGGGGCAGGCTCCGGTTTTCCCTTTCGCAGGAGGATCGGAACATGCTGGTAATAGGGCGCGAAGTAGGGGAGGTCATCGTGATTGGCGATGACATCCGGATCATGGTGGTAGAGACCCGGGACGGCGTGGTGCGCTTTGGTGTGGCTGCTCCGCGTGAGGTGCCGGTGCATCGAGCCGAAGTTTACAAGCGCATCAAGGCGTCCAAGCAGAGCAAGGCCTGAAGAGGCCTGGCCTGCTATTCGAGCAGCTCGCGGGGCACATCATGCTTGGCCAGCAACTGGCATTGCTGGCTTTCCAGGTCGAACAGGATGAAAGCCTGGCCTTTGGCCAATGCCTGGCGTACCCGTAGCACGCGGGTTTCCAGCGGGGTGTCGTCGCCGTTGTCAGTGCCGTCGCGGGTGACGAAGTCCTCAATCAGGCGGGTCAGGGTTTCGGCTTGCAATTGGTCGTAGGGGATCAGCATGGTCGGGCGGTGTCTGAAATAGGTATGGGCATGCTACGCGAAACATTCGAGGTGTTGGGGCCGCTTTGCAGCCCCAAGGGCGTTTAGCCTTTGTTTCCGACCAGGCTGTCCACGGCCGGTACCCGCGTGTCGCTTTCCATCTGCGCATCGTGCTCCAGCTGGTGGCTGAAGCGCTCAAGTGACGTATTGGCCGGCTGCGAATCGCTGGCAAATACGGGCGGGCTCAGCAGGTAGGCTGACAACAACCGGCTCAGCGCTGCCAGGCTGTCGATATGGGTGCGCTCGTAACCATGGGTGGCATCGCAACCGAACGCCACCAGCGCGGTACGAATATCGTGCCCGGCAGTCACCGCCGAATGGGCATCGCTGAAGTAATAGCGGAACAGGTCGCGCCGCACCGGCAAGTCATGGTCGCCGGCCAGTTTCAGCAGGTGCCGGGACAGGTGGTAGTCGTAAGGCCCCGACGAGTCCTGCATGGCCACACTGACCGCATGCTCGCTGGAAGCCTGCCCGGGCGCCACCGGGGCGATGTCGATGCCGACGAACTCGCTGACGTCCCAGGGCAGGGCGCCGGCTGCACCCGAGCCGGTCTCCTCGGTGATGGTGAACAGCGGGTGGCAGTCGATCAGCGGCTGGCGGCCGCTTTCCACCACAGCCTTCAGTGCCGCCAGCAATGCCGCTACGCCAGCCTTGTCGTCCAGGTGACGGGCGCTGATGTGGCCGCTTTCGGTGAACTCGGGCAATGGGTCGAAGGCCACGAAATCACCAATGCTCACGCCCAGTGCCTCACAGTCAGCGCGCGTGGCGCAGTAGGCATCCAGGCGCACTTCCACGTGGTCCCAGCTGATCGGCATCTGGTCGATCGCCGTGTTGAATGCATGCCCGCTGGCCATCAGCGGCAGCACGCTGCCACGGAATACCCCGGTATCGGTAAACACGCTAACCCGGCTGCCCTCGGCAAAACGGCTGGACCAGCAGCCGACGGGCGCCAGGGCCAGGCGGCCATTGTCCTGCAATTGGCGCACGCTGGCGCCGATGGTATCCAGGTGGGCAGAGACGGCGCGGTCGGGGGTGGCCTGCCGGCCTTTGAGGGTGGCGCGAATGGTGCCGCGGCGGGTCAGCTCGAAGGGGATGCCCAGTTCGTCAAGGCGTTCGGCCACGTAGCGCACGATGGTGTCGGTGAAGCCGGTGGGGCTGGGGATGGCGAGCATTTCCAGCAGCACGCGTTTGAGATAGTCGAGATCGGGTTCGGGGAGTCGTTCGGACATGTCCAGGCCTCCGGTCGGGTTAAAATTTTGCAGTCTTGTGGGAGCGGCCTTGTGTCGCGAAAGGGCCGCAAAGCGGCCCCGGCAATATCGGCAGCGAAGCTGAGACCCTAGGGGCGCTTCGCACCCCATTCGCGACACAAGGCCGCTCCCACAAAAAGCCGAGCAGTTGTCAGGCCAACGGCCGGCTATGGGGAAACAGCAGGTCGATAAAACGCTCGGCGGTGGGCTGCGGTTCATGGTTGGCCAGGCCAGCACGTTCGTTGGCCTCGATGATCACGTACTCCGGCTGCCCGGCATCACGCACCATGAAGTCCAGCCCCACCACCGGAATTTCCAGTGCCCGTGCCGCGCGCACGGCAGCATCGGCCAGCACCGGGTGCAGGCGTTCGGTGACGTCCTCCAGGGTGCCGCCGGTGTGCAGGTTGGCCGTGCGCCGCACGGCCAGGCGCTGGCCGGCCGGCAACACGTCGTCATAGCCAACGCCCGCTGCGCGCAAGGTGCGCTCGGTTTCGTCGTCCAGCGGAATGCGGCTCTCGCCACCGGTGGCAGCCTGGCGTCGACGGCTCTGCGCTTCGATCAACTGGCGCACGCTGTGCTTACCGTCGCCCAGCACCTGCGCTGGGTGGCGGATGGCCGCGGCCACCACCTCGTAGCCGATCACCACGATGCGCAGGTCGAACCCGGCATGAAAGCTTTCCAGCAGCACGCGGCTGTCGAACTGGCGGGCATGCGCCACGGCACGGGTGATGTCGTCGATGCAGGTCAGGTTCACCGCCACGCCCTGGCCTTGCTCGCCATCGACCGGTTTGACCACCACCGCGCCATGCTCTTCCAGAAACGCCAGGTTGTCATCGGCATTGCCCGCCAGCTGTTGCGCGGGCACCTGCAGCCCAGCGTTGTGCAGGGCATGCTGGGTCAGGCGTTTGTCCTGGCACAGGGTCATGGTCACGGCACTGGTCAGGTCGCTGAGCGATTCCCGGCAGCGAATGCGCCGCCCGCCCAGGCTCAGGGTGAACAGGCCGCCAGCGGCGTCGTCCACCTGCACTTCGATGCCCCGGCGCAGGGCCTCGTCGACGATGATGCGTGCGTAGGGGTTGAGGTCGGCTTGCGGGCCAGGCCCGAGGAACAGCTGCTCGTTGATACCGTTCTTGCGCTTGACTGCGAAGGTGGGCAGGTTGCGAAAACCCAGTTTCTGGTACAGGCGCTTGGCCTGGCGGTTGTCGTGCAGCACCGACAGGTCCAGGTAGGCCAGGCCACGGCTCATGAAGTGTTCGATCAGGTGGCGCACCAGCACTTCACCCACGCCGGGGCGGGTGCAGTGTGGGTCCACCGCCAGGCACCACAGGCTGCTGCCATGCTCGGGGTCATCGAACGCCTTGGTGTGGTTCAGGCCCATGACGCTGCCGATAATCGCGCCGCTGTCTTCGTCCTCTGCCAGCCAATACACCGGGCCACCCAAGTGCCGGGGGGTAAGCAGCTCGGCGTCGACGGGGAGCATCCCGCGCGCCTGGTACAGCGTGTTGATCGCCTGCCAGTCGGCGGGGTTCTGTGCCCGCCGCACGCGGAAGCCGCGAAATACCCGCTGCGCCGGGCGGTAGTCGGTGAACCACAGGCGCAGGGTGTCGGACGGGTCGAGGAACAGCTGCTGAGGGGCCTGTGCCAACACCTGCTGCGGTGCGGCCACGTACAGGGCGATGTCGCGTTCGCCCGGGTGCTCGTCGAGCAGATCCTCGGCCAGGGAAGCCGGGTCGGGGTAGGTGTGGCCTATCAACAGCCGGCCCCAGCCGCAGTGCACGGCACGCGGCTGGTCGTGTGGCTGGCTGCCGTCGCCGGCCAGGCGCGCCTGCAGGCGCTCGTAGGACGGCGCCTGGCCGCGCAGCAGGCGCTGACCATAAGCGATTTCATGGGCTTTCATCGGTCAGATTCCTTGTTCGCTCAGCCACAGGTTCAGCGCCGCCAGTTGCCACAGCTTGGAACCGCGCAGTGGCGTCAGCTGGCCGTGCGGGTTGCTCAGCAGGCGGTCGAGCATGGTCGGGTTGAACAACCCTCGGTCCTGGCTGGGGTCGGTCAACAGTTCGCGTACCCAGCCCAGGGTGGCACCTTCCAGATGCTTCAGGCCCGGTACCGGGAAGTAACCCTTCTTGCGGTCGATCACCTCATGCGGGATCACCCGTCGCGCCGCCTGCTTGAGCACCTGCTTGCCGCCGTCGGGCAGCTTGAAGCGGGCGGGAATGCGTGCCGACAGTTCCACCAGGCGGTAATCGAGGAACGGCGTACGCGCCTCCAGGCCCCAGGCCATGGTCATGTTGTCCACCCGCTTGACCGGGTCGTCGACCAGCATCACGGTGCTGTCCAGGCGCAGCGCCTTGTCCACGGCAGCCGGTGCGCCGGGGCGCGCGAAGTGTTCGCGCACGAAGTCGCCGGCAGCGTCGGTTTCCAGCAGCCAGGGGGCCTGCACGGTGTCGCGGTATTCGGCGTGGCTGCGGTCGAAGAACGCCTCACGGTAGGCCGCATAGGCGTCGTCGGCGCCGTCCACCTGCGGGTACCAGTGGTAACCGGCGAACAGCTCATCGGCACCCTGGCCGCTCTGTACGCCCTTGCAGTGCTTGGCCACTTCCCGCGACAGCAGGTAGAAGGCGATGCAGTCGTGGCTGACCATCGGCTCGCTCATGGCGCGGAAGGCGGCCGGCAGTTGGTCGATGATTTCGTGTTCGGCAATGCGCAACTGGTGGTGACGGGTGCCGTAGTGTTTGGCGATCAGGTCCGAATACTGGAACTCGTCGCCGCGCTCGCCGCCGGCATCTTCAAAGCCGATGGAGAAGGTCGACAGGTCGTCAACGCCCACTTCGCGCAGCAAGCCGACCAGCAGGCTGGAATCGACGCCGCCGGACAGCAACACACCCACATCGACGGCTGCCCGTTGGCGGATGGCTACGGCGTCGCGGGTGGCGTCGAGCACGCGGGTGGTCCAGCCTTCCAGGTCCAGTTCACGCTCGTCGGGGTGGGGGCCGTAGTGCAGTTGCCACCAGACCTGGCGTTCCACTTCGCCATGGCGGTCGATGCGCATCCAGGTGCCGGGCTCCAGCTTCTGCACGTTGGCCAGCAGGGTGCGCGGTGCCGGTACCACGGCGTGGAAATTCAGGTAGTGGTTGAGGGCCACCGGGTCGAGCATCGGGTCGATGTCGCCGCCCTTGAGCAGTGCCGGCAGGGTCGAGGCAAAGCGCAGGCGCTCGCCGTTGCGTGACAGGTACAGGGGTTTGACGCCCAGGCGGTCGCGGGCCAGGAACAGGCGCTGGTTGTCGCGCTCCCAGATGGCCAGGGCAAACATGCCGTTGAGCTTGGGCAGCAGCGCCGCGCCCCAGGCGTGGTAGCCCTTGAGCAGCACCTCGGTGTCGCCGTCGGACCAGAAGCTGTAGCCCAGCGCCTGCAGTTCCTCGCGCAGTTCGGGGAAGTTGTAGATGGCACCGTTGAAGGCCAGCGACAGGCCCAGCGTATTGTCGACCATCGGCTGCGCCGAGCCGTCCGACAGGTCCTTGATCTTCAGGCGCCGATGGCCCAGGGCGATCGGGCCCTGGCTATGGAAGCCCCAGGCATCCGGGCCTCGCGGGGCCAGGTGATGGGTAATGCGCTCTACCGCAGCCAGGTCGGCTGGGCGAGGGGCTTGGTCGATGGGGGTGAAACGTAACTCTCCTGCTAATCCGCACATGTAACGTAAACCCTTTGAGTTTCGGCACTCATGGCGTTACTGGCTTTTAGCTCGTACCATTTTTGTACCACTTTCCAGCGATTTCAGCTTATCAAGCTCAGCCCAGTCATTCGGCGAGTTGATCCACTTCGCGTATGTCGAAAGCAGCACCTGCACGCTATGCCCGAGCTGCGCGGCGATGAATGCCGGGTTCATGCCGGCCATCAGGCACATGGTCGCGTACGTGTGGCGCGTGTCATACATCCTGCGGCGTCTAATTCCAAGCTTCCGCAGTGCTGCAAGCCAGTAGCGTTTTTGACTCGTCTCGGAGCGTATGTACATCTCCGAGCGGTCACCTGTCCCACTGGGCGCGAACACATAATCTGAACGGGCCTCGGTGAGCGGTCTGGCTTTTTCGAGTGCATGCATGGCGCGATCGTTCAATAAAACTTGCCGGGTGCGCTTCGTTTTGGTGCGATCTTGGATCACGCCGCGGATCTGGATTCGGCACACGTTGGCAGTCTTCCCGCGCCTGTCGATCTCGCTCCAGCGCAGAGCCATCACCTCGCCAGGCCGCATACCGGTGTAGAAACAGAACTCGAAATACGCCGCGTAAATCGCCGTCAAACCGCTCGTCGTTTCGTACAGATGGGCAATGATCGAATCCGCTTCCTCTTTGGTGAAAGGGTCGACCTCACGCTTCGGCACTTTGGCGCCCGGGATAGACAGGGCCGGGTTTCGAACGATCAACTCGTCTGTCACCGCCTGCTGGAAGATCGACACCAGCAGGCCGACCACGCCCTTGCGGCGTACCGGGGAAGTCCACTTGATGTCGTTCATTATCTTGCGCAGGAGCACTGACGTGATGGTATCGATCGGCTTCTCGGCCAGGTACGGAACCCAATACACCTGCAGGGCAGAGCGATAGTTCTTCCGAGTACCCTCCACGATTTGCAAGCTGTTGAGCCAGTCCTGCGCGTAATCAAAGAAGATCGGGGTAGTTTGCTCCTGCACCACCACGCTGCGCGTATTGGGAAACAGCTCGGCGTACTTCTCTGCCGTCAGAGCGCCGAGCTTGTCCAGCCCCTTTACTTGAGCACGTAGACTCGCTGCTGCTGCGATCCCTTTCGGGGTCTGAGGGAGGGGGAGCGTCTCGCAGCACCGCTTCTTGTTCCAGGTGAAGCGAATTCGGATTGAGCGCCCGACAAGCTCGACTCCGGCCGGCAGGTCCATAGGCTTTCGATCCATTCGTCATATCTCCTTTTGCTGTACATGATCCTGCCGTTGATCTTCATCCACACCCAGTTGGGGATGATGCCTTTCTCACGCTTGCGCTGAAGCGCCTTCGCTGTACACCCCACCAACTCGCCCATCCGTTTCTCGGTGACCTTGTCGTGCACATGGTCCTCGGGCAGATTCTCTGCTGCTGCCATCTCTATTCCTCCTGACGCGTCAGATTTTGGTTGTCACGCCGACCTGTCGCGTCAGCTAAGAGCCGGTCGCACTGCTCCACGATCTGATCCAGCAGTTGCTGGCGCTCTGGTCGATACCCGGCCATGCTCTGGCGGTGCTGATCTGCCTCGACAAGAGCGCTGTCACGCAGGCTCTCGAACAGATCAAGGTCGACCATCACCTTGCCGGCAGACTTCTTGCGCAGAGCTTCGAGCTCGACCTTCAGCAGGTCTCGGTCGTTGCGGAGGAACATCTGGCCAGCCAGCGCGTCTTGAGCTGCGCAGCGGTGCTTTTCGCTCTCCGCCTTGAGCTGATCCTGCTTGACGATCGCGGCAAGAAACTCAGTGGCCGCCCTGCCAACAGCTTCATTGACTGCCATTTCGCCAGCCACGCCAGCCAAGTGGATCCGCGCCTGCAACTCCTCAATCTCCGCCAGCAGGGCGAGGACATTGGCCGGATTGGCGCCGGCGATGAAAGCCGCATTGGCGCGGCACTCTTCATCCGTTTTAACCCGGCAGTTGGCGAAGGCCTCCGCGATCATCCCGCTGTTCTCATGCGCCACGTAGGCGTACAGGAGGTGGCCGTGTTCATTGATGTGCTCGCCCTCCGTGACCCACTGGCCAGGTGTGGCGCGTTGGGCCAGCGCCTTCAGCTGTGCTTTATCGACGCTCATGACCGCTCTCCCATAGCTTGCTTCATCAGCGCGTACGTTTTCGGTGCGCGGCTACCCTTGCACCAGTCCAGGCCGACCTCATCAAGGAAGCACTGGCTGATTTCCTCCCAGTGGCGGGCCAGTCCTGCCCAATCCTTCCCGTGGCAGGCCATCTCGCCCATACGGGGCTTCCACTCAGGGATCAACTCAAGGAGCTTGATGCAGCGGTTCAGGTCGTCTGGATCGAGCGGATAGTCGAAGTAGCCATTCTTCGGCGTCAGTCCCAGCATGTGGTCGTGTATGGCCCGAGACGACATGCCCACCTCGCCGTTACGCATCCAGGCGGCGGCGCGCTGCTCAACGGGTGTATCGCCACCAGGTATTGACGTGTCGTAGCCAAGAGCGCACCCGGCAGCCTCAAGTGCCTTGGTGCAAGCCTGCTCCAGCTTCTTTTGACCCTTGATCTTCCCGTGCATGTAGTCATTCAAGACCGGCGTGATGGCGTCCAGCTGGCGCTGGTTCAGCTTGTAGCCCTGCAATACGATGCTCATGCCCGACCTCCCGCCAGCGCCGCCAGCTCAGCCACCAGGGCCTCGGTCCGCCCGTAGAACTTGCCCGCGTCCTCATTCACGAACCGCTCGAGCACGGTGGCCACCGCTTGCTGGTTGGCTAGGCCGCGCAGGTCCGTCTCGCTGATCGGCGTGTCGGTCGATGGCGCGTGCACGTATGCGTCCTGGCTGATCAGTAGCGTACGCACCGGCCGGATGCCCTTGCACTTGCTTACCCAGTTCGTATCAGGCACGCACCAGGGCAGCATATGCAGGCACCAAGCAGTCGCTGCGTTCGCCTTCTGGCTGCTGGTCCAGTACTCGCTAAGGCCGAACGCCTGGGCCGCGCCCCTGACCGTGTACGACCGGTCGTGACCCCATTCTGGAAGCTGCAAGAGATTGCAGCGCAGCACCTGCAGTTCCTCGATCGACGGGATGTGCCAGCCCCAGGTGCCACGGATGTTCATGTCCAGCACCTTGCGGGCGATGGCGCTGCCCTCGGCGGCCATGGCTAGGGTGTTGGCCATCCCATCGAAGCGCGATGTGGCGCCACGGATGCGCGGGCGTGGGCCTTCTTCCTGCCACCAGTGGGCGGCAACCTCGAACTCCCGGCCTGCATCGATCACAGCGTGTTCGGCACCATCGAAGAACAGCCGCCCGGCGAAGAAGCCGCCGCCAAGGGGCTGGCCGACAGTGGGGAGGTCTGCGGGGTTGATCGAGCGGCGCTTGTTCATGGCAGCCTCCGGAAGTGGTCGGCCAGCACCCGCCGCCCATCCAGGCCGCAAGCGGAAGACAGGTCCAGCACTTGGCCGAATGTGGTTTCGCGCTGCTGCAGGGCGTCCCACAACAGCAGGAGAAGGTCGGCTTGGTTCATTGATGTTGCTCCTGCACCACCTGCGACTCCTGCACCACCTGCTGCTGCATGGCCTGCACGCGCAGGGCGGTATCGATCTCCTGATCCAGCTCTTCGCCGGAGAGCCAGTTATCGCCGCGCACTACCAGCAGGTCTTCGTCAGGATCTTCGATGCGCTCGCGGTCACGCAGCCAGCGGTAACGGCGCGCATCTGCCGCCAGCTTGACGTGCTCGTCGATGCTGAACGCTGGCGCTTCATCGACGGTACCTTCAGCCACGCGGCGGGCGTGGATCTCTTCGCGGTCAACGATCACCCCGCGCGGGGCCTCAATCCCCAGGCGAACCTGACAGCCGTTAACCTGGGCCACGCTGACCCGGATGTTGCCGCCGATGATGACGGCCTTGCCGATGTTCCGGCTGAGCATAAGCATGTGAATCTCCTTATTTCGGGCAAGCCGGTGGCCTGCCGCGTTTGTTGGCTTTCGCAAAAATCAGGGTTGGATCAGGTCAGGCTGGCAGCGTCACGCCACCGCCAGGGCGCACTCCGCGCGCCGGCTTGCTATGCGGGTTTCAATCTTTCGCTCGCCGCTGTTACCGCCACGGCGGATGCGCATTGCATGGTCGTCGCCGATCATTCCGTGGATGGCCATGATCAGCGCCAAAGCAGTAACGGCAGGGCTGATGACGCCGCGCTTGAATGCCTCAGCAACCAGAGCAGCGCGGCGGGTTACGCCCCACTTTGTGCCCAGGGCGATCAGGCGTTTCTTCACTCCGTCTTCGCTGATGCCTAGGGTGCGGGCAGCCTCTTTCCCGGAGGCGCCACCAGCAATAGCCAGCAGGCACTCAAGCTCGCGAGGGGCTGCGCCATGGCCAAGCAGGCCTTGCCAGTTACCGAGGGTTATGGTTGCTGTCGTGGTCATGGTGGCGCTCCTTGCTGCGTGTTGGTGACATTAAAATTAGCTGTGCTTTATTTTTAAGTCAACAGCTCAGCTAATTTATTTTCGAGCAGCGCAAAAAAACCCGCCAGATGGCGGGTTCGTGACGTGCTGATCTGCCTAGATCCTGCTGAGGATCTTGCTTGGTGCCAAAATGTTCCCGACGTAGTGAATCTTGTCTATGTCTGACCAGTCTATGGTTCGGCGTTCGTATGCCGAGTTCACGGACATTACACTGACTCCATCCTCGCTCTCGAAGAGAAGCTCCTTGACCATGCTCTGGCCGTCGGAAGTGGTCACCATCACATACTCCCCTGGAACGAGCCGATGATTAGGCTCGCACACGGCGACCCACCCACTACGGATAGCGGGGGCCATTGAATCGCCCTTCAGTCGCAACGCATAGGCATCCTCATCCCTGGACCAGGTCTCTACCCATCCATCTGAGTTATCCAGGCCAACCCAATAGCCATCATTCCCAAGCTGGGCGGTACCCACGATTTCGATCCTTCGAGGTGCGGTTGTGATTGGCGGACCTGGCTCAACATTGCCAGCGTGAATGGACGGGTAGGTGAGATGCTGAACGCTTTGGGCGAGCCTGGGACTAACATCTTCTGGGGCGAAATCCAGAGCTTTCGATAGCCGCATGAGCGCATCCAGATTCAGAGCAAGCTTGCCAGTCATGTACTGGTTTACAGTGCTCTGTGGGGATTTCCACTCGCACCGCTCCCCTATCTCTGACTGAGTTAGCGTGAGCCCTCTGCTGCGGGCCTCTGATTTTCGCTTGTTGTAGATGTCCTTGAGTCTTGCGCTCTCGGCGATCTCTTCAGGCGTAAGTGGGCGTCTGTGTCTGGTTATCATCTGCAAACCCTATTAGCTGAGCTTATATCTTGCAACCAGCCTTGCTAATCAATGCTTGCGACAAAAATAAAGCGTGGCTAATATTTGGATGAGTTCCTGATCGAGAAGTCATCATGAAAGAAATTAAGCTGGCTGACTTCCTTCGGTGCAAAGGCACCCAGCCGCAGCTCGCCAAGGCCGTTGGCGTTACTCAAAGCGCGATTTCGCAGATGGCTAAATCGTCTCGCGATATCCGTGTCCGTGTTTTCGAGGATGGACGCATCGAGGTCATTGAGTTTCGCATTCTCAACCGTTGCGCAGCTGTCGGCAATGAGGCTCCGCCGACCTTGACGCAAACGATACCCCCAACTGCCAATCTGCGCAGCTCCACTGCGGTGGCTGTGAATTCATCCAGTGCCACGCAGGCCTCCCCATGACGTCCTCGTCATCCCAATTTTTGCTGTCTGGCTGACTTTTCTCCAGGCAACAAAAAACCCGCCGTAGGAAGCGGGTTTCTCTAACCAGTCCACGCCAATGGACTTTTTGAATCTTCGTTCTGTAGGAGGACGAGATGCACCCGAAAAATACCACCACGCCATCACCGGAGCAACTACCACTTTTGCGTCCGATGGATTTTGGCTCGCACGAGTTTGAGGGAGATGCGGTCTTTTCGATCAAAGCCGATGTCGGCTTGATGGAAGGCATTGGCCTAGCTGTAGGGCTCACCGAGGGCATTCACCAGCTCGCCCATCGCCTTGAGCTGGCGGCAAACATGGGGGAGCACATTCGCACGAACGAGCTTCGTGCGCTGGCGTTCCTGGCCGATGCTGCGAACACCCTGAATCGTAGCGCGCAGGTCGCTATCGAAAAATGGGAGATGCAGCCATGACTCGCCTGTCCACGCAAGAGGCGCACTTTTTCTCCTCGGGGGTTAAATATCGGGTCAACGCCGGCACGTCCTGCAACACCGCCATCACCGCGGCAGGCGCGATGCTTTCGAGCGTCAACTGCCTGCTCGGCAACCTCATCGGAGATGGCGCTGACGGCAGCAGCGAGCTCTACGCGATCCGCGTCCTGACCGTCCAGTGCGAGGCCCTGCTCGAAGCGATCGAGATTCCTGTGAGGGATATGGAAGGCCACGCGCCACAAAAACCTACCTCGCCAGATCGTGGCGCGGAGGCATCCCAATGACCACTTCAATCAGCGACCTGGGCGAAAAGGTCATGGCCCGTCTGCGCGTAATCGAGAGCTTCGCCTCCATCCTCATGGAGAACCATGCCTTTAAGGACGACAAGCAACGCGGGTTCGAGCCTCAGCTTGATTTCCATGGTGAATCCGCCATCCACGAAGCGATGTACATGCTGGCCGACCAGGCGCAGGACCAGCTGTTTCAGCTGATGAATGCCGCAGGGGGTGCCCAATGAAGACCCTTCAAAACATTGCTGATGAAGCCTACGACGACCTGATGGTGCTGCGGGAAAAGCTCAACGACTTCAAGACCATGTTCCTGGCCGTGAGCAAATTGCTGCCCGAGCCTGACACTGCAGGTCGCTTGGCCGGTATCGGGGCCATACAAGCCGAGGAGTGGGCGACCAATGCCGAGGAGTGGGCGCGGAAGATGGATGAAAATCTTCGAAGCCTTGAAGCCCAGCAGCACGCCGCGCCACAAAAACCTACAGCTGCAAAACGTGGCGCGGGAGGTGTGGCATGAACCTGATCACCATCCACAACAACCAGCTGCCCGTCGTCGAGTATCGGGGTCAGCGTGTCGTCACCCTGGCGATGATCGACCTGGCGCATGAGAGGCCGGAGGGCACGGCCGGTCGCAATTTCCGCGAGCATCGTGAGCGGCTGATTGCGGGGGAGGACTACTTCCAAGTTGGTTCCGACGAAATTCGTCGGAACAACCCTGGGGCTATTCCCGACAGTCTTCGTCGGAACGACGTTGTTCTGCTCACGGAGCAGGGCTACCTGATGCTGGTCAAGTCGCTGACCGACGACCTTGCCTGGACCGTCCAGCGCCAGCTGGTCAGCAACTACTTCAGGCCGCAGGCATTCCCTGTGCCTCGCACTCGCGCTGACGCTTTACGCCTCGCCGCAGACCTTGAAGAGCAGAACGAGATGCTGGTGCTTGAGAACCAGCAGCAGGCCAAGAAGATCGAGGCGCTGGAGAACCTGTTCATGCCTGGGGAGACGGTTCCGCAGTTCGCCAAGCGCCTCAACGGCGTGAATTCGCAGCTGATGCTGGCGTTCCTGGCCGAGCTGAAGTGGATCTACAACGCCGAGACCGACCCAGACCATTCTCCCAAGTATCGCGTGTACGCCATGGCGCGTGACAAGCACCTGCTCACCGAGAAGCCATACAAAGTCAGCAGCGAGGGCATGACCGGTTTCATCCGCTACGCCCCGGTGATGCTGGAGAAGGGCGCACGGCGCCTGCACGACCTGTACATCGCCGGGAAACTGCCCATGAAGAAGACCTGGGACGGCCAGTTCCATTACGAAAAATTCACTCCGGAGAAGCCCCTGTGACGATCAAATCAACCAAGCAACAAGCGCGTGACCGGATCGTCCAGGCGGCAGTGGATGTGGTCGAGGCCGAGCACCACTTCCGCGAGGCCCGCGCCGAAATCAAGGCCATGTACGAGGTGTATTTCCGCGCCCACGGTCGCCCAGAAGGTGAGTTCCTGCCGCACACCGACGCGTGGGAAGGGGTTCGTCTTTTCACTGCTGCGGCTAATGACCGTCGCGCCAAGGCCCGTCGAGTGCTGAGCAATGCCCAGGCTCGTATGGAGCGTGCTGTGAATGCGCTGGAGCGTGCCCAATGAGCAAGGTGATCGAGTTCGCCCAGGCTCCAGAAGCCGTTGTCATCAACGAAGAGTTCTTCGAGAAGTTCGCCGACGCCGCGTTGTTGATGATGTGCTTTGAAAGCGTTGCCGATGCGGTCGAGGTGGTCGGGGAGGGCGTCAAGATCCACGACCGCGACGAGATCCACGTAAAGCTGATCGAGGTCTGCATGGCTCTCGCCGTTCTGTTCCGGCGCCGCACTGGTCACGACGTGCAGCAGGTATCTGCCGATCATCTCGACGAGGAGCGGCGTTGCCTGTTGGCCGGGGAGGTGGCGCGGTTACTCATCCCCATCAAGGCATCCCCTATCAACCCGCTGCCAGCCAGTGCTTTCGCCAGCCTGTCAGACCACGCGTTGGCACAGGTCAGCTTCAACTACGCCAGCAGGGTCAGCGACCACATCAAGGGCAATTGCCCCACGGTGATTGAGCTCGATCTCGCGCAGACCCACTCGATGGATGCCATGAATGCGCTCAGCGTGCTGATCTCCAGGCTCGCCCCAACGGCGCTGCAAGGCAAACCCGTGAGCGCGGACAAGATAAGCGTGCCTGGCCCGGAGACCCTGCAATGAACAACCCGTCTACCCCCCCCCAGGCGCTCCAGCAGCGCGCTGGTGCAACGATCATCAATGGACCCTGGCCAACCTACACCCAGTTCAAGGGCCTGCCAGAGCGCGAGCGCTGGACGATCTACGAACTGGCGAAGGCTGGTCGCCAGGCGATGGAAGACAACGGCTTCGAGATGGCCGAGAGCTACGACGCCTTCGCGCGCCGCGTTTGTGAGGAGCTGCAACTGTGAGCACCATCCTGATGACCGCCTGCTGGCCGCTTGAAATGAGCGCTGCCCAGAAGTCGGTGCTTATCTCCTTGGCCGACAATGCCAACGATGACGGTGTTTGCTGGCCTTCCATTGCCAGGATCTGCGAGCGCACCTGCCTGAAAGAGCGTGCCGTGCGCAACGCGATCCGTTGGCTGGAAAGCGTCGGCTTGCTGGTGGCGAAAGAGCGTGCCGGGCGGTCGACCTACTACATCGTAACCCCGGCATCTTATGCCCCCGGCATTAAATGCCCCCCTGCACCAGATGCCGGGGACCCCGGCACCACGTGCCCCTCACCCCGGCACCAGATGCCCCCAGAACCGTAATAGAACCCAAAGGTGAACCATCAAAGAACCGTAAGAAGGGAAATGATGGGTTTACGGTCGAGCAGATGCTCGAGTTGGCACCGCCTGACCTGAGCGAGCAAACCGCCCGTGATTACTTCCAGTTCCGGAAGAAGAAAGGGCCTCTGAATCTGACGATCTGGAACAACGTACTGGCTGAGCTTGAAGGCTGTCGGGCGGCAGGGATCAGCCCCGACAAAGCCCTGGCCGAGGCGATGACGGCAGCTTGGCAGGGGTTCAAGACCTCTTGGATTGTCGACCGGCTGAAAAAAGAGGCTTGGGCATCTGGCACCAGAGGCGCAGGCCAATCGAACCACACCGACCTCGACAAGATTGACCACACCGAAGGCCTGGTTCGCCAGCCTGACGGGACCTACCGGGTAGCAAGATCATGACCACTCCACAGATTCTCAAGACCAAGCCGGCCGAGTGCCACGCACACGGCACCTACACTGACGAGCTGATCGAGTCGTTTTCTGGTGACCATTTCTGGAAGGGATGCCCGCGCTGCCAGTTCGACGCTGTCCACTCGACTGACGATGCGATCCGCAAGCCTGCGCTGACCATCCGGCGCGAACGAGCCGTGAATGCCAGCTTGCTGGCCTCTGGTATTCCTCTGCGCTTCCGGGCGTCAACGCTGGATAGCTACCGGACCGACACGCATCGCGAAGGCCAGGCCATCGCGCTGAACAAGTGCCGCGAGTATGTGGACGAGTTTGAAGCCAACTGGGATGCCGGTCGCTCGATGATGCTGCTGGGTGACGTTGGCACCGGGAAGACCCACCTGGCCTGCGCCATTGCTCAGCAGGTGATTCGCTCCTACGGCGCTTCCGCTCGCTACACCATGGCCATCGAGATCATCCGCGATATCAAGATGACCTTCGACAAGAAGTCCGAGCAGACCGAGCGCGATGTGTATTCCTCCTTGCTGGCGCCGGACCTGCTGGTAATCGACGAGGTAGGCGTTCAACACGGCAGCGACTTCGAGCGCCAGGTGCTGTTCGAGGTGATCGACTCCCGGTACCGGCAGCTGATGCCGACCATCGTGATCTCCAACCTGGGTCTAGCCGGCCTGCGCAAGTGCCTGGGGGATCGCGCTGTCGACCGTCTGACCGATGCTGGCGGACCTGCTGTCCTGTTCACCTGGTCCTCGGCGCGAGGTGAAGCATGAGCGAATTGGTAATGGGCTACCCCGAGGCCGAGCACGGCGTCCTGGGCGCGATCATGCTGGCGTCTCTCGATGGCAACGCCGCGCTTGTGGATGACATCGTGAGCCAGATGACCAGTGCCGATTTCCTCTACGACGACCACGCGGCCCTGTTCGATGTGATCCGTGAATGCTTGGATCGCGGCTTGCCGGTCGACGCGGTAACGGTCGGGGACGTGCAGCGAACTTTGCCGAGCGGGCAGGGCACCCTTGCATTCGCCGTGGACCTCTGCCGCAACGTGCCCTCGGTGGCCAACGCGATGGCCTACGCAAAGCAGGTCAAGCAGTGGGCGGTGATCCGTCAGGTGGTCGACCTTGGTCATTCTGCGAAGGCTGCTGTTGCAAGCGGCCTGGTGCCGGACGAGATCATCGCCCAGGCCCAGCAATCCATCGCTGACTTGCGTGACCTGCAGGGCTCCCAGAAGGCCGGGTACAGGCGCATGGCCGAGGTGCTGCCCAAGGTCTTCGACGGCATGCAGGAGGTGCTGGACGATCGAGCGCCGCCGAAGCTGTCCACCGGCCTGGCTGACCTGGACAAGCTGATCGGCTTCCTGCGCCCCAAGAGCATGGTGGTGATCGCCGGCCGCCCTGGCAGTGGCAAAACCATGCTCGGCCTGCAGATCGTCAACCACATCGCTATCCGTGGAGCTGGGGTTGGCCTGATCTTCAGTTTGGAGATGGACGAGAAGGAGCTGACCGTCCGCACCATCGCCTCTCAGGGTGGTATCGACCTGCGTCGCATGGAGGAGGTCAAGAGCCTGGACGAGGACGAGTGGCAGCGAATCGGGACGGCGGGTAGCAAGATCGAGGCCGCCCAGCTGTACCTGAACGACACCCCAGGTATGACCATGAGCGCCATCCGCTCGGAAGCCCGCAAGCTCCAGCGCGAGCAGGGCCTCGACATCCTGATGATCGACTACCTGGGGCTGGTGGGCACCGAAGGCAGGAGTCAGAACCGCGCCGATGCTGTGGCAAAAGTCTCCATCGCCCTGAAGAACCTGGCCAAGGAGCTGAGTGTTCCGGTGCTGGTGCTGGCGCAGCTCAACCGAAACCCGGCGAGCCGCCCCGGCAAGAAACCCCAGGCCAGCGACCTGCGCGACTCCGGCCAGATCGAGCAGGACGCCGACGCGGTGATCCTTGTGCACCACGACCCGGAGTCGGAGGCGGGTGAGCAGGGCGTCACTGAGCTGATCCTCGACAAGGGGCGCCAGGCCCCGCAGGGCTCGTGCCTAGTCCAGCGCCAAGGGCAGTACGCCCGCTTCGTCAACTTCGCCGGCAACCGCCTCCCGCCTGACGACGAGGTCGAGATGGGCCGCGTCGTGAATTTCTCCAAACACCGTAAGGGGAGCAAGCACCATGAAACTTTCTGATCTGTGGCCAGGCCACAAGCCGCCAGCCCGCAATCCTGCAAACCCGGTTGTCTCGGTGACTGTGACCAAGCGAGCCGGCGCCGACCAGCCTGTTGCCACTGGCAATGCCCCGAAACTCGCAGAAGCGCATCCACGGCTTGTGGGGCCCCGCGAGCTGCCGGAAACCCTTGAGGCCTGCGAAGCCCTGCACGAGCAGCTGGTGAGTGACGCAATTCGGCTGGAGCTGGCGCTGAGCCAGGCGCAAGAGGGCGCTGTTCAGGGGCGTCCATACGACCGCAGCTGGTACAACCGAGCAAAGGCTGCGCTCAAGCACATCAACCATGACCGCACCCGCCTGCTGTACCGATGCGGCCAGTTGCGCAAGGAGGCCAAGGCGCACGCCCAGCAGAACATGGACCGGGTCATCCTCGATGTGATCAAGGAGTCGCTGCCCGCCGACCAGTTCTTGGGCTATGTGCGAATTGCCGAGGCCCGTGTGGCCCAAGGAGTCGCTCGATGAGCAACGTAACTGCGGCGCTGCCGCGCAAAAGCCTGACCGCCGTTGAGCGCAAGTTCCTCTCAGTCGGAAACCGCATGCTGCTGGACCTACCCAACGGCCGCCTGGCCTCGGCAGCCTTGATGGATATCGTGACTGACTGGCACGCTGCCCGAGCCAACAAGGGGTTCGAAGAGTTCGCGAAGGACTGGATCATCGAGGGCAACGCCAAGAACAAACACGCCCACAAGCTCCTGTGCGAGCTGTTCGGCCTGGATACCGACCCAACGCCCCGGAGGGCTGCATGAAGAAACGAACCTACGCGGACAAGGCGCTGGGCGATACCGAGTACATGCTCGAGCAGTGGGGCTGGTGGCGAATGTGTGAGATGGGAGTGCCACGTTACGTGTCGCCTCTCTACGCACTCATGCGCGACAACGTTCCCAGTGAAGGTGGCATTCGCCAGCATGTGATCACTGACGACCTTGCGCTGATCATCGACGGCGCTGTGGCCAGGCTGACGAAGCGCAATCAGCAGATGGGGGATTTCGTGTGGGCTTACTACGGATCGAAGCACCCAGCCATGCGTGTTGGGAGGGAAGCGGGCATGTCTGAGCGCAAGGCGCGGGAGATCATCAAGGCCGGCGTTGCATGGATCGACTGCGCCCTCGAAGAAATTCGAGAGGCTGCATAAATAGCTCTATGCGGGCGGATAAACACCTGTTTTCATAGCAGCGTGTCCAGCTTGCAACGTTACGCGACACAGACAAACCCCGGCCATCGTGTCGGGGTTTTGTGTTTTTGAGGGGCTTCGATTCAGGTAGCCCTCCAGAAAAAGCATTTTTCTTGTATGAGGGAACGATTTGATAGCGCTATGATTCTGATAGGTTGCTACTCAATAATATGGAAGACCGTGAGTATGAAAAACGTTCTCGCCGTTGTGGCGCTTTCCCTTTTCGCTGCGTCCGCCGGAGCGGCTGAGCTATCCGGAGCGCTTGGCGCGACAGGCCAAGGTGGTCTTACAGCGCGCGTCGGCATTGGCTTTAACTGGGACAAAAGCTGGTTTGAATCCAGTACTGGCCGTCTCACCGGTTATTGGGATGCTGGCTACACCTACTGGGAAGCAGGCGATGCTTCAGGTGGGGCTCACTCGCTGTCCTTTGCGCCAGTTTTCGTTTACGAGTTCGGTAGCGGTAACGTGAAGCCATTCGTTGAGGCTGGCATCGGCCTGGCGGTCTTCTCTGGTACCTCCGCAGGTGACCAGGACTTTGGTTCGGCCTTCAACTTCGAAGACCGCATCGGTGCGGGCTTGAAGATCGGCGAGACGCAGAAGGTTGGCATCCGAGCGATTCACTACTCCAACGCTGGCATTAAGCAGCCCAACGACGGTATCGAGTCGTACTCGCTGTTCTACAGCCACCAGATTTAAAAAAGCACGATCCCTCTTTGCCCGCCCTGTGCGGGCTTTTTTGTGCGGATGACACGCTCAGGCAGCTGGACTAAGTCGGTAGTGGCGTCGATCAAAGCCGTGCGCTCCCTGATCGGCTACGCGATGAGAGTCTGGGGTACGTGACCCAGCGAGCCAGACCAACAAGCCGGGTAAGCACCGGCCCTCCGCACCCATTCCAAGCCTCGCACCAGCTGGGGCTTTTTCGTATCTGGAGGATGCATGGAAAAGCTACAGCTCGACGTTGAGGTTGAGGGCGCCGCTGACTTCCTGCGCCCTCTGGCTGAAACGCTCAGGTCACTTGAACATTTTCCCGAGCTGCCGCTGCAGGTCTTTCGTGACCTTGTCGCCCACAGCCTTCATGAGCTTCCCGTAAGTCTCGACAGCACCGCATTTGCCGCAGGTGACCTTCGAGTTGTCGTTCGGCCTAGCCGGAACCTCGAACTTGTCACTGCCGCACTTGGCGCACTTGAGGGTTACCTTCATCGTTTTTCGCTCCGTGGAACGTCTTGTGTGGAAGCTCGACGATAGCACGGGGCCACCTTGTCACGTATCCAAGGGCTCGCCATAACGGCGGGCCTTTTCTTTTTCTGCTTCCCGCAAGGGAGGAACCCGGATGTCCAACATGCCAGACAAACCAGACACCTGGGCGGTTGCCCTCGCATGGTTGAGCCAGCATTCGCCCCTGCTGTACGCGGCCGGTCTGTCCTGCGCCATGGCTGTACTGCGCATCACCTATGGTGGTGGCACTCGCCGGCAGATGCTGGTGGAGGGCGCCATCTGTGGCGGCCTGACCCTGACAATCATCAGCGGCTTCGAGTTCTTCGGCCTGCCACAGAGCATGGCTGCCTTTGTTGGTGGGTGGGTTGGCCTCCTTGGGGTGGAGAAGGTTCGTGCGATTGCTGATCGCGTTACCGACTTCAAGCTGCCCAGTCGCAAGCCAGAGTAATCCGCGCCACAAAATAAGAGTGCGCCGTTTCGTGGCGCGAGGAACCAGCATGGAAAAGAAACCCCTGATCCTTGGCCAAGAGCTTGGCCAGACCGTCTGCCAAGTGCTTGGGCTGGACCCATCGAAAGTCACATCCATCACCATTCGCATGGAACCCAACACCGCCGCTTGCGTGGAGGTGGTCAACACCATCAGTCAAGCCGAAGGCGAGAATATCGCAGGCGCCTTGGAGGTCTACGGGCTGACGCGGCGTGGCATGTGATGGCCTGTAGTGGATGCGCCGCCCGGCGCGAATGGATCAACAAATGGACAAAGGTAGCGTATGAGCGAGCAAGAAACCTTTTCACACCAGATCGAGCAGCTGAGCCCGAAGAAGGGCGACCTGCTGGTGGTCAGCGTTCCATTCCCGATCAAGACGGAGGTGCGCGAGCGACTGACTCGGCACCTGGCAGGGACAGCTGATCGACTCCAGTGTGAGCTGATCGTGCTTGAGGCGGGCATCACAGCCCAGCTGCAACCAAGCGTCAGCGACCTACTGGCCGAACAGCGGAAGCAGACCGCGCTTCTGGAGCAGATCGCAACCCAGAACCTGGCGCTGATCGAGGCGCTGGCGGACGGCGACGATGTTGATCCTGACGCTGAGCCAGGCACCTACCTGGATGGCACACCATGCCGCTGAGGCCACAGCGCCCATGCAGAGCCCAGGGTTGTCGGTCCCTGCACCGCAATGCCAATGGCTACTGCGACGGCCATGCAGAGGTGGCGGCAGAGCAGGCTAAGGCCTGGGCTACACGCAAGGGCTCAGGTCGTGGCGGCCGGCCATGGCGTCGGCTGCGTGACCGCATCCTCAAGCGTGATCAGTACCTGTGCCGGTGCGACGACTGCACCAGGCTGGGAAGGATTCGCGAGGCAGATGAAGTTGACCACATCGTCGCGCTGGCCCACGGCGGCACGGATGATGATCACAACCTGCGGGCGATCAATCGCGACTGCCACAAGGCCAAGACGCAGAAAGAATCCCGACAACATCGATAGATAGACCATGCGACCTATACCCAACCTCAGCGGCTACTACGCGACTGAGGATGGGGAAGTTGCGTCCGTCCGCTCTGGATTGGTCAGGGTTCTTAAGAGCCAGGTCAACCGTGGATATCACCGCGTCACATTGACCGTGCGAGTCAACGGCAAGAGGGAGCGTCACCGCTTCGAAGTGCATCGGCTTGTTCTTATGGCGTATGGCGGCTTGCCACAAGATGACGACCAGCAGGCCAGGCACCTCAATGGCATCAGCACTGATAACCGCCCTGGGAACCTGGTCTGGGGTACGCGAGAGGACAATGCCCAAGACGCTATTCGCCATGGAACTCTAGGGCCTGGCATGCGAGCCCGACATCGAAGACTGACAGAGGCGCAGGTCATCGAGATCAGGCGCCGCCGGGCGCGTGGTGAGTCACCCAAGGCCCTGGCAGAGGAGTTTGGTGTCTGTCGGGAGTACATCCCCGTGCTGGTGAATGGCAAGGCCTGGAGCTGCATCCCGATTTGATCGGAAAATGATCAAATCACAGCTCAAATGATAACGAATCTCGTCAGAGGGGAGGGGCATAGTGAAAGTTCAGGCCTTTTCGCTCGGACACCGCGCCCTCAGCCTTTTTTCCATTTCCGCAAAATTCAGGTTTTCAAAATGGCCCGACCGCGCAAGCCGACGAACGTGCTTGAGCTGACCGGTGCGTTCAAGAAAGACCCCCAGCGTCGCCGTGAGGATGCCGAACCGGTGGGTGAGCTGACCGCGCCGCCGGCTCACATCAATGGAGCAGTGCTCCACGCCTGGAAGGAGATCGCGAAGTACGCCCCGCGGGATGTGCTGACCAACTCCGACCGGCTCAGCCTGGAATTGGCCGCCAACCTGCTGGCCCAGTTTCGCAACGACCCCATCGATTTCCCTGCCGCCAAGCTGGTGCGCCTGGAAGCCATGCTCGGCAAGTTCGGCATGACGCCGGCTGATCGGTCCAAGGTGGGCGGGGGTAAAAAAGACGCGCCGAAGGGCAATGCATTCGCGGAGCTGTAATGGCCAAGGTGAAATTTCCGCTGATGAAGGCGGCCGAAAAGTACGCCAAGGATGTCCTCGCCGGTAAGATCCTCGTCTGCAAATGGATTCAGCTGCTGGCCCAGCGTCATCTCGACGACCTGGCTGCCTCCAAGCGCAAGGACTTTCCGTACAAATTCGATCCCGCCAAGGCGGAGAAAGTCGCCAAGTTCCTGCAGCTTCTGCCGCACACCAAGGGTAAATGGGGCGGAAAGAAGCAGCTGATCAAGCTGGAGCCCTGGCAACTTTTCTCGGTTTGCGTGCCGTTCGGCTGGGTCCGCAAGAAGGATGGTACCCGGCGTTACCGGACGATTCTGGTGTTCGTACCCAGAAAGAACGGCAAATCGATCATTGGCGGCGGCGTGGGTCTGTACATGTTCGTCGCCGACGGAGAGTTCGGCGCCGAGGTCTACTCTGGCGCGACTACGGAGAAGCAGGCCTGGGAGGTGTTCAGGCCGGCCAAGCTAATGGTCGAGCGTACCGACGACTTGCGAGAGCACTACGGCGTCGACGTGAACGCTTCCAACATGGTCGTTTTGGCCGATGGGTCGCGATTCGAGCCGGTCATCGGTAAGCCTGGCGACGGCTCTTCACCGTCCTGCTCGGTGGTCGACGAGTACCACGAACATCAGGATTCGACGCTCTACGACACCATGGAAACCGGCATGGGCGCTCGCGAGCAGCCCATTATGCTGGTTATCACCACTGCGGGCTCCAGCATCGGCGGGCCTTGCCACCAGCTGATCCGAGACTCCGAGCGGATGCTGGAAGGAGTCATTGAGCGTCCGGATCTCTGGCCAGCGCTCTACACCATTGACCATGGTGATGACTGGACCAGCGAGGTCGCGCTGCGCAAAGCGAATCCGAACTTCGGCATTTCGGTCGGCGAGGACTTCCTGCTGGCCCGCCAGCGTGACGCGATGCAGTCCGCAACCAAGCAGGCTACCTTCCGCACCAAGCACCTGAACGAGTGGGTGGGCGCCAAGAATGCCTGGCTCAACATGCTGCGCTGGAAAGAGGCCCCGGCCAGAAAGAGCCTTGCAGAACTGGAGGGCCGTCCCTGCTACGGCAGTCTCGACTTGGCGAGCAAGATCGACATTGCTGCGAACCTGCTGATCTTCCCGCCCAATGGCGACGATCCGTTCTGGCATATCCACGCCAGGTACTACCTGCCAGAAGCGCGGGTGCTGGAGGAGCTGGACAGCAACACCGCGCGGTACCGCGAGTTCGATGCTCTCGGCCTGCTGACCCTGACCGACGGAGAGGTCACCGACTTCGAAGTCATCAAAGAGGACATGCGCGAGTTTGCCGGTCGCTTCGACATCCGGGCCTACGCCTACGACCCGTGGCAGGCCACCCAGCTTGCTCAGGAGATGGACGCCGAAGGATTGCCGATGGTTGAGCTGCGTCAGACGGTGCAGAACCTGAGTGAGCCCATGAAAGAGGTTGAAGCCCTGGTGTTGCAGCGAAAGCTGGCCCACGGTGACTGCCCGGTGCTGACTTGGATGGCCTCGAACGTGGTGGCGAAGCTGGACGTGAAGGACAACATCTACCCCAACAAGGAGCGCCCGGAGAACAAGATCGACGGCATGGTGAGCCTGATCACCGGCTGCGCCGTGGCCATCAAGCTCGGTATCGATGACTCCGGCCACTTCGATGACTTTCTTGCCAGCCCGATCGTGGTTGGCTAACTGGACTACCTATGAAAACTGGCCTGATCATCTTTCTGGTGCTTGCCGCCGGCGGCTTGCTGCTGGGCGTCGCTGGTGTATACGTGCTGGCCGGCTTGGGTTACGCGCTGCTGGCCGCTGCCGGTTCGCTACTGATCGCCGCGGGCTTCATTCGCAAGGGGTTGATCGGTGGCTAAATCATTCACGCAGATCCTCGGCCAGGCCCTGGTGAAGTCGGCCGAGCCGGGAGTGGCATCGAGCCTGGCGGGATGGGCGGGCCGCAAGATCGGCCTAACCGACTCCGCCTTCTGGAACACCTTCTACGGTACCGACTCGGCCTCAGGGAAGGTGGTCAGCCAGCAGACGGCGCTCCAGCTCTCGACTGTTTGGGCATGCGTGCGCTTGATCGCTGAAACCATCGCCACGCTGCCGATCGCCTTGTACGAGGACAGAAACGGTGCGCCGGTGGTGGCCAGCTCTCACCCGGTCAACTTCGTCATCAGCCAGCAGCCCAACGCCGACCAAACCCCTGTGGAGTTCTGGGAGAACGTCATGGCCAGCCTGCTGCTGCAGGGGAATGCATTCTGTGAGCCCCACGAGAGCGGCCGCACCTTGACGAGTCTGGAGTTCCTTCTGCCGCAGAACATGTCGCCCCCGCGGCGCCTGGCGGACGGCTCCATTGAGTACCGCTACACCGACAACTTCGGCAAGCCTCACACGTTGACCGAGGATCAGATGGTTCACGTCCGAGCCTTCGGCGTTGATCCGCTTTGCGGCCTTTCGCCTCTGGCATACGGGCGACAGGTGCTGGGCTCGGCCATGGCGGCTGATGAGTCGGCGGCCAAGATGTTCGCCAACGGCATGAAGCTGGGCGGCGTCCTGTCCACGGACCAGATCCTCAAGCCGGAACAGCGGAAGGACATCCGCGAGGACATGATCAAGCAGTTCTCAGGCGCGACGAACCACGGCAAGACGATGGTTCTCGAGGCGGGCATGAAGTACCAGCAGGTATCCATGACGCCTGAGGATGCCCAGATGCTGCAGACCAGGGCGTTCAACGTCGAGGAGATTTGCCGCTGGTTCCGCGTGCCGCCCTGGATGGTCGGGCACACACAGAACTCCACCAGCTGGGGCACCGGCATGGAGCAGCAGATGATCGGCTTCCTGTCTTTCACGCTGCTGCCCTGGATCAAGCGCATCGAAATGTGCGCCAACCGCCGCCTGCTGCGTCCTGACGAACGTCGCCGCTTCTACGTGAAGTTCAACCCGGAAGGGCTGTTGCGCATGGACAGCGCGGCGCGGGCGGCCTTCTACAGCTCGATGACCCAGAACGGGATCTACACCCGGGACGACTGCCGGCGCAAAGAGAACTTGCCGCCGGAGGGCGGCAACGCGGCAAAGCTCACCGTGCAATCCAACATGCTGCCGATCGACAAGCTGGGCGAAGACCCCGGCGGCGCCAACCAGGCCAAGGCAGCGTTGCTCGACTGGCTCAACGACCAGCCAAGAGGTAAATCTGAATGAAAACCGCACCCACCAGCTGGTGGTCTGGGCCCGGCGTCAAGGCGGGACACAAGGATCGAGCAGCGGCAGTCAAGTACCGCTCTTTCGACTATGACGTGAAGGCTGTCGGCGACGACGGCCTTTTTTCTGGCTACGGCTCAGTGTTCGGCGTGGTCGACAGCTACAACGAGGTGGTCGCGCCTGGCGCCTTCCTGGAGTCGATCGAGGACGCCAAGGCCAAGTCGAGAACCTTCCCGGTGCTCTGGCAGCACCGCACCGGCGAGCCTATTGGCAGCTGGGACATCAGCAGCATGAAGGAAGACGACCGGGGTTTGTTCGGCGCCGGTGAGCTCTGGCTGCAGGACGCCCCGTATGCGCGCATCGCTTACCGCGGCATGCAGACGCGTTCGATCACCGGCCTGTCGATCGGCTACTACGTGCGCGAGTCTAGCTTCGATGAGAAGACCCGCATTCGCACGCTGACCAAGCTCGACCTGATCGAGATTTCCATCGTGACCGTGCCGGCCAATGACGAGGCCCGCACCGACACGATCAAGTCGAAGTTGGCCCACGGCGGCCTGCCTTCGATGCCCGAATTTGAGTTGCTCCTGCGCGAGGCAGGCTTCTCGAAGACTCAGTCTGCGGTGATTGCCAACCGTGGCCTGCAGCACCTGCTCCGGAGCGAGTCCGAGGGCGACCTGGCAGCAATTGAAATCGCTGAGGCGCTCAAGTCGCGCCCCGCTCTTTCCCTCCCTTCGTTTTGAGGAATCACCATGCATAACGCCATGAGCAACCAGGCTCGCTCCGAACATCGCCAGTTCCAGCGCAAGGAGCACGCCGACGACAAGATCCAGCTGAAAGCGGTCAACGACCTGCTCGATGAGCGCGATCAGGAAATCAAGGCCTTCGCCAGTAAGGCGGCGGCTGAAATCAAAGAGCACGGCACCATCCTCGAGGAAACCAAGACCGTTCTCGACGGCCTGGTGAAGGATGGCCTGGGCCTGCAGGATCGCCTGCAGGAGATCGAGCAGAAGATGGCCCGCCGCTTCGCGGCAAACGATCCGGTTGACGTGAAATCGGTTGGTGAAGAGCTTTCTGAAACCGAAGAATTCAAGGCCCTGCAAACCCGTGGTCGTGGTATCGCGCGCATCGGTCGCAAGGCTGTCACCAACATCACCAGTGCCACCACCGGGACCGGCGGCGTGGGCGTTGCCATCCAGCCGACCCGCCTGCCAGGCATCATCACTGAGCCTGAGCGACAGTTCACTATTCGTGACCTGATCATGCCGGGCCGCACCTCGTCCAACGCCATCGAGTATGTGCGCGAGAGCGGCTTCCAGAACATGGCCGCCGCTCAGGCTGGCGAGGGCGCATTGAAGGCCCAGTCGGACCTGTCCTTCGAGCTGAAGACCACCCCGGTGCGTACCATCGCTCACTGGTTCAAGGCCTCCAAGCAGGTACTGTCGGATATTCCGCTGCTGCAGAGCTACATCAACGGGCGCGCCATCTACGGCCTGAAGTACAAGGAAGAAGAGCAGATCCTGGCAGGCGACGGTACCGGTCAGAACCTGCTGGGCCTGATCCCGCAGGCGACCGCTTTCAACAACGCCCTGCGCAAAACCGGCGACACCAAGATCGACACCCTGCGCCGCGCCATTCTGCAGGTTCGCGTCGCGGAATACCGCGCCTCGGCCATCGCCCTGAATCCGGTCGATTGGGCCGACATCGAACTCACCAAGGACGCCAACGGCTCCTACATCTGGGTCAACGTGCAGGAAGGTGGCGTGCAGCGCTTGTGGAAACTGCCGGTGGTGGACAGCAACGCCGTACCGGAAGGCGAGTTCCTGGTCGGCGCGATGAACATCGCAGCCCAGGTGTTCGACCGCGAGGAAGCGGCTGTCGAGGTCTCCACTGAAGACGGCGACAACTTCCGCACCAACATGGTCACCATCCGCGCAGAAGAGCGCCTGGCGCTGGCGGTGTACCGCGAAGAGTCGTTCGTTCACGGCGAATTCGACGCCCCGTAACCATCACCGGAGCGCGCCTCGGCAACGGGGCGCGGCAGACCATGCCAGAAGTCAGCGTAAAAACCATCAAGGGTTTCAACAACGACGGCGTCTACGCAAAGCGCGGTTCGACCATTACGGTGGACGAGCAGCGCGCTCGTGACCTGTTGCGCAACGGCCTCATCGAGGAATACGACGTGAAGAAAGCCGAAGACCCAGACAACAAGAAGGCGCCGGAGCCGGCCAACAAGGGCGGCAAGGGAGCGGCCACCAAGCCCAAGGAGTGATCCATGTCCGTGATCGCCATCGACCTGGCCATGCACCATCTGCTGGCTGAACCTGAAGACCAGGTGCTGGTCCAGGCGCAGCTTGATGCGGCGGAGGAGGCGGCCATGCAGTTCCTCAACCGACGCTTCTACCTCGACCAGGTGACGCTCGACGAAGCCCGCGCCGGCGTGTCGGCCGCCCTGCAGCAAGCGAAGGACGTTAACGCAGCGGCGGTCACCGCAGCTGAGACCGAGCAGGACTACGCGCTGCGCTGCCGACTGCTCGACCATGCCCGCCAGGCTCTGGCCGATGCGTATGACCATGCAGACGCCATTGCCTACGGCATGGTGCTCAATTCTTCTATTCAGGCGGCTTGCCTGCTGAAGCTGGGCCATTTGTTTGCCAACCGCGAGGATGTCGTGACCGGGACCATCGCTACCGAGCTTCCGGTGGCATCGCAGCACCTGCTGATGCCATATCGCATCCGGATGGGAGTGTGATGCAGGCCGGCAAGCTCCGGCACCGCATTGACATTCAGGAGCTGAAAGCGGTGCGTGACCCGGTGACCCTCGAGTTCGGGGAGCCAGAATGGGTCACTCGCTGGGAGAAGTGCCCAGCCAGGGTCGAAGATCTGTCGGCCAGAGACTTCATTGCCGCCCAGGCCGGCCAGGCGCAGGCCACGAGTCGGATGGTTATCCGATACCGGCCTGGCGTCCTAGCCACCATGCGCATCCTGTACCGGGGGGAGGTGTATAGCATCGTTGGCCCGCCGCTGGCCGACGCTAAGTCTGGCCTCGACTACCTGACGATCTTGGTCGAGAAGGGGGTTAAGGATGGCTGATGGGGTCGAGTTCAGCATCACCGGCCTGGATACCCTGCTGGGGAAGCTGGAGTCGGTCAGCTATGACGTTCGGCGCAAGGGTGGCCGTGCCGCGCTACGCAAGGCGGCCCAGGTGGTGGTGCAAAAGGCCAAAGAGGGAGCCGAGCGGATTGACGACAAGGCGACCGGCCGGTCGATATCGGACAACATCGCGTTGCGCTGGAATGGCCGCCTCTTTAAGCAGACCGGTGACCTCGGCTTCCGGATAGGTGTGCTACACGGCGCCGTGCTCAAGGATGGCGGTGATCTCAGCCAGAACGCCCCGACGCCGCACTGGCGCCTGTTCGAGTTCGGTACCGAGAAGATGGCCGCTGCCCCGTTTATGCGCCCGGCCCTGGCCGACAGCATCAGCGAGGTGACCAATACCTTCGTCACTGAGTACGAGAAGGCAATCGACCGCGCCATCCGGCGAGCAGCGAAAAAGGCAGCACGCTCATGACACCACCAATTGTGCAGGCCTGCCTGCGGAGCCCTGACGTTACAGCGCTGCTCGGCGCAGGCACCGGCATGCGCCTCTACTCTTTTGGGGAGGCTGAGCAGGGCGTGGCCAAGCCATATGCGGTCTGGCAGGTCGTCAGCGGCAGTCCCGAGAACTACCTGGCGGGCCGTCCTGATGTCGACAACGTGACCTTGCAGGTCGATGTGTACGCCACCACTGGCGACTCGGCTCGGCAGGTCCGTGACGCCATCCGTGACGCGATCGAGCTGGACGCCTACGTCACCCGCTGGGGTGCTGAAGGCCGCGACCCCGAGACTAAGAATTATCGAGCCAGCTTCGACGTGGACTGGATGGTCCACCGGTAGAGCTGCAACAAACCCCAATAGCCCGCCCAGTGCGGGTTTTCTTTTGCCCGCAATTGGAGAAACCCATGGCGATTCTCGCTCAGGGTACCCAGGTCTATGCCCTGGTGCCCACAGCTGCAAACCGTACCGTATTCGAAGTCATGGAGGTTGAATGCGCCACCGCCTTCAGCCCAGGCGGCAACCCTGCTGACCAGGTTGAAGTGACCTGTCTCAGCGACACCGTGCGCAAGTACCTGCGTGGCCTGCGCACCCCTGGCCAGGCTTCGCTGACCCTCAACGTCGACCCACGCAACGCCTCGCACGTGCGCCTTCATCAGATCTCGGAAGACGACACGATCGAGAGCATTCGCTGGGTAGTCGGTTGGTCTGACGGCAAGGGCATTAAACCCACGGTCGGCGTCGCCGGCGCGCTGGCCGCCATCGAGCTGACCGATGGCGGTACCGGCTACACCTCGGCACCGACCGTTGCGTTCTCTGGTGGTGGCGGTACCGGCGCAGCTGCAACCGCGATCATTGAGGATGGCAAGGTGGTTGGCTTCAACATCACCAACGCCGGCTCCGGCTACACCAGTAAGCCGACCATCAGCTTCACCGGTGGGGCTGGCACTGGCGCCGCTGCTACTGCGGTCCTGGGTGATGCGGATGATTTCGTGCTCCCGCCCACCCGCACCTGGTTCCTGTTCGACGGCTATGTGGCTGACTTCCCGTTCGACCATGCCGCTAACGCAGCGGTAACCACTGCCGCCACCATCCAGCGCTCTGGCGGCTCCGCCTGGATCCCCAAGACCACCAACGCCTGAGGTAACCCATGAAGTTGACACTCGACGCGCTCAAGGGCGCTGGCTCGTTCACCGGGCGTCCGGTAGAAAAGGAAATCAAGTGGCGCCAGAACGGCACCGACTTCACCGCCATCGTCTACGTCCGCCCCTTGGGCTACCAGACGGCGGTGAGCGACGTTATGTCGGTGGCCAGCAAGCAAGACAGCATCGCCGGCCGGATTGCAGCGTCGATCTGCGACGAACACGGCAACCCGGTGTTCAGCAGCCCGCTGGACATTACCCATGGCCCGCTCGATCCGGCTGAGCTGGAGAAAGACCCCGAGAGCACCAAGCGTCTTGGCTCCCTCGATGGCGCCCTGTCCGTCGCGCTGCTGTTTGCCATTCAGGAGGTAAACGACCTGGGAAAGACGAAGAACTCACCGAGCTCGACGAACTCTGGCACGAGCTCGTCCTCTCCGGAATCGGCGGCTCGACGATCGCGCAAGCCAAGGAAAACCTGAGCCTTCGTGAGTTCAGGTCCTGGGAGAAGTACAGGCAGCGCCGCGGCTCGCTCCACATCGGAATGCGGGTGGAGCGCGCCACTGGCCTGCTGGCCATGATCCTGGCCAACCAGGCGCGAGACCCGAAGAAGCGGCCGGCACCCTACACCATTGCAGACTTCACACCGCACGATCAGGACGACAGGCCGATCTCCCTAGAGGATGCCAAGGCTACATGGGCGTAGTGGTGCAACCCTGCTGGCAATGATGGTAAATTGCCGTCCTCCAATGAAAGGGATTGCAGGGAGCCCAAGCCATGGCAGTAAACCCAGAACCATTTGATGCCGCGCCAATGCTGATAGGGATGACGGCTTTGTACCTTCTGCCATTCCTGATCTCAGTGGTACGAGGGCATCACAACAAGGCTTCGATTTTTTTCCTGAATCTGTTGCTTGGCTGGACATTTATAGGCTGGGTTGCATCGCTTATATGGTCGGTGTCTGCGATAAAGAGCAATTCTACGGTTAAGCACAAAGAGATACTGGTCACGCGGCCAGACAAGGAAGATCCTTACTTGAAGCTTGAGAAGTTGGCCGAACTGAGAGATCGCGGACATCTTACCGCTGAAGAATTTGAAGCAGAGAAGTCCAAGGTTCTTGGTCGATAGTTATAATCATGACAATTAGCCCGCCGAGTGCGGGTTTTTTTATGCTCGGAGAAAAAGATGGCCTCAAGATCGCTGGGCACTTTGACTCTGGACGTTATTGCACAGGTTGGCGGGTTTGTAGCCGGCATGGACAAGGCGGAGCGCAGTTCCGCCAAGTGGCGTAAAGAGGTTGAAAAGAGCGCCAAAGCGGTAGGTACTGCTGTGGGCGCAGGCGTTGCGACTGCTGTTACTGCGTTTACGACGATGATGGTCTCAGCTGTCAATTCAGCATCTGAGATATCCAACCTTGCCGCAGTAGCAAACGTCAGCGTAACTGATTTCCAAAAGATGGCCGTAGGGGCCAAAACAGTAGGGGTCGAGCAGGACAAGCTTTCCGACATTCTCAAGGACGTGAATGACAAAGTCGGTGATTTTCTGAACACCGGAGGCGGCGGGATGGCCGACTTCTTTGAGCAGATCGCGCCGAAGGTTGGCGTTACCGCTGAGCAGTTTCGCAACCTGAGTGGCAGCCAGGCTCTTGGCCTGTATGTGTCCAGCCTTGAAAAGGCGAAGGTTAGTCAGTCGGAAATGACTTTCTACCTTGAAGCGATTGCCAGTGACGCAACGGCTCTATTGCCGCTGTTGCGGAACAATTCCCAGGGTTTCAAGGAATATGGTGATGCAGCTGAAGCTGCTGGCGCCGTAATGGATGAAACAACCATTCTGGCTGCCAAGCAGTTCAGTAATGAGCTCACCGTACTTGGCACATATTTGGGGGCAGTGAAGACCACACTAGCCGCCGAATTCATGCCTGTGCTGGCGCAGCTTTCGAAGGACTTGGCAAGCAGTACCAAAGAAGCTGGGGGATTGAAGTCACAGATCAGCGCTCTAGCCGACTCAATGATTGAGACCGTAGCGGTTACAGCCAGCATCGGTGACGGCATTGCTCGGGCGTTCAATATCACTGCGCAGACCCTGGTCGGTAGCTTTGATACGGCCATGTATTACCTGAATTCTATAGGTGCTGCGGGTAACGACATTCTCGGGAAAATCACGTTCGGAGAGACTTCGCGCAATTTCAAAACTGCCGCTGAAAATATGCGTCAGGACGCGCTGGTGAATTTTGGCAATGCACGTGTGGCTATCGAGGAAATCAATAAGGAGCTTGCTAAGCCGCTGGCGGGCGACAAGATTCGTCAGTATGTAATTGATGCTAAAAAAGCTGCCGCAGAACTTGGTGGCGGTACGCCACAGCCAGGCACATTCACGCCGACTACCCCAGCCCAGCAAGAGGCCGCCAAAGCGGCCGAAGCCGCTGCCAAAAAACTCCAGGGTCAGTTCGACACCGCCGAGGAAGGCTACAAACGCCAGATTGCCCTTATCAACACCGAGACGGACAAGCGCAAAGAAGCCACGGAGGTGGCCAAGCTCCAGTTCGAGCTGGAGTCGGGGAATCTCACCGGCCTGAGCGCCAAGCAGCAAGAGCGTCTGAAGGGCCTGGCCGCTGAATTGGACCAGCTGAAGCAACTGAAGCAGGCCAAGGAGGACGACAAGGCGGTCGCCGGTTTTGATGCAAGCGTGAAGCGGCAGTTGAGCATCGATCAGCGCACGCTGGATGCGCCGCTGAAGAATGCCTACAGCAGTGATGAGATGAAGCAGCGGGCCTTGGACCTGCTGGCCATCGAGCAAAACTACCAGGACCAGCTTGAGGATTTGCGGCAGCGTCACGATGCAGGGGATGTGTCCGACTCGGTGTACGAGCGGGAGACGGAAATCCTCAACAAAGCGCTGAATGACCGCAAGGCCATGCAGGAGAAGTACTACCAGGATGTTGACGCGATGCAGCAGAACGGCACCGCTGGCTTCATCAGCGGTTTCGCGACCCAGGCACAAGCTGCCATGGATCTGTACAGCAACATGCAGAGCGTGGGTTCGGCGGCCTTCAGCTCGTTGACCGACATGCTGACTGAATGGGCCGAGACCGGGAAGCTCAACGCCAAGGACTTCGCTGCAACCTTCATCCAATCCATCGGGCACTCGCTGCTGGCATATGCGGCGGCGCAGGTGGCCATGGCCGGCCTGAACGCATTCACCGCGATGATCGGGGTTCCCTTTGTAGGCCCGGCAATCGCCCCGGGTGCGGCTATCGCCGCCGCCGCAGCTGCAGGGGTGCTGATGACCGGAGTAGGCTCGGCGCTGTCCGGCCAGGCCCACGCCGGTATCGACAATATTCCCAGCGAGGGCACCTGGTTGCTGGATGGTGGCGAGCGCGTCCTGAGCCCGGCGCAGAACCGGGACCTGACCGGCTACCTGCAGCGTGTCAACAGCGTGGACGCCACGTCCAAGCCCGGCGGCGGCGCCATGAACGTAGAGGTCCATAACTACGCCCCGGCGCAGGTCGATGTGCAGCAGGATGGCGACCGCATGAAGGTGTTCATCCGTGAGGCGAAGAAGCAGATCGCGGGCGACCTAGCCCGGGGTAACGGCGACGTTTCCAAGGCGCTGTCGCAGGGATGGGGCGTCAAGAGGGCTGCGCGATGAGCATTCTCAAAAGGCTGTACGCCAGCTCTGGGCCGGAGATCATTCATGAAGTGCTCGAGATCACCGATGGGATCACCACCTACTGGATGACCAAGGGGTGGGACGAGCTGACCATTACGCTGGAAACAGGTCAGGTGGTGGTGTGCACGCCATGCGGCATGGACCTGGCCCTGCCGGCGCGCAATGACGACGGCACCCAGGACCTGACCTTCGCGCTGAGCAATATCGACGGCATTGCCTCTGGCTTCATCCGCGCAGCGCTCAGGGATGGGCGCAGCATGTCGCTGGTCTACCGCGCGTACACCTCCGACGACCTCGGTGCACCAGCCCACGCCCCGCACCGCTTCAAGATAAAGGGCGGTTCAGTCACGGCGACCCAGGTCTCGGTGACCGCCGGCTACTTCGACCTGCTGGATACCCGCTGGCCTCGCAATACCTACAACCTCAACGCATTCCCAGGGCTGCGCTACCTATGAACATCGATAAATACACCCTCGGCGCCTACGTCGAGGGCGGCCGACTGTGGCCGCATGTCGACTGCTATGGGCTGGTGCTGGAGGTTCGGCGCGACCTGGGCTTGCCGGACTGGCCGGAGTGGGCAGAGATGCGCAAGGCGGATGGCGGCTTTGCGCGGGCCTGTGAAGAGATGATCCAGACCGCAGTGACCTGCTGCACGGCTGGGCACGGCGCGGTTGCCGCGGCCTACCGGGGGCAGGTGCAGGACCACGTTGCCATTGTCCTGGAAGTGGCCGGCGCCCTTGAGGTTCTGGAGATCAACCCCAAGCGAAACGTCAGCCTGACGCCCCTGCGCCGCTTTGAGCGCCGTTTTTCCCGAGTGGAGTACTACCGATGATCAGGCTTTACCCGAGTGGCCTTGAGGGCGAGCCGCTTGAAACGCACGTCATCGAAGCCCCGATTCTGCTGGTTGAATGGCTGAAGCAACAGGCGCCTGACTTCTCACTGGACCGCGAACACCCGATCTGCATCAAGGTCGGTGGCGCGGTGTTGCCGGTCGCGGCCTGGGCCGAGTTTGTCGTGCGGCCGGATGCGGATGTACGGATTTACCCCGAGCCGCGGGCCAGCGCCCTGGTGGTGGCGGCCTGGGCTGCTGTGGCCGTGGCCGCTGTCGCCTTGGTGATGGTCCTGTCGATGAAGACGCCCGGGGTGTCGCAGCCTGGCCAGGGCGACTCCATGGACCTCAACCCGGCGAAGGCCAACCGCGCCAAGGTCAACGAGCCGGTGCGGGAGATCCTTGGGCGGTACAAGGTTTACCCGGATTACGTGGTGCAGCCGGTTTCCCGCTTCGTCAACCAGCGCGAACTTCATACCAGCTTGTGCTTGTGCGTGGGAGCGGGCTCGCACTCGATCTTGCCCAGCAGCATCAAGATCGGGGATACCCCGCTGGCTGCCTTCGGCGCCGATGTGTCGTATGCGTTCTACGGACCGGGGGAGAGCCTTGCCGGCGATCTCCGGTCGGAAAACTGGTATTCGGTAGGGGAGGTGGGCGGCACCGATGCCGGCACCTCTGGCCTAGACACCGCTTCCACGGCCACTGGCGGCACCTCGGTAATTGCCGACGCGCTGGTATTGGGCGGGTTGAGCGTGAGCTTGGCAGGCGAGAACCCCGAGTTCCCCGAAGAGTGGGCGGCCGGCCTGACCATCACCATGCGTACCCCGAACAGCTACACGGTGAGCAGCGTTGGTGAGTACGACCGCATCTCTGGCCCGCTGGCGGATTTGGGGCCATTCCTCGGCATGAAGGTGACGCTATCGACCGACGTGGACTATGACCTGGTGGTCGCCAACTATTCGCCCTACGTGCCGCCGGTACCCGGGTCGGGCGGCAGCCCGTCAGCCGTGCAGGCGAGTGCGTCGCCGACCACCTACGACTTCTCGGCATCTCCAGCGGTTTGGACGATCACCTACCGCGGGAACACGCGGACGATTTCGCTGGCCTCCAACTTCTTGAACATGAGCGGCCTGGTCTCCGCCATCACCTCCCAGCTTGATGGGATGGGGCTGACGGCGCAGGACAACTATGGCCGGCTGTTGATCGCTGAGCCATCAAGCCCCTATCGGGGCGGCACGCTCTCGCAGTCCAACGCGCCCGTGGCCGTGTTTGGCGTGGCCCCGGTCTACACCGTGGGCTCGGCATCGGCCGGCGGTGTGCCCGAGCAGCCAGCATACATCGAGCTCAACTACGACAACGGCACGCCGTTCGCCGGGCTTGAAGACGGCTCCCAGCGCCTGTCCCTGGGATATCGCAGCCATCGCTTCACGATTACCGGTATCGACGGCTTGACGATGACCGTGCAGCGCCTCACCGACGCCGGCCTGGTTGACACCGGATGGGCCGGGTTCACCGTGCGCACGCTGCTGGACTTCTCGCTTGGTGCCGACGGGGCTTCCACCCTGGACTGGCTTGGGCCGTTCATGGCAGTGCCGGAGCAGGAGCTGACCGACACCATCGAGTACGATTTCTATCTGCCCGGTGGCTTGGCCTGGTACAAGAGCAACGGCCACCGCCGGGCAGGCTCGCTGAACGTGTTCGTCGAGTGGCGCGATGCGGCAATTGGCGGGGCCTGGACCCGAGAGGTGCACAATCTGCAGAGCAACACCGAAGACGCCATCGGCTTCACCTTCCGCAAGATTCTGCCGTACAAGATGCGCCCGCAGTACCGGGTCAGGCGAGAAAAGCCCGAGAGCGGCGGGAACACTCGCGACACCATCTATTGGTATGGGCTGCGTTCGAAGCTGGATGTACCCAATGTTTACCCAGGAGTGACCATCTTCACCGCCTCCATTAGGACCGGCGACCGCCTTGGCGCTCAGTCCGACCGGCGCGTCAGCCTGGTTGCTGAGCGGCTGTACGAGGGTTTTGCTGGCCGGTCCATTAGCGGTGCTGCGCTGCACGTGCTGGGCAGCCTGGGTATTCCGGCCGATGAGGTTGATACGCCGAAACTGCTCGGGCTGGAGTCGTCACACTGGACGCCCCGCGGCGAGACCTTTGACCTTGAGTACACCGAGGCCTCATCGGTCCGCGAGGTGCTGCAAACGATCTTCGCGGCCGGCATGAGCCACCTCACACTGACCGAGGGTCTGATCAGTGCGATTCGGGAAGGTGTGCAGCCCGTACGAGGCACCATCACCAATCATGAGCTGACCGACGAGCTGACTGCCTCGTTCACTGCTCCGGGCCAGGATGACTTCGACGGGGTGGACGTGAAGTACGTCGACCCCCGCACCTGGTCGGAAGAAACCGTGCCGTGCCGCTTGGGAGAAAGCCTTGGCCTGAAGGTCGATGCGATCACCCTAGATGGTGTCCTTGATCGCGACCGCGCTTGGCGGATCGGCATGCGCGTGCTGCGCAAGCACCAGTCACAGCGCTGGTCGTACTCGGGCACCACCGATCTGGAGGTGCTGTGCTATGAGCGGTTTGATCGCATGGCCCTTTCTGACGATATCCCTGGCACCAGCCAGTCGGCACTCATCGTCGGCGCCCAGGTGATCGGCGACCGTGTGTTGCTTGAGGTCACCGAGCCGCTGGACTGGAACGTGGACAACCCGCGCATCCTGATCCGCCGGCACGATGGGTCGGCCACCCCCCTGATCGTGCCAGCCAGGGTGGGTGAGTACGAGATGAGCATCGCTGCAACGGACTTGGACTTCGACCTGGTGACCGATCTTTCAATAGAGCCGGCCCGGCTGCTGTTCGCCGCATCCGCCCAGGTGGGGTACAGCGCAATGATGAGCGAGATCAACCCCGGCACCGACGGCAGCTGTGACTTCACCGCTCTGGAGTACCGAGACGACTACTACGCCGATGACGACGGCTTCGCCCCGACATAAGGACCGATCATGGTTGTATACCCGCAATCGCTGCCCATGCCGCTGCGCGAGGGTTACGGCTTCACGCCAGTCAGCCCGATACGCCGGTCCAACAAGGTCAGTGGCCGCTCAGTGCAGCGGCGGCTTTACAAAAGCGTACCGACTGTTGCCGCCGTACGATGGATCTTCAGCGACGCCCAGGCGCTTGCCTTCGAAGCTTGGTTTGAGGAGCAGCTGGTGTCCGGTAGCCAGTGGTTCGAGTGCCCGCTGAAGGTGCCCGGTGGGATCCGGGCCTACAAATCCCGGTTCATGGATATCTACGAAGGTCCGACGCTGGTTGGGAAAAGCAGCTGGTCCTTCTCGGCCAACCTTGAGCTGTGGGAGCGGCCGATCATTAAAGGCCCGTGGGGCAACTACCCGGACTTTATTGCTGGTTCCCCAATTATTGACCTGGCTATCAACCAGCAGTGGCCAGAAGCCGAGTAGTACCTACACGTTCAATCTTCCGGCGCCGCCGGACCCCGACGAGCATGCCCGCCCCGCGCGGGCTTTTTTGTGCCCGGAGCAAATATGGCCAACAACACGCTCAACCCGATGCCGTCCAGCAACCCGTTGGACTTCTTCGATAACTCCGAAAACCTCGACCTGGGTATGAACAGCACCGCCGAAACGTTTCTGGACCGTTTTGGCAGGCCGCGTAATACCTACCAGGCTTTCCACAACCTGGTTATTAACGCCAAGAACGAAGTAGGCCCGACCGTCAACGCTGCAAAGGCTGCGGTCAATGCCGCGCGCGACGAAGGCGTTCAGGATATTGGTCAGTCGGTTGCCGCTGTCGACGCTGCTGAGACCTCTGCCATCGCCCACATGGAAGAAACCGCCGCCAACCTTGGCGACGACCTCAATAACAAGCGGTATGACACGTACGCCGAGATGTTGGCGGACCCACAAACCCGCGATGCGGTCATGGCGGTGGTTGATGGAGACGAAGACCCGAACCTGGACGGTTGGTATTCGTGGAGTGCTAGCTCTGGCGCTTGGCGTCGGTTTGCCGGCCAGCCTGCCATCAAATCTCTGGTGGATGATCAATTCTATCGCGAGGCAGACAAGCTTTCAGGAGATGGTGACTTGGTAATGGATGCGCAGAGCGGGCAGATGTTGGTTTCACTGCCGTTGAAGCTGGCCGATGCTGCAGTCTTCATCGCGGGTGACAAAGAGCCATTCAGGGTTGATACCGAGCAGGACCACCTGGTGGTGAATTCGGCCCTGCGTCGATCGGTAGACATCATGGACGGTAGCGAAGGCCACAGCGATCGCCGCGAATATCCAGAGATCTATACGCTTCCACTCAGCGACAGCGCGCTAGTGTTTGGCCTGCAGGATGGCTCGATTGCTCTGCAGATCGACACGAAGAACCGGAAGATTAAAACTGACTTCTCTTTCGATTGGAACATCGAGCAGCGACCGCCAAGCGTTTACGTAGACGCGCCTCCACGCCTTGAACGGAACATCAACGACCCTGACTATCGGTTGTCTGGGAGGCTGTACCAGGCGACAGCAACCATTGAGCGCACCGGCAGCGAGCGCTACTGGCTGGCATGGCGGGCCGACAACCAATTGGCAGGAGAGGGGGCTGGCAACTTCGCGGTTCTTGCTTACTCCGATGACGGCGGTCAGACCGTCGAAGAGTACGGCTACTTTACCTTTACCGCAGCAGATGACCCGTTGAACCCTTTGCCAATCGCTCAGCGCGCCGGCCGAGACAAACACATCGTTGACCCCATGCTGTGGAAAGACCCTGATGGTCGCCTGTGGCTGTTCTTCGGGGTCTTCGGAAACAACAAACTCATGGATGGCGTGGGTGGGTGCTGGGCTGTTATCTGTCACAACCCTAACGCGGAATTCCCTGTATGGGGTGTGCCCTTCCGTTTATCGTATTTCGGCGACCCTCGCCATCCGGTACAGGTCAATGGTGATTGGTATCTGGCAGTAGATGGCTGGAGATCCAATGCACTCTATCCGCCCCGAGAGATGGAGTATGTTGGGCCGCATATCTACAAGTTCGACTGGCGAAATAAAAAGCTCGAGCATATTTCCCAACTTCCGCCCAACAACGGAAATCAGCACAGCGGTTTCTTCGAAACTGAGTTTGTTCAGCGGGCCGATGGTTCTGTGCTGGCGACGTGCCGCTGGAACCCAGGAGATTCGGGGGTTCTGATGTCGGTCAGTACCGACATGATGAGAACCTGGACGCCCTGGGTGAACTACCTGGCGCTGGCTCCTTCCTCGTCCTCTCGGATCTGGCTGGGCCGCTCTCCGAGCGGTCGGTTGTTGATCTGCTGGAACAACGATATCGAGAGGAAAACCCTCACGCTTGCTCTGTCGGATGATGAGGGGGTCACCTGGCCTCACAAAGTGGTGCTGGAGCCCAATTCCGTTGGCCAAGTCACGTACCCGATTGTCACCTTCGGGGGCGACGGGGTGATCCTCATTGCGTACGACAACGAACGGACCGCGAAGCGGCAGATTCGCATTGCCAGGGTCATTGAGCAGGAGGTCGTGGCCGGCACCAGTGTGCCGGTAATCAAAACCGTCAGCGACCCTTTTAATCCATAAGGAACTCAAGCATGCGTGTATCGAGCTACAGCCATAAGGTGGCGCCGTTTTTCCCCCATCAGTACAAGCTGAAGAAGGCTATTGAGGCTTTTTCCGGAACGAAGACGAACACCTATGTAGCCGGGCCGTCCGTTGCAGTGGCGAACGACAAGTTCGCCGGCTGCATCGTATTGCCCAATGGGCTGATTATGTTCGTGCCCTACAGCCGGAACCTGATCGGGCTCTATGATCCGGTGACCAACACCTTCAAGGACGGCCCCGCAGTTCCTACTGGAAGCGCCCGCTATCGCGGCGGATGCCTTCATGCCGAAACCGGCATCGTAGTGATGTCTCCGCTGCTTTCGCCCACGATCGGCCTCTATGACACCATTCGGAACGAATTCCGCACCGGTCCGGATCTCGGTTCGTCACCCGGGTACCACGGGGCTATCGTCTCCAGCGTGACTGGCAAGGTCATTCTGGTGCCTGGTACCAGTCCGTACATCGGCATCTATGACGTGGTGAAGAACACCTTCACCCAGGGGCCTGCCCATGGAGGGACGGTCACCACATACTTCAGCGGTGCCGAGGAACTGCCAGACGGCAGGATCTTGCTGATTCCGTATGGGGCGCAGGCGTTCGTTATTTACGATCCAATCTTGAACACCTGTACCAAGGTAGTGACGGGGATTACATCGGCTGCTTATTACGGTTCTGCAAAGCTACCCAATGGTGACGTAGTGTGTGCCCCGTATACCGCCGCAACAATTACGATCTTCCGCTGGCGCTCGAACACCATGTACACCGTGCCCTGCCCTGTTGGGGGCGCCAAGTTCCGAAATGCCGTACTTGCCCCGGATGGCAGGGTGTTCTTCGGCCCTTCGACCTACGACCGTCTGGGCTGGTACGACCCCGCGACGGATTCCTATGGTGAGGGTGATCCTCTTGGCCTGGGGAGCGCGGTGAAGTTCGCGGGGATTGCTCAGGCCGCCAATGGTGAACTGATCCTGGCCCCGCATGTGAATGAGACGGTTGGCCGCATCAAGGCAGTCTCCGCAGGAGCGCTACCTTCTGCGGCAATGACCAGCATCCAGTGGAACAAAAACTGACCAACGTCTACATCCACCAAGCCCGCCAAGCGCGGGCTTTTTTTCGCCTGGAGAAACCATGGCCAGACTCACCGAATCCCAGGCCGGAGGCGCGAACGTGCTCCGGTTTCTGGACCTGATCGCCTTCGCCGAGGGCACCCAAGCCGTGAAGGGTAGCGACGACGGCTACAACGTCCTGTTCGGGCGCGGCCTGTTCACCGGCTACCTCGATCACCCCCGCCAGAAGCTGACCTTCCCCATCAATGGAAACCCCATCACCAGTACGGCGGCAGGCCGGTACCAGCTGCTCGCACGCTACTGGGATGCCTACCGGGTGAGCCTGCGCCTGACTGGCGGGTTCACCCCGGAGAACCAGGATCGGGTCGCCATTCAGCAAATCCGCGAGCGCCGCGCCCTGGACGATATCCGCGCCGGCCGCATCGAGTCCGCCATCGCGCGCTGCTCGAACATCTGGGCCAGCTTCCCGGGCAACAACTATGGGCAGAACCCGCACAAGCTCGACAAGCTAATAGCTCAGTACCAGCGCCTCGGTGGTGGCCCGGCATGATCTGGCCATTGCGACTTGGCCTGCTGGCGCTGGTGCTGATGTCCTACTGGGGCACCTACCAGCACGGCCGATCGGTGGAGCGGGGCCAGGCCTTGGCTGCATCTGCCCAGCGCGACAGCGGCGAACGACTGGCCGAAGCGCTGGGCCAGCGCGATGCACGGCAGGAGGAACAACGACGCGCCCAGGCGCAGGAGGAGGCGAGAGCCCATGCATACGAACAACACCAGGTGGCTGACGCTGGCGCTGCTGGCGCCGATGCTGCTGGCCAGCGGCTGCAGCACGACGCCGCCCAGCTCGCCGCCACTGTCAGTTGCCCCGGCACGGATACCGCCGCTGTCGCCCGAGGCCAGGCAGCCACCCGCGCCGCCATGGTGCTCTCCGACCTGCTCAGCCGGTCTGTCGCAACGAATCGAGAGCTGGCGCAGGCTTATGACCGCGCCCGAATAGCTGGGAAGCAGTGCGAGCAAGAGTACGAGGCCTTGCTCAGCAGCAAATAGAGGAGGAGTGGTGCGGATTGCTCGTACCACTTTTTGTACCAAAAGAGGTTTTTTATGGGGGAATCAGGGGGATTTATAGCCCCTGAAAGCCTTTAAAACCCCCTTTTCCAATACTCCTGCTAATCCGCACATAAGTCCTTACCGGTTTTTCCGTTGGGGAGGTGATGCCCCGGATTAGGGCACCTTAAGGAACTGACCTATGTGCTTTTCGAGAGTTTTAGAATGTTTGGTTATATGTGGCCAGGCAGGCAACCCGATGCAATCATTTCCCCCGGATCAACCGGCGCAATCCAAACCGGTTTGGATGGCAAGCCTGCGCCACTGCCCGCGGCAATGGCAGCGGTTCCCCACATACCCAGGCCGCCACCAGCTCGCCACTCAACGGTGCCGTGATCAACCCGCGTGAGCCATGCCCGCTGTTCACATACAACCCGCCCAGCCAAGGGCAGGGCACATCCGGTACTTGCCGCGCATCCCGGCCCAGTACTGCATAGGCTTCGGCAAACGCCTGCGCGTCGGCGATAGGGCCGACGATCGGCAGGTAATCCGGGCTGGTGCAACGGAACGCAGCACGTCCCTGCAATTGCTCGGGGTCCAGTTCAGCCACAGCCAGCCGTTGCGCCAGATCGACGGAAATTTCGTCCAGCAGCGCCAGGTTGCCCTGGTGCTCGGCCACTGTCGGCGCAAGGTCTTCGCTATGGAAGTCAAAACTGGCGCCCAGTGTATGTTCACCCTCGCGCGGCGGTGCCACATAGCCTTCCGCGCACACCACGGTGCGCAGTGCCTGGCTGCTGACGGTGGCCGGCAAGCGGGTGATCTGCCCGCGGATGCGCTTGAGTGGTAACTGCGCGCAAGGTTCGAAGCGCAGCACATCCGCCGCGCCGGCCAGGACCACCACTGGAGCGCGGGCTAACAGCTGGTCGCCAGCCCAGGCTTGCCACTGTTCATCCACTTTGCGCAGTTCGAGCACTTCCTGGTGCGTCACCAAATGAATACCAGGGTGCTGCAACTGCTGCTGGCACAGCGCTGGCGGGTGCACCCAGCCACCTTCGGGGTAGAACAACCCGCCGCCAGGCAACGCCACGCCGGCGATAGCTTCGGCCTCGGCGCGCGCCAGGCAGTGCAGCAAGCCGGGGTCGAAGGCGGCAGCCAGCTTGCCCTGGCGCTCGGCCTCCTTGCTGTCGAAAGCCAGTTGCAGCACCCCGCAGGCATCCCAGTCACGGCCACGCTGCAAGCGCTGCAGCTGGCGCCGTGTGTAGCCGAACCCGGACAGGATCATCTGCGACAGCGCGGTGCCATGGGCAGACAGCTTGAGGTACAGCACCCCTTGTGGGTTGCCCGAAGCCTCCTGGGCGGGGGCTTCGTGGCGCTCCAGCACGGTTACCTGCCAGCCGCGCCGGGCCAGGCTGGCGGCGCTGCTGCTGCCGGCAAGTCCGGCACCGATCACCAGCGCCTCGCGCGGCCCCTGTGTCACCGCGGGGCGCGCGTACCAAGGCGCGCATGGGCCGGGCAGGGGGCCGACGTAGGCGCCGCTCATCACCTCCCACTTCTTGCCGATGCCTGGCACCTTCTTCATGGCGAAGCCGGCTTCGACCAGGCTGCGACGTACCCAGCCGGTGGTGGTGAAGGTACCCAGCACCGTGCCCGGATGCGATAGCCGCGCCAGTTGTGCAAACAGCTCCGGAGTCCACATGTCGGGGTTCTTGGCGGGGGCGAAGCCGTCGAGGAACCACACATCGATCTGCGCATCGAGTTGCGGCAACTGTTCCAGCACATCGCCTATCAACAGGGTCAGGGTGACCCTGCCACCGGTGAAGGTGAACTGCTGAAAGCCCGGGTGCACCGCCACGTATTGCTCCAGCAGCGGCTCGGTATAGGCGGCCAGTTCAGGCCACAAGCGCACTGCGCGGGCCATGTCGGCGTGGTCGAGGGGGTACTTCTCGACGCTGACGAAGTGCAGGCGCGCGTCGCTGTGTGCGTGCTGGTCGAACAGCTGCCAGGCGCAGAAAAAATTCATGCCGGTGCCAAAACCGGTTTCGCCGATCACCGTGCAGGCGTGCGGCGCCAGGTTGGCAAAACGCTCGGCCAGGCGGGTCTGGCCGAGGAACACGTGCTTGGTTTCTTCGATGCCTTCGTTGACTGCGAAATAGACGTCGTCATAGTGCCGCGAATGGGGGCGGCCCTGGTCGTCCCAGTCGATCTGGGCGTGCTGGAGGAGGGTGGGCATGGTGGGCTCGGTTGCAGCGGATGGCGGGATTTTATGCCATCCGGCTGAGCTGTGGGAGCGCGTTCATTGGTGAAGAGGTCAATACAGGCCGAAATGAAATCCGCTAGTCTTGCTTATCCATTGAAGGAGCCAGTGCATGTTCGAATCTGCCGAAATCGGCCACAGCATCGACAAGGAGGCTTACGACGCCGAGGTACCCGCTTTACGCGAGGCCCTGCTCGAAGCCCAGTACGAACTCAAGCAGCAGGCGCGTTTTCCGGTGATCGTGCTGATCAACGGCATTGAAGGCGCCGGCAAGGGTGAGACGGTAAAACTGCTCAACGAGTGGATGGACCCGCGCATGATCGATGTGCTCACCTTCGACCAGCAGACCGACGAAGAGCTGGCCCGCCCGCCCGCCTGGCGCTATTGGCGGGCCTTGCCGCCCAAGGGGCGAATGGGCGTTTTCTTTGGCAACTGGTACAGCCAGATGCTGCAGGGGCGGGTGCACGGGGTGTTCAAGGATGCCGTGCTCGATCAGGCCATTACCGGTGCCGAACGCCTGGAGGAGATGCTGTGCGATGAAGGTGCGCTGATCATCAAGTTCTGGTTCCACCTGTCCAAGAAGCAGATGAAGGCACGGCTGAAATCGCTCAAGGACGACCCGCTGCACAGCTGGAAGATCAGCCCGCTGGATTGGCAGCAGTCGCAAACCTACGACCGTTTCGTGCGCTTTGGCGAGCGCGTGCTGCGCCGCACCAGCCGTGACTATGCGCCATGGCACATCATCGAAGGGGTAGACCCGAATTACCGCAGCCTGGCGGTGGGGCGCATTCTGCTGGAAAGCCTGCAAGCCGCGCTGGCCCACAATCCCAAGGGCAAGCACCAGGGCAACGTGGCTCCATTGGGCCGCAGCATCGACGACCGCAGCCTGCTTGGCGCCCTGGACATGACCTTGCGCCTGGACAAGGCCGACTATCAGGAACAGTTGATCACCGAACAGGCGCGTCTGGCCGGCCTGCTGCGTGACAAGCGCATGCGCCGGCACGCCCTGGTGGCGGTGTTCGAAGGCAACGACGCCGCCGGCAAGGGGGGCGCCATCCGCCGCGTGGCGGCGGCGCTGGACCCGCGTCAGTACCGTATCGTACCGATTGCCGCGCCGACCGAAGAAGAGCGCGCCCAGCCGTACCTGTGGCGGTTCTGGCGGCACATCCCGGCACGCGGCAAGTTCACCATCTTCGACCGTTCCTGGTATGGCCGGGTGCTGGTGGAGCGGGTGGAAGGCTTCTGCAGCCCCGCTGACTGGATGCGTGCCTATAGCGAGATCAACGACTTTGAAGAGCAGTTGGTGGATGCCGGCGTGGTGGTGGTCAAGTTCTGGCTGGCGATCGACCAGCAGACCCAACTGGAGCGCTTCGAAGAGCGTGAGCAGATTCCGTTCAAACGCTACAAGATCACCGAGGATGACTGGCGCAACCGCGACAAGTGGGACGAATACTCCCAGGCGGTGGGCGACATGGTCGACCGCACCAGCAGCGAGATTGCCCCTTGGACGCTGGTGGAGGCCAATGACAAGCGCTGGGCGCGGGTGAAGGTGGTGCGCACAATCAACCAGGCGCTTGAGGCGGCGTTTGCCAAGCACAAGAAATAGCCGAAGGTGAGGTTGCCTGTTCTGGCCGCTTCGCGGGTTTACCCGCGAAAGGGTCAGCACAGGCAACACCTCCACCCAGCCATGCCCCAAAAGAATGACCTGATGAATTCTTTTCTCGGCACTCTCCACCGTCTCTGTCCTCCAACCCCGTAGAATTCAACAACCCCCACCACGGGCTTGATCGAGGATTTTATGCACACCACTTCTGGCCGCTGGGGCTATGGGCTGTTCCTGGCACTTCTGACAGCGCTGCTCTGGGGCATCCTGCCGATCAAGCTCAAGCAGGTACTGCAAGTGGTCGACCCGATCACTGTCACCTGGTACCGCCTGCTGGTCTCCGGCGGCCTGCTGTTCGCCTGGCTGGCGGCTCAGCGGCGTTTGCCGTCCATGCGCAAGCTGGCGCCCAGGGGCAAGGGCCTGGTGCTGGTTGCGGTGCTCGGCCTGATGGGCAACTACGTGCTCTACCTGATCGGTCTCAAACTGCTTAGCCCGGGCACTGCACAACTGGTGGTACAGATCGGCCCGGTGCTGTTGCTGGTGGCCAGCGTGTTCGTGTTCCGCGAGCGCTTCAGTGTGGGGCAGGGCATGGGCCTGTTGGTGCTGCTGGCAGGGTTTGGCCTGTTCTTCAACCAGCGCCTGGAAGAGCTGCTGACTTCATTGGGTACCTACACCACCGGCGTGTTGACCATCTTGCTGGCGACCAGCATCTGGGTGTTCTACGCCCTGAGCCAGAAGCAGTTGCTGACCGTGTGGCACTCGCAGCAGGTAATGATGGTGATCTACCTCAGCTGCGCTGCGCTGCTGACACCTTGGGTGCACCCGCTGGAGGCCTTGCAACTGACCCCGGTGCAAGGCTGGCTGCTGCTGGCCTGTTGTCTGAACACCCTGGTGGCTTACGGCGCGTTCGCCGAAGCGCTGGCGCACTGGGAGGCGTCGCGGGTAAGTGCCACGCTGGCGCTGACCCCGCTGGTGACCTTTGTTGCGGTAGCGCTGGCAGCATGGGTGTGGCCTGAGTATGTGCATGCCGAGGACATCAACGCCCTGGGCTATGTGGGGGCGGTCACGGTGGTGTTCGGTTCGGCGCTGGTAGCGCTGGGGCCCTCGCTGGTGACCAGCTGGCGGGCGCGTCGAGAACGAGGTCAGCGCGCATACTCATCAGAGGGATGACCTAGCATTTTTGCTAGTTGCGAGTTTTTTGCTATTTGAATCAAATGGGCATAAAAGTTCGCGGAGTAAGGGTGATGAAGGCTCATGCGTTTGTGCATCCGGGTATAAAGGTAAATGTGAATTACCTTGAGAGGTTCGTGCGTCATAATTTGCATCGTGAACCTTGGAAGAGTGCCAGTGAAAAAGTACTGAATGACTATTTGAAAAGAGCAGATAAAGACTGGGTTCCGAAGCCGCGCGCTGTAGTGGATTGCGGAGCTTATAGCCAGCCGGATTGTGGGTGTACTGATCAAACCCGAGATGGCCAGGCTGCCTATGCGCAGGCATTGCTCTGGGTGATCACGGGTGACGAGGAATATGCAGCTACTGCCATCAAAATCCTAGACGCATGGTCCCGAGAATTTACCGGAGGACATATCGGCGAAAATGCACGCCTTCAGGCATCGTGGGCAGCGTGCTTATTCATCAGTGCTGCGGAAATCCTTGCTCATACTGCGTCTGGCTGGACGACTGAAGGTAAGGCGCGATTCAGAGGGATGTTGGAAACGCAGTTTCAACCGATCATAGAGGACCTCTTCTATGGAGACGGGTGGAAGTGGGATACTGTGCCTGGCAATTGGCGCTCCACAGGTATCGAGGCACTTTTATATATAGCGATTTTTACCGACAATCACGAAATCTTCGCCAGGAGTATCCAGTTATGGAAAGACCATATCGTGGCGTCCATTTATCTGGAAAGTGATGGGGCGCGTCCCAGACTACTGCCCAATTGGACCCGGGTGCCGACCGACGAAGAGGTCAATCAACAGTGGGGTAGTCCATACCGATACATCGAGGGGATGAACGTTGAGAGCTGTCGGGACTTCGCCCACACCGCTTATGGTCTGGCGGCTACTATCAATGTGGCTGAAACGGCGTTATTGCAGGGGATCGATCTGTACAGGGATGAAGAAACGCAAGCCATGGCGCGAATGATGCAGACGATGGAGTTTCATTCTCGGTATGAAAACATTGCATTGATGCCAGACATCTGTAAGCGATACCACGGCATCCAGTTGAGTGCTCAATGGACATTTGAAATTGGTTATACCCACTATGCGGTCCGTTTGGGGCACTCTTTGCCGGAAACTCGCGCATTTGTGCAAAGACATCGGCCGACGCAAGGCGATTTTCATTACATGTGGGAAAGTCTGACCCATGCTTATCCTCGTACCGGGGATGACCCGATTTCTTGAGTGCCAGAGCGATAGGCACCTCTACCCGATAAACTGTGAGCCGCCCGTGGTGCGGTGCCGAGGTGATGAGGCAACCTGGGCGGCTCATGGGGGAATCTAGCCTTTGCCCCCAGGCGCCAGCATGTTCTCCGGCCGCACCCACTGGTCGAACTGTTCATTGGTCAGGTACTTCAACGCCAATGCCGCCTCGCGCAAGGTCGTGCCCTCGCTGTAAGCCTTCTTGGCAATTTCTGCCGCCTTGTCATAGCCAATATGCGGGTTCAGCGCCGTCACCAGCATCAACCCACGCTCCAGGTGCGCGGCCATCTGCTCGGCATCCGGCTCGATACCCGCCACGCAATGCTGCTGGAAGTTGCGGCAACCATCGGCCAGCAACTCGATGGATTGCAGCAGGTTATGAATGATCACCGGCTTGAACACATTCAACTGCAAATGCCCCTGGCTGGCGGCAAAGCCGATGGCCGCGTCGTTGCCCAGTACCTGGCAGGCCAGCATCGACAGCGCCTCGCACTGGGTGGGGTTGACCTTGCCCGGCATGATCGAGCTGCCCGGCTCGTTGGCTGGCAGGCGCACCTCGGCAAGCCCGGCGCGAGGGCCGGACCCCAGCAGGCGCAGGTCGTTGGCGATTTTCATCAGGGCCACGGCCAGGGTCTTCAGGGCTCCCGCCAGGCTGGTCAGCGGTTCGTGGCCGGCGAGGGCGGCGAACTTGTTGGGTGCAGTGATGAACGGCAGGCCGGACAGCGCCGCCAGCTCGGCCGCGATGGCCTCGGCAAAACCCTGCGGAGCGTTCAGCCCGGTACCCACGGCAGTGCCGCCCTGGGCCAGTTCGCACACCGCCGGCAGGGTGGCGCGGATAGCGCGCTGGGCGTAATCGAGCTGGGCGACGAAAGCCGACACTTCCTGGCCGAAGGTAATCGGCGTGGCGTCCATCATGTGCGTGCGGCCGGTTTTTACCAGCTTGTGGTGGCGCATCGACAGCTCGGCCAGCCCCGAAGACAGTTCAGTGACGGCCGGCAGCAGCTTTTCATGCACCGCCTGGGCTGCGGCAATGTGCATGGCGGTGGGGAAGCAGTCGTTGGAGCTCTGCGAGCGGTTGACGTGGTCATTGGGGTGTACTGGCGCCTTGCCGCCACGGCCTTTGCCGGCCAGTTCGTTGGCGCGTCCGGCGATCACCTCGTTGACGTTCATGTTGCTTTGGGTGCCACTGCCCGTCTGCCAGACGACGAGCGGGAACTGATCGTCGTGCTGGCCATCCAGCACTTCATCGGCGGCCTGTTCGATCAACCGGGCGATGTCGGCCGGCAGGTCGCCATTGCGGTCGTTGACGCGCGCCGCGGCCTTCTTGATCAGTGCCAGGGCGTGCAATACCGCGAGGGGCATGCGTTCCTTGCCAATGGCGAAGTTGATCAGCGAACGCTGGGTCTGCGCACCCCAGTAGGCGTCCTCCGGAACTTCGACCGGGCCCAGGCTGTCTGTCTCGATACGGCTCATTCTGTACTCACTCCTGTGTAGTTCGAAATCGCAGTTTAGGCCCTGATTCGACCGAGCGGTTCCGTCGCTCGTCGTGCCACTTGAGCACATCGCCACCACGGCGCAGAATGCTCTACTCTGAGGTGCCCGCCTCCCCCTCTTTGAAGGAAATGCAATGACCCGTCTCCGTGTCCTTTGTGCCGCCGTTGCCCTGGTTTGCGCCAGCGGCCAGGTACTCGCTGCCACCGCCAGCCACAACGCTGCTGCCGAGAAATTCCTGACCCTGGCCAACGCCGACAAGCTGGGCACCCCGGTGTACATGCAAGTGCAGCAGATGTTCGCCCAGCGTTTCGCCCAGACCAAGGCCCCGGCCGCCAAGCAGCCCGTGCTGGAAAGCTACCAGGCCAAGGCCAATGCCGCGCTGGACAACGCCATCGGCTGGAACAAGCTCAAGCCGAAGATGGTCGACCTGTACACCCGGACCTTCACCGAGCAGGAGCTGAAGGACCTGGTCAAGTTCTACGAATCGCCGCTGGGCAAGAAAGTGCTGCGTGAAATGCCCAAGGTCACCCAGCAGTCGGCACAGCTGACCCAGCAGAGCCTGGAGCCAGCAGTGCCGGTGGTGAACAAGCTGCTGGAAGACATGACCAAAGAGCTGGACCCGAACGCAGGCAAGGCCGCCGCCCCAGCGAAGAAGTGAGTACGCCGCAATGACCATGCAACAACGTATCGAACAGCAACTGGCCGCGCTGGCGCCGCAACACCTGGAAGTGCTCAACGAAAGTCACATGCACAGTCGTGGTCAGGAGACCCACTACAAGGCGGTGATCGTCAGCGAGCAGTTCGCCGGGTTGAACAGCGTCAAGCGCCACCAGAAGGTGTACGCCACCATGGGTGAGCTGATGGGCGAGATCCATGCCCTGGCCATCCACACCTACACCGCCGAAGAGTGGGCCAAGGTCGGCGTTGCACCGGCCTCGCCCGTGTGTGCGGGCGGCGGGCACTGAAACCGTTCTTTTGTTCTGGTAGAATCCGCATCACCCAAAGGGGGCCGCTTAGCGGCCCCTTGCTTTTTATGCAAACGTCAAACCCGGTCCGCCCCTTACGAGGGCAACCACCTGGAGATTCCGTTACATGTCTCAAGCCATCGTCGTCGCGGCGCTGTACAAGTTCGTCACCCTGGAAGACTACGTCGAGCTGCGCGAGCCGCTGCTCAAGACCATGCTCGACAACAACGTCAAAGGCACCCTGCTGCTGGCCCAGGAGGGCATCAACGGCACCGTGTCGGGCACCCGTGAAGGCATTGATGGCCTGCTGGCCTGGTTGCGCAGCGACCCGCGTCTGGTCGATATCGACCACAAAGAATCGTACTGCGACGAACAGCCGTTCTACCGCACCAAGGTCAAGCTCAAGAAAGAGATCGTCACCCTCGGCGTGCCGGGCGTGGACCCCAACAAGGCCGTTGGCACCTATGTCGAGCCCAAGGACTGGAACGCCCTGATCAGCGACCCGGAAGTGCTGTTGATCGACACCCGCAACGACTACGAAGTGGCCATCGGTACGTTCAAGGGCGCCATCGACCCGAAGACCGAAACCTTCCGTGAGTTCCCGGAGTACATCAAGGCCAACTTCGACCCGAGCAAGCACAAGAAGGTCGCCATGTTCTGCACCGGCGGCATCCGTTGCGAAAAAGCCTCCAGCTACATGCTCGGTGAAGGCTTCGAGTCGGTCTATCATCTTAAGGGCGGCATCCTGAAATACTTCGAGGAAGTGCCTCAGGAAGAAAGCCTGTGGGACGGCGACTGCTTCGTCTTCGACAACCGGGTCACGGTGCGTCATGACCTGAGCGAAGGCGAGTACGACCAGTGCCACGCCTGCCGCCATCCGATCAATGCACAGGAGCGCGCGTCCGAGCACTATTCGCCAGGTGTCAGCTGCCCGCATTGCTGGGACAGCCTGAGCGAGAAGACCCGGCGCAGTGCCATCGACCGGCAGAAGCAGATCGAGCTGGCCAAGGCCCGCAACCTGCCGCACCCGATCGGTTACTACTACAAAGCCGAGGCTTGAAGCATGTCTGCACGCCTGATCTATGTGATGGACCCGATGTGCTCCTGGTGCTGGGGTTTTGCGCCAGTGGCTGCGGCCCTGATCGCCCAGGCGCGTGAGGCAGGCGTGCCTGCCCGCTTGGTAACGGGCGGGCTGCGTACCGGCGGCAGCGCCCTGGACAGCTCCACTCGCAAGTACATCCTGGAACACTGGCAGGCGGTGGCTGATGCTACCGGCCAGCCGTTCCGCTTCGAGGGGGCCATGCCGGACGGCTTCGTCTACGACACCGAGCCGGCCTGCCGCGCGCTGGTCACGGCCCGCGAGCTGGATGCCGAGCGCGTCTGGCCGCTGCTGGCGTTGATCCAGCGTTCGTTCTACGAACAGGGCATCGATGTGACCACCGCGCCGCAGCTGGTCGAGCTGGCCTCGCAGTGTGGCTTCGACCGTGCCGCGTTCGCCGAAGCCTTCGCCCGTGCCGATACCCGCGCCGCCACCGCGGCCGACTTCGCCTGGGCCCAGGACCTGGGTATTGCCGGGTTCCCGACCCTGCTGGCCGAGCGCAATGGCCAACTGGCCTTGCTGACCAACGGCTACCAGCCGCTGGAGCGCCTGCAACCCTTGCTCGGCCGCTGGCTGCAGCAGGCCGCCTGTGCTTGATGTACCAGGGTCACCCGACCCGGTACCGGGCAAGCCATACACTGCGGGCGATCGACTGAGCTGGGCGGAAATCCGCCGCCTGGCCTTGCATCACAAGAAAAACCTCTGGTCCGCCAACCTCATTGCGTTACTGGCGGCGTGTTGCAGTGTGCCCATTCCGCTGCTGCTGCCGCTGTTGGTGGACGAAGTTCTGCTCGGCCATGGCGATGCTGCGCTGAAGTGGATGAACCATCTGCTGCCGTCCAGCTGGCAGGTGGCAGCCGGCTACATCGGCCTGATGCTGGCGCTCACCCTGTGCCTGCGCCTGGCTGCACTGGCGTTCAACGTTATCCAGTCCAAGCTGTTCGCCGGGCTGGCCAAGGACATCGTCTACCGCCTGCGCATCCGCCTGATCGAGCGCCTCAAGCGTATTTCGCTGAAAGAGTACGAAAGCCTGGGCAGCGGCACGGTGACCACCCACCTGGTCACCGACCTGGACACCCTCGACAAGTTCGTTGGCGAAACCCTCAGCCGCTTCCTGGTGGCCATGCTGACACTGACCGGCACGGCGGCCATCCTGATCTGGATGCACTGGCAGCTGGCCTTGCTGATCTTGCTGTTCAACCCGCTGGTGATCTACTTCACCGTGCAGTTGGGCAAGCGCGTCAAGCACCTGAAAAAGCTCGAAAACGACAGCACCGCGCGCTTTACCCAGGCGCTAGCGGAAACCCTCGATGCCATCCAGGAAATCCGCGCCGGCAACCGCCAGGGCTACTTCCTTGGCCGCCTGGGCTTGCGTGCCCGCGAGGTGCGCGATTACGCCGTGGACTCGCAATGGAAAAGCGATGCCAGTGGCCGTGCCAGTGGCCTGCTGTTCCAGTTCGGCATCGACATCTTCCGCGCGGCGGCCATGCTGACCGTGCTGTTTTCCGACCTGTCGATCGGCCAGATGCTGGCGGTGTTCAGCTACCTGTGGTTCATGATCGGTCCGGTGGAGCAACTGCTTAATCTGCAATATGCCTACTACGCCGCAGGCGGTGCGCTGAGCCGCCTCAACGAGCTGCTGGCGCGTGCCGACGAGCCGCAATACCCGGCCGCCAGCGACCCGTTCGCCGGGCGCGAAACGGTGGGCATTGAAGTGCGCGACCTGCGCTTTGCCTATGCCGACGAGCCGGTGCTCGAGCACCTCGACCTGTCCATCGCTGCGGGTGAGAAGGTGGCGATTGTCGGTGCCAGCGGCGGCGGCAAGAGCACGCTGGTGCAGCTACTGCTGGGCCTTTACAGCGCCCAGGCCGGGACCATCCGCTTTGGCGGGGCCAGCCTGCAGGAAATCGGCCTGGAAACCCTGCGCGAGAACGTCGCGGTGGTGTTGCAGCACCCGTCGCTGTTCAACGACAGCGTGCGGGCCAACCTGACCATGGGCCGCGACTGCAGCGATGATGCGTGCTGGCAGGCGCTGCGCATCGCCCAGCTGGATGCCACCATCGCCGCCTTGCCGCAGGGCCTGGACAGCGTGGTAGGGCGTTCAGGCGTGCGCTTGTCCGGTGGCCAGCGCCAGCGCCTGGCCATTGCCCGCATGGTACTGGCTGAGCCCAAGGTGGTGATCCTCGACGAGGCCACCTCAGCCCTGGATGCCGCCACCGAGTACAACCTGCATCAGGCCTTGGCGTGCTTCCTCAGCGGCCGCACCACGCTGATCATCGCCCACCGCTTGTCGGCGGTGAAACAGGCCGACCGGGTGCTGGTGTTCGATGGCGGGCACGTGGCCGAAGACGGCGACCATCAGCAGCTGATTGCCGAGGGTGGGTTATACGCCAAGCTGTATGGGCATCTGCAGCAGAGCTGATTATCTGGCTGCCTTCACCGGGCTTTTGGGAGCAACTGTCTTGCTCAATTTCTAAAAGCTGGTGCGACCCTGTGGGAGCGGGCTTGCCCGCGAACACGGGCGAAGCCCGTGCCATCCACCGCGGTGTCTTCTTCGCGGGTAAACCCGCTCCTACAATAGCCAGCGCATACGCTGTACAAATTCCCCGATTCCTTGTCATAAAAATCCCCTCCACAGCGATGGCAAATGGCCTACGCTGTGCTTGTCTGGGTCGATTTACGCCTTATCTGCTCTGTGACAGGGACTCCATGAAGGGACATCGCACACTCGAAGCGCCAAAGTTGCTCGGCATCACCTGGCCTTTCATCGCCGTCGTGGTCCTTCAGGTGGCGCTGGGCAGCCTCAGCCTTTATACGCTCTCGGCCGTGCGTGCCTATGTCGCGGGCGAAAGCCTGTGGTCCAAGGCGCAGAAAGATGCCATCTACTACCTCAGTCTGTACGGCGAGACGCAGGACGACAGCACCTACCAGCGCTATCGCCAGGCCATTACCGTGCCCCAGGGTGACCATCGTCTGCGCGAGGTGCTCGACCACCCCAGCCCTGATCTGAACGCCGCGCGACAGGCGGTTCTGCAAGGTGGCAACCACCCTGACGATGTCGATCGGATCATCTGGTTCTACCGCAACTTTCGCCATGTCAGCTACATGCAGACAGCCATCGATTACTGGGACATCGGTGACGACTATCTGGCCAAGCTGGATGTACTGGCCGGTGAAATGCGCCAGCGTTTTGCCAATGGCCCGGCGGATCCAGACACTGTCAGCGATTGGAAGGCCCGCATTGTCGCCATCAACGAAGGCGTGACCCCGGCGGCCAAGGCCTTCAGTGATGCCTTGGGTGAAGGCTCGCGCATGTTGCTGCGGGTGCTGCTGATCACCAACCTGCTGACCGCAATGTTCCTGATCGCCATTGCCTGGCGCCGCTCCAGCAAGCTGTTGGCCCAGCGCCAGGCCTTTGCCAGCGCCCTGCAGGAAGAAAAAGAGCGTGCGCAGATTACCCTGCAGGCCATCGGGGATGCGGTGATTACAACCGATGTCGAGGGCAATATCGGCTACATGAACCCGGCCGCCGAGCAGTTGACCCACTGGCAATCCGGCCAGGCCCAGGGCCTGCCGCTGTCGGCACTGTTCAGCCTGGTGGATGAGCACGCCGAGGAGGATGGTCGCAGCTTGGTCGAGCAGGTGCTCAGCGGCAGCCTCAAGGGCGGCTCCGAGCATGCCCGGCTGATCCAGCGCCTGGACGGCAGTACCGTGTCGATCAACCTGGTAGGCTCGCCGATCCTCAATGATGGCCAGGTCAGTGGCATCGTACTGGTGCTGCACGACATGACCCAGGAACGCCAGTACATCGCCAACCTGTCCTGGCAAGCAACCCACGATGCGCTGACCGGGCTGGCCAACCGCCGCGAGTTCGAATACCGCCTGGAGCAGGCGCTCAACGACCTGGCGCGCCAGGCCGGGCGGCATTCGCTGATGTTCCTCGACCTCGACCAGTTCAAGCTGGTCAACGACACCTGTGGCCACGCTGCCGGCGATGAGTTGCTGCGGCACATCTGCGCGGTGCTGCAATCCGGCCTGCGTGAGGGCGATACGCTGGCGCGGCTGGGCGGCGATGAATTTGGCGTGCTGCTGGAAAACTGCCCGCCCGACCAGGCCGAGCGCATTGGCGAACAATTGCGCCAGATGGTGCAGAGCCTGCACTTTGTATGGAAAGGGCGGCCTTTCGTGACCACGGTCAGCATTGGCCTAGTGCACATGGCCCAGGCCCCCGGTACCCTGGAGGCTTCGCTGCGCGCCGCCGACATGGCCTGCTACATGGCCAAGGAAAAGGGCCGAAACCGTGTGCAGGTGTACCACGCCGACGACAGCGAGCTGTCCATGCGTTTTGGCGAAATGGCCTGGATCCAGCGCTTGCATGTGGCCCTGGAAGAAAACCGCTTTTGCCTCTACGCCCAGGAAATCGCCCCGCTCAAAACCTTCGAGGGCCCGGGCCATATCGAAATTCTGTTGCGCCTGCACGACGAAAGCGGTCGCACCATCCTGCCCAGCAGCTTCATCCCGGCGGCCGAGCGCTACGGCCTGATGACCGCGCTGGACCGCTGGGTGGTGCGCAATGTGTTCATGGTCATACGCAAGTGCCTGGAAGAAGGGCGTGAAGGGCCGTTGTCGACCTGTGCCATCAACCTGTCGGGGTCCAGCATTGGCGACGACAAGTTCCTTGAATACCTCCAGCGGTTGTTCGTCGAATACGCCATTCCGCCGCGAATGATCTGCTTTGAAATTACCGAAACCAGCGCCATTGCCAACCTGGGCAGCGCCATTCGCTTCATCAACGAGCTGAAAGGGCTGGGTTGCCGTTTCTCGCTCGATGATTTTTGCGCCGGCATGTCCTCGTTCGCCTATCTCAAGCATTTGCCCGTGGACTACCTGAAGATTGACGGCAGTTTCGTCAAGGACATGCTCGACGACCCGGTCAACCGGGCCATGGTCGAGGTCATCAACCATATCGGCCATGTGATGGGTAAGCGCACGATTGCCGAGTTCGTCGAAACACCCTTGATCGAGCAGGCCTTGCAGGAAATAGGCGTGGATTACGCCCAGGGCTACCTGATCGAACGCCCCCAGGTGTTCACCTGTGACAGTCTGCAGCGCCAACGGATCGCCGCCCGGCCTCTGTTGCAGCGAGCACCTGGCACATTTCGCTAGTTGGAAATCACAAGGATCAAGGAGCTGAAAGTGATTGACGCATTTGTTCGTATCGGGCCTTTGATGGACCCCGCCAGTTACCCCCAATGGGCCCAGCAACTGATTGAAGACTGCCGCGAGAGCAAGCGCCGGGTGGTTGAGCATGAGTTTTATGCACGACTACGCGATGGCCAGCTGAAGCAATCGACCATCCGTCAGTACCTGATCGGGGGCTGGCCGGTGGTGGAGCAGTTTTCATTGTACATGGCGCATAACCTGACCAAGACCCGCTATGGCCGGCACCAGGGCGAGGACATGGCGCGGCGCTGGCTGATGCGCAACATCCGCGTCGAGCTCAACCATGCCGACTACTGGGTGAACTGGTGCCAGGCGCACGGTGTGCACCTGCACGAGTTGCAGGCGCAAGAAGTGCCGCCCGAGCTGAACGGCCTGAACGACTGGTGCTGGCGGGTGTGCGCTACCGAGAACCTGGCCATTTCCATGGCGGCGACCAACTACGCCATCGAAGGCGCGACCGGTGAATGGTCAGCGGTGGTGTGCTCGACCGACACCTATGCGCAGGGGTTCCCTGAAGAAGGGCGCAAGCGGGCGATGAAGTGGCTGAAGATGCATGCCCAGTATGACGATGCGCACCCGTGGGAGGCGCTGGAAATCATCTGTACCCTGGCCGGCGAGAACCCCACCCTGGGGTTGCGGACCGAGTTGCGCAGGGCGATCTGCAAGAGTTACGACTGCATGTTCCTGTTCCTGGAGCGCTGCATGCAGCTGGAAGGGCGCCAGCAAGGCCGTATGCGGCCGGCGTTGGCTGCGGGCTGATCGCTTTCCTGTACCGGCCTCTTCGCGGGCTTGCCCGCTCCCACAGGATCACCGCAACCCTCAAGGATTGCGCCCTGCCTGTGGGAGCGGGCAAGCCCGCGAAGAGGCCGATGCAGGTTTATTGGGCGTTGAACGCCTGCCCGTTCACCCCTGTGCTGTCCGGCCCCATCAGGTACAGGTACACCGGCATGATCTCTTCGGGCAGCGGGTTGTTCTGCGGGTTCTCGCCGGGGTAGGCCTGGGCCCGCATCGCCGTGCGCGTGGCGCCTGGGTTGATGCTGTTGGCGCGCACCGGCGCCACGCCTTCCAGTTCATCAGCCAGGGTCTGCATCAGGCCTTCGGTGGCGAACTTCGACACGCCATAGGCGCCCCAGTAAGCCCGGCCCTTGCGCCCCACGCTGCTGCTGGTGAACACCACCGAAGCGTCTTCCGACAGCTTCAGCAGCGGCAGCAGGGTGCTGGTGAGCATGAAGGTGGCATTGACGTTGATGTGCATCACGCGCATGAAGTTGTCGCCCGACAACTGCTCCAGCGGCGTGCGCGGGCCGATGATCGACGCATTGTTGAGCAGGCCATCTAGGCGGCCGAACTGGCCTTCGATCATGGCCGCCAGCTCGTCGTACTGGTGTGGCAGGGCGGTTTCCAGGTTGAACGGGATGACCACCGGCTGCGGGTGGCCGGCGGCTTCGATCTGGTCGTAGACCTCGTTCAGGTTGGCCTCGGTCTTGCCCAGCAGCAGCACGGTGGCACCCAGCGCGGCATAGGCCTTGGCAGCCGCGGCACCAATGCCACGGCCGGCACCGGTAACCAGGATGACCCGGCCTTGCAGCAGGTCGGGGCGGGCGGTGTAGTCGAACATGGTTCTGTCCTTCGAGTTCGTGTGGGCGGCCTGGGCCTATCGTAGGAGCGGGTTTACCCGCGAATGCGTCCGATCAGGCGCCAGGGTTGTCCGGGCTGGCGCATTCGCGGGTGAACCCGCTCCTACAAAAGGGCGGTGCCCGGTCATCGGTCTGGGTTCAGCACCCGCACAGCGCGCTGTCGATCACTTTGCGCAGTTCCAGCGGGTGGTCCACCACCACGTCGGCACCCCAGTTGTTGGGGTTGTCCTCTGGATGAATATAGCCGTAGCGCACTGCTGCCGTGCGGGTACCCGCGTCGCGACCAGACTCGATGTCGCGCAGGTCGTCGCCAACGAACAGCACACTGGCCGGGTCCAGGTTCAGGGTCTTGCAGGCCAGGATCAGCGGCTCGGGGTCGGGTTTGCTGTTTTTCACGTGGTCCGGGCAGATCAGCAACGCCGAACGCTCGGCCAGGCCCAGTTGCTGCATGATCGGCTCGGCGAAGCGCACCGGCTTGTTGGTGACGACGCCCCACAGCAGGTTGCCTTTCTCGATGTCGGCCAGCAGCTCGGCCATGCCCTCGAACAGCTTGCTGTGCACCGCGCAGTCGCGCTGGTAACGCTCGAGGAACTCCAGGCGCAGGGCCTCGAAGCCGTCAGCCTCCGGGTCCATGGCGAACGCAGTGGCAACCATGGCGCGGGCGCCACCCGAGATCACGCCACGGATCAGGTTGTCGTCAACGGCCGGCAGCCCGCGTTCGGCGAGCATGGCCTGGCAAATGGCGATGAAGTCCGGCGCCGTGTCCAGCAAGGTGCCGTCCATGTCGAAGAGTACTGCTCGCAAACGCATGCTTATTCCTCGCGCAGGGTCTGGATCATGTAGTTGACGTCGACGTCACTGTTGAGCTTGTAGTGCTTGGTCAGCGGGTTGTAGGTGAGGCCGATGATGTCTTTCACCTGCAGGCCGGCATCGCGGCTCCAGGCGCCCAGCTCGGACGGGCGGATGAACTTCTTGAAGTCATGGGTGCCGCGCGGCAGCATCTTCAGGATGTACTCGGCGCCGACGATGGCCAGCAGGTAGGCCTTGGGGTTGCGGTTGATGGTGGAGAAGAACACCTGGCCGCCCGGCTTGACCATGCGGTAGCAGGCGCGAATCACCGAAGACGGGTCGGGCACGTGCTCGAGCATTTCCAGGCAGGTGACCACGTCGAACTGTTCAGGCATTTCCTCGGCCAGGGCTTCGGCGGTGATCTGCCGGTATTCCACCTGCACGCCGGACTCCAGCTGGTGCAACTGAGCCACCGCCAGTGGCGCCTCGCCCATGTCGATACCGGTGACCGTGGCGCCGCGCAGGGCCATGGCTTCGCTGAGGATGCCGCCACCGCAACCCACGTCCAGCACTTTCTTGCCGGCCAGGCTGACGCGCTCGTCGATCCAGTTGACGCGCAGCGGGTTGATTTCGTGCAGCGGCTTGAACTCGCTTTCGCGGTCCCACCAGCGGTGGGCCAGCGCTTCGAACTTGGCGATTTCGGCGCGGTCGACGTTGCTCATTGAACAGTCCTCTGAAACTTCGCAAAATTGCGCCGGAGTATACCCGAGCGCTTGGCCGCGAGGGTCGCTATAATCGCCGGTTTTTGATATCCGAATGACGGGGAGAGGCGATGCGCGAGCGACTTTTGGCGGCGGAGAAGGTGACCGCGATCCGCTGGCAGGGGGGCGCCTTGCACCTGCTCGACCAGCGCCTGCTGCCGTCGGAGGAGCGTTGGCTGGCCTGCGACAATGTTGCGCAGGTGGCCGCAGCCATCCGTGACATGGCAGTGCGCGGTGCCTCGGCGATCGGTATTGCCGCAGCTTACGGCCTGGTTCTGGCCCTTGAAGAGCGGCTGGCCGAAGGCGGCGATTGGGAAATGGACCTTGAAGACGACTTTCTCACCCTCGCCGAGGCGCGCCCTACCGCCGCCAACTTGTTCTGGGCGCTGAACCGCATGCGCGAGCGTCTGCTGCGCCTGCGTCCGGAAGAAGACGTTCTGGCGGCGCTGGAGGCTGAAGCGGTGGCCATTCACGACAGCGACCGAGAGGCCAACCTGACCATGGCCCAGCAGGGTATCGAGCTGATCCGTCGCCATCAGGGCAATGCCCAGGCCCTGCTCACCTTCGGCAACGCCGGCGCCCTTGCCAGTGGTGGCTTTGGCACCGCACTGGGGGTGATCCGTGCCGGCTACCTGGAAGGCATGGTCGAGCGGGTTTATGCCGGTGAGACTCGCCCTTGGCTGCAGGGCTCGCGCCTGACCGGCTGGGAGCTGGCCAACGAGGGCATCCCGGTGACCCTTTGTGCCGACTCGGCGCTGGCCCACCTCATGAAGACCAAGGGCATCACCTGGGTGGTGGTGGGGGCGGACTGCATCGCTGCCAATGGCGACATGGCCGGCAAGATCGGCACCTATCAGCTGGCCGTCAGTGCCATGCACCATGGCGTGCGCTTCATGGTCGTGGCGCCGAGCACCAGCATCGACCTGAACCTGGCCACGGGTGAGGATATCCCGCTGGAGGAGCGTGACGCCGACGAGTGGCTGGACTTCGGCGGTACCCCGGTGTCGCCGGGTGTCGAGGTGTTCAACCCGGTGTTCGATGTAACGCCGGCCGACCTGATCGATGTGATCGTGACCGAACGCGGCATCGTCGAGCGCCCGGATGCTGCCAAGCTGGCTCAGCTGGTTTGCCGCAAGCGCCTGCACTGATTTTGTATCGCCTCACCGGCCTCTTCGCGGGCTTGCCCGCTCCCACTGGGATATCGCATGGCCTTAGGGCCGTGGTGAACCTGTGGGGGCGGGCGAGCCCGCGAAGAGGCCGGTGCAGGCAATACAAAAACCAGGTTTCAAGCGCGGCTGAGACCAACTGCCACCTCTCCCCACCGCCCCCGCGTTTGTGATAACATCCGGCAGTTTCCAAGACCGCCCATCACGGCGGCCTTCATTGCGCAGATCCATGGCACAACTCATTGATTTGTCGTAAGTCGTCGCACCCTTATGCGCTGCGGCGGCGAGCTTCGTTCGGCCCTTGATGGAGCTGCGAAGTTTCACCAGAAAAAGGAATCAGGCTTCTCATGGGCGAACTGGCCAAAGAAATCCTCCCGGTCAATATCGAAGACGAACTGAGACAGTCTTACCTCGACTACGCGATGAGCGTGATTGTCGGGCGAGCGCTGCCCGATGCGCGTGACGGCTTGAAGCCTGTGCATCGCCGCGTTCTCTATGCGATGAGCGAACTGGGCAACGACTGGAACAAGCCGTACAAGAAATCCGCCCGTGTGGTCGGTGACGTGATCGGTAAGTACCACCCGCACGGCGACATTGCGGTCTACGACACCATCGTGCGTATGGCCCAGCCGTTCTCGTTGCGCTACCTGCTGGTCGACGGCCAGGGCAACTTCGGTTCGGTGGACGGCGACAACGCTGCTGCCATGCGATACACCGAAGTGCGCATGACCAAACTGGCCCACGAACTGCTGGCCGACCTGCACAAGGAAACCGTCGACTGGGTGCCCAACTACGACGGCACCGAGCAGATCCCGGCGGTCATGCCGACGCGTATTCCCAACCTGCTGGTCAACGGTTCCAGCGGTATTGCCGTGGGCATGGCGACCAACATTCCGCCGCATAACCTAGGCGAGGTCATCGATGGCTGCCTGGCGCTCATCGACAACCCGGAAGTCACCATCGATGAGCTGATGCAGCACATCCCTGGCCCGGACTTCCCGACTGCCGGCATCATCAACGGTCGCCAGGGCATCATCGAGGCCTATCGCACCGGCCGTGGCCGCATCTACATGCGCGCCCGCTCCGAGATCGAGGACATCGACAAGGTTGGCGGCCGCCAGCAGATCGTGATCACCGAGCTGCCGTACCAGCTGAACAAGGCGCGCCTGATCGAAAAGATCGCCGAGCTGGTCAAAGAGAAGAAGATCGAAGGCATCACCGAGCTGCGCGACGAGTCCGACAAGGACGGCATGCGCATCGTCATCGAGCTGCGTCGCGGCGAGGTGCCGGAGGTGGTGCTGAACAACCTCTACCAGCAAACCCAGCTGCAGAGCGTATTCGGCATCAACGTGGTGGCCCTGGTCGACGGCCGTCCGCGCCTGCTCAACCTCAAGGACCTGCTCGAAGCGTTCGTCCGCCACCGCCGTGAAGTGGTGACCCGTCGTACCGTATTCGAGCTGCGCAAGGCCCGTGAACGTGGCCATATCCTTGAAGGCCAGGCGGTTGCGCTGTCCAACATCGACCCGGTCATTGCCCTGATCAAGGCCTCGCCGACGCCGTCCGAAGCCAAGGAAGCCCTGGTCTCCACGCCGTGGGAATCCAGTGCCGTGCAGGTCATGGTCGAGCGCGCCGGCGCCGATTCCTGCCGCCCTGAGGACCTGCCGGAGCAGTACGGCCTGCACGACGGCAAGTACTTCCTGTCGCCGGAACAGGCCCAGGCCATTCTCGACCTGCGCCTGCACCGCCTGACCGGCCTGGAGCACGAGAAGCTGCTGGCCGAGTACCAGGAAATCCTCGAGCAGATTGGCGAGTTGATCCGCATCCTCAGCAGCGCCGAGCGCCTGATGGAAGTGATTCGCGAGGAGCTGGAGGCCATTCGTGCCGAGTACGGCGATGTGCGCCGCACCGAAATCCTCAATGCCAGCCACGACCTCAACTACGGCGACATGATCCCGGAAGAAGAGCGTGTGGTCACCATCTCCCATGGTGGTTATGCCAAGACCCAGCCATTGTCCGCCTACCAGGCCCAGCGCCGCGGCGGCAAAGGCAAGTCGGCGACCGGCGTGAAGGACGAGGACTACATCGAGCACCTGCTGGTCGCCAACAGCCATGCCACCCTGTTGCTGTTCTCCAGCAAGGGCAAGGTTTACTGGAAGAAGACCTACGAAATCCCCGAAGCGTCCCGCGCTGCCCGCGGTCGTCCGCTGGTCAACCTGCTGCCGCTGGAGGAGGGTGAGCGCATCACCGCCATGCTGCAGATCGACCTCGAAGCGCTGCAGCAGAACGCCGACCTCGACGAAGAACTGGACGAGGCTGAAGACACCGTGCTCGAGGGTGAGCTGGTAGAGGCCGAGGAAGTCGACGAAGAAGACGGCGACACCCCGGAGTGGGTTGCAGAGCCGACCGGCGCGTACATCTTCATGGCGACCGCTTCCGGTACCGTCAAGAAGACCCCGCTGGTGCAGTTCGCCCGTCCGCGCTCCAACGGCCTGATTGCCCTGAAGCTGAAGGAAGGCGACACCCTGATTGCCGCGGCCATCACCGATGGCGCCAAGGAAGTCATGATGTTCTCCGACGCTGGCAAGGTCATTCGCTTTGCCGAGAGCGTCGTGCGTGAAATGGGCCGCAACGCCCGTGGTGTGCGCGGCATGAAGCTGGGCAAAGGCCAGCGGATCATTTCGATGCTGATCCCGGAGTCCGGCTCGCAGATCCTCACCGCCTCCGAGCGTGGCTTTGGCAAGCGCACCCCGCTGTCCAAGTTCCCGCGTCGCGGCCGCGGTGGCCAGGGTGTGATCGCCATGGGTACCAAAGGGCGCAACGGCCTGCTGATCGGGGCTATCCAGGTGCAGGAAGGCGAGGAGATCATGCTGATTTCCGACCAGGGCACGCTGGTTCGCACCCGGGTTGGCGAGGTGTCCAGCCTGAGCCGCAACACCCAGGGTGTTACGCTGATCAAGCTGGCGGCCGATGAGACACTGGTGGGCCTGGAGCGTATCCAGGAGCCGTCCGAGGACGAACTCGATGAAGTGATCGAGACGGACGAGGAGGGTGTCGAGGCTGTAGCGCCAGACAATGAAAATGAAGAAGCTGCAGGTGCCGACGAGGCCCCGCAAGAGTAAGTAAGCGTAAACCCGAGCGGGGCGACCAAGGTCGCCCCGTTTGACTGTGTAGGAGCGGGCTTGCCCGCGATGCAGGCGCCACCGATCCTGCATGGAATGTGGCCACCGAATTACGATTTTGTTCTATTTGGCAGAGCGAGAGTGGATGTGAGCAAACGAGCCTTTAACTTCTGCGCAGGCCCTGCCGCGCTTCCTGACGCTGTCCTGCAGCGCGCACAGGCCGAGATGCTGGACTGGCGTGGCAAGGGGTTGTCGGTGATGGAAATGAGCCATCGCAGCGACGATTACGTGGCCATCGCCGAAAAGGCCGAGCAGGACCTGCGTGACCTGCTGTCCGTCCCCTCCAACTACAAGGTGCTGTTCCTGCAAGGCGGCGCCAGCCAGCAGTTCGCTGAAATCCCGCTGAACCTGCTGCCGGAAAACGGCACGGCCGACTACATCGAAACCGGCATCTGGTCGAAAAAGGCCATCGAGGAAGCGCGCCGTTTCGGCAACGTCAACGTCGCCGCCACTGCCAAGCCTTACGACTACCTGGCCATCCCCGGCCAGAACGAGTGGAACCTGACCAAAAACGCAGCCTACGTGCACTATGCGTCCAACGAGACCATCGGTGGCCTGCAGTTTGACTGGGTGCCGCAAACCGGTGACGTGCCGCTGGTGGTCGATATGTCGTCCGACATCCTCTCGCGCCCGATCGATGTGTCGCAGTTCGGCCTGATCTACGCCGGCGCGCAGAAGAATATCGGCCCAAGCGGCCTGGTGGTGGTGATCGTGCGCGAAGACCTGTTGGGCCATGCCCGCAGCAGCTGCCCGACCATGCTCGACTACAAGGTTTCGGCTGACAACGGCTCGATGTACAACACCCCGGCCACCTACTCCTGGTACCTCTCTGGCCTGGTCTTCGAGTGGCTGAAAGAGCAGGGCGGTGTCGAGGCCATGGAGCAGCGCAACCGTGCCAAGAAAGACCGCCTTTACGGCTTCATCGACCGCAGCGAGTTCTACACCAACCCGATCAGCGTCAACGCCCGTTCGTGGATGAACGTGCCGTTCCGCCTGGCTGACGAGCGCCTGGACAAGGCCTTCCTCGCTGGCGCCGACGCGCGTGGCCTGCTCAACCTCAAGGGCCACCGTTCGGTTGGCGGCATGCGCGCCTCCATCTACAACGCCCTGGGCCTGGAAGCGGTAGAAGCGCTGGTAGGCTACATGGCTGAATTCGAGAAGGAGCATGGCTGACATGTCCGAACAGGAGCTCAAGGCGCTGCGCGTACGCATCGACAGCCTCGACGAGAAAATTCTCGAGCTGATCAGCGACCGCGCCCGCTGCGCCGAAGAAGTGGCCCGGGTCAAGACTGCCTCGCTGAAAGAAGGCGAGAAGCCGGTGTTCTACCGTCCCGAGCGTGAAGCTGCGGTGCTCAAGCGCGTGATGGAACGCAACAAGGGCCCGCTGGGCAACGAAGAGATGGCGCGGCTGTTCCGCGAAATCATGTCGTCGTGCCTGGCCCTGGAAGAGCCGCTGAAAATCGCCTACCTCGGCCCTGAAGGTACCTTCACCCAGGCGGCGGCCATGAAGCACTTCGGCCACGCGGTGATCAGTCGGCCGATGGCGGCCATCGACGAAGTGTTCCGTGAAGTGGCGGCCGGTGCCGTCAACTTCGGTGTGGTGCCGGTGGAAAACTCCACTGAAGGTGCGGTCAGCCACACCCTGGACAGCTTCCTCGAGCATGACATGGTGATTTGCGGTGAGGTCGAGCTGCGTATCCACCACCACCTGCTGGTGGGCGAGAACACCAAGACCGACAGCATCACCCGCATCTACTCCCACGCCCAGTCGCTGGCCCAGTGCCGAAAGTGGCTGGACGCTCACTACCCGAACGTGGAGCGCGTGGCCGTTTCGAGCAATGCCGAAGCGGCCAAGCGGGTCAAGGGTGAGTGGAACTCGGCGGCGATCGCCGGCGATATGGCGGCCAACCTGTACGGCCTGACCCGTCTGGCCGAGAAGATCGAAGACCGCCCGGACAACTCCACGCGCTTCCTGATGATCGGTAACCAGGAAGTACCGCCGACCGGCGACGACAAGACCTCGATCATCGTTTCGATGAGCAACAAGCCAGGTGCGTTGCATGAGTTGCTGGTGCCGTTCTATCAGAACGGCATCGACCTGACCCGCATCGAGACCCGCCCGTCGCGCAGCGGCAAGTGGACCTACGTGTTCTTCATCGACTTCGTCGGCCACCACCGCGACCCGCTGATCAAGGCGGTGCTCGAGCAGATCAGCCAGGAGGCTGTGGCGCTGAAGGTGCTGGGCTCTTATCCGAAGGCGGTGCTTTGATTCAGGGGCCTTGGGGCTGCCTTGCAGCCCTTCGCGGGCATGCCCGCTCCCACAGTGAGCATGTGATGCCGATCTCTGTGGGAGCGGGCTAGCCCGCGAAGGGCCGCGCCGCGGCCCCAATGGCCCTCACAGGCTACCTAGATTTCTGAACAGGGTTCGCACCAGTGGTAAATGCAGCAAAAACCAAACCCGCGCCCATCATCGACCGCCTGGTCGTGGTCGGTCTAGGCCTGATCGGCGGCTCGTTCGCCAAGGGCCTGCGTGAAAGCGGCCTGTGCCGCGAAGTGGTCGGTGTCGACCTGGACGCCCCCTCGCGCAAGCAGGCCGTGGCCCTGGGCGTGGTCGACCGCTGCGAAGAAGACCTTGCCGCCGCTTGTGTGGGCGCCGATGTCATCCAGCTGGCCGTACCGATCCTGGCCATGGAAAAAGTCCTCGCGCGCCTGGCCCTGCTCGACCTGGGTGATGCAATCATCACCGACGTCGGCAGCGCCAAGGGCAACGTCGTGCGTGAGGCGCGTGCCGTCTTCGGTGCCCGCCTGCCGCGCTTCGTCCCGGGCCACCCCATCGCCGGTTCCGAGCAGAGCGGGGTAGAGGCGTCCAATGCCACCTTGTTCCGCCGGCACAAGGTCATCCTCACGCCGCTGGCCGAAACCGACCCCGCCGCGCTGGTCCTGGTTGACCGCCTGTGGCGTGCGCTGGACGCCGATGTGGAGCACATGTCGGTCGAGCGCCATGACGAAGTACTGGCCGCCACCAGCCATCTGCCACACCTGCTGGCCTTTGGCCTGGTCGACTCACTGGCCAAACGCAATGAAAACCTCGAGATCTTCCGGTACGCTGCGGGTGGGTTCCGCGATTTCACAAGAATCGCCGGCAGCGATCCGACCATGTGGCATGACATCTTCCTCGCCAACCGCGACGCTGTCCTGCGCACGCTTGATACATTTCGCAGTGATCTCGACGCCCTGCGCGACGCGATCGCTGAAGGGGATGGGCACCAGCTGCTGGGTGTATTCACCCGCGCACGGGTTGCCCGCGAGCATTTCAGTAAAATCCTGGCCCGCCGGGCCTATGTGGACGCTATGAACGCCAACGATCTGATTTTCCAGGCCCAACCGGGTGGCCGCCTGAACGGGCGGATCCGTGTACCGGGCGACAAGTCGATTTCCCATCGCTCGATCATGCTCGGCTCGCTGGCCGAAGGTACTACCGAGGTCGAAGGCTTCCTCGAAGGCGAAGATGCGCTGGCGACCCTGCAGGCATTCCGTGACATGGGGGTGGTCATCGAAGGCCCCAACCACGGTCGTGTGACCATTCACGGCGTGGGCCTGCATGGCCTCAAGCCGCCACCTGGGCCGCTGTACGTAGGTAACTCCGGTACTTCGATGCGCCTACTGTCGGGCCTGTTGGCCGGTCAGCCGTTCGATGTCACCATGACCGGCGACGCCTCGCTGTCCAAGCGCCCGATGAACCGTGTGGCCAACCCGCTGCGCGAAATGGGTGCTGTGGTCGAGACCGGCCCGGACGGCCGTCCGCCGCTGACCATCCGCGGTGGCCACAAGCTCAAAGGGCTGACCTACACGCTGCCGATGGCTAGCGCCCAGGTCAAATCCTGCCTGCTGCTGGCCGGCCTGTACGCCGAAGGCAAGACCACTGTCACTGAGCCTGCGCCTACCCGTGACCACACCGAGCGCATGCTGCGCGGTTTTGGCTACTCGGTCGACAGCCATGGCCCGGTGGCCTCGCTGCAGTCCGGTGGCAAGCTGACCGCTACCCGGATCGAAGTGCCGGCTGACATTTCATCGGCAGCGTTCTTCCTGGTCGCAGCCTCTATCGCTGAAGGCTCCGAGCTGGTGCTGGAGCATGTCGGCATCAACCCGACCCGTACCGGCGTGATCGACATCCTGCGCCTGATGGGCGGCGACATCACCCTGGAAAACCAGCGTGAAGTGGGTGGCGAACCCGTGGCCGACCTGCGTGTGCGCGGTGCCAAGCTGAAGGGTATCGACATTCCTGAAGCGTTGGTGCCGCTGGCCATCGACGAATTCCCGGTCTTGTTCGTGGCCGCTGCCTGCGCTGAAGGGCGTACCGTGCTGCGTGGCGCCGAAGAGCTGCGGGTGAAGGAGTCCGACCGCATCCAGGTGATGGCCGATGGCCTCACCACCTTGGGCATCAAGTGCGAGCCGACCCCGGACGGCATCATCATCGACGGTGGCCAGATGGGCGGCGGCGAAGTGCATGGGCATGGTGACCACCGCATCGCCATGGCCTTTAGCGTGGCTTCGCTGCGCGCCAGTGCGCCGATTCGCATTCATGACTGCGCCAACGTCGCCACCTCGTTCCCCAACTTCCTGGCGCTGTGCGCCGAAGTGGGGATTCGCGTGGCAGAAGAGGGCAAGTCGTGAATTCAATGGCACCGGTTATCACCATCGACGGACCAAGCGGCTCGGGCAAGGGCACGGTCGCCGGGCTGATTGCCCGCGAGCTGGGCTGGAAGCTGCTGGACTCCGGCGCGCTGTATCGCTTGCTGGCATTCAATGCCAGCAACCACGGCGTCGACCTGACCAACGAAGAGCTGCTGACCAAGCTTGCCGCCCATCTGGATGTGCAGTTCATCGCTGCCGAGCCCGGTAAGCTACAACAGATCATCCTTGAGGGTGAGGACGTCAGCAACGTCATCCGTACCGAAACCGTCGGTGCCGGTGCATCGATGGTGGCCTCGCTGCCGGCAGTGCGTGATGCGCTGCTGGTTCGTCAGCGTGAGTTCCGCGAAGTGCCGGGGCTGATTGCTGATGGTCGCGACATGGGTACCGTGGTGTTCCCGGATGCGCCATTGAAGGTCTTCCTCACCGCCAGCGCGGAGGAGCGCGCACGTCGCCGCTACCTGCAGTTGAAGGGCAAGGGTGAAGATGTTAGTCTGTCGAGTCTGCTGGATGAGATTCGTGCGCGTGATGAGCGCGACACCCAACGTGCAGTGGCCCCGCTGAAACCAGCGGCCGATGCCATTCAGTTGGACTCTACCGAGTTATCCATCGAGCAGGTGTTGCAACGTATCAGAAGCGAGATCGCCCAGCGCGACCTTATCTGATAGCCAGGAAAGCAGGCAGGGGCACCAGTCAACGTCCTGCCGGCTTTCCTTTACTTAAAACGAACCCACATTGTCTGGAATGTGGTTATGGGCGTCTGTTTCGCCCGAATCTACAGGAATTAAAATGAGCGAAAGCTTTGCAGAACTCTTTGAAGAAAGCCTGAAAACCCTCAATCTTCAGCCGGGTGCGATCATCACCGGTATCGTTGTCGACATCGACGGCGACTGGGTTACCGTACACGCTGGCCTGAAGTCCGAGGGCGTCATCCCGCTCGAGCAGTTCTACAACGAAGCTGGCGAGCTGACCATCAAGGTCGGTGACGAAGTTCACGTTGCGCTGGACGCGGTCGAAGACGGCTTTGGCGAAACCAAGCTGTCCCGTGAAAAAGCCAAGCGCGCCGAGTGCTGGATTGTTCTGGAAGCAGCTTTCGCCGCCGAAGAAGTGGTCAAGGGCGTTATCAACGGTAAGGTTAAGGGCGGCTTCACTGTCGACGTTAACGGCATCCGTGCGTTCCTGCCGGGCTCCCTGGTTGATGTCCGCCCAGTGCGCGACACCACCCACCTGGAAGGCAAAGAGCTGGAATTCAAGGTCATCAAGCTGGACCAGAAGCGCAACAACGTTGTCGTTTCCCGTCGCAGCGTGCTGGAAGCCGAGAACAGCGCCGAGCGCGAAGCCCTGCTGGAAACCCTGCAGGAAGGCCAGCAAGTCAAAGGTATCGTCAAGAACCTCACCGACTACGGCGCATTCGTGGACCTGGGCGGTATCGACGGCCTGCTGCACATCACCGACATGGCCTGGAAGCGCATCAAGCACCCATCGGAAATCGTTAACGTTGGCGACGAAGTCGACGTACGCGTTCTGAAGTTCGACCGTGAGCGCAATCGCGTTTCGCTGGGTCTGAAGCAGATGGGCGAAGATCCGTGGGTAGCTATCACTGCCCGTTACCCAGAAGGTACTCGCGTACAGGCTCGCGTTACCAACCTGACCGACTACGGCTGCTTCGCTGAGCTGGAAGAAGGCGTTGAAGGTCTGGTACACGTTTCCGAAATGGACTGGACCAACAAGAACATCCACCCGTCGAAAGTCGTTCAGGTTGGCGACGAAGTGGAAGTCATGGTTCTGGACATCGACGAAGAGCGTCGTCGTATCTCCCTGGGCATCAAGCAGTGCAAGTCCAACCCATGGGAAGACTTCTCCGGCCAGTTCAACAAGGGTGACAAGATCACCGGTACCATCAAGTCGATCACCGACTTCGGTATCTTCATTGGTCTGGACGGCGGCATCGACGGTCTGGTTCACCTGTCCGACATCTCCTGGAACGAAACCGGCGAAGAAGCCGTGCGTCGTTTCAAGAAGGGCGATGAGCTGGAAACCGTCATCCTGTCGGTTGACCCAGAGCGCGAGCGCATCTCCCTGGGCATCAAGCAGCTGGAAGACGATCCGTTCTCCAACTTCGTTGCTGTCAATGACAAGGGCGCTATCGTCAAGGGCATCGTGAAAGAAGTTGACGCCAAAGGCGCCATCGTCACCCTGGCCGACGACATCGAAGCCACTCTGAAAGCTTCCGAAATCAGCCGTGACCGCGTTGAAGACGCGCGTAACGTTCTGAAGGAAGGCGAAGAGATCGAAGCCAAGATCATCAGCGTTGACCGCAAGTCCCGCGTTATCAGCCTGTCGATCAAATCGAAAGACGACGCTGAAGAGCGCGAAGCTATCCAGAGCCTGAAAAACGCTCCGGAAGCTGCTGCCGACACCACCATGGCTGCGCTGCTGCGCGAAGCAATGGCCAAGCAGAACTGAGTTCTGTTTGATCGGTAAAAAGGGCGACCCTCGGGTCGCCCTTTTTTTTGCTCCGCGACCAGGTGGTGCGGCGGATGGCACTGCTGGAACACGCCAGCTTCAGGCTGGCGAAGCCCGTTGTAGGAGCGGGTTCACCCGCGAAGCAGGCGCCACTGGCCTATCTAAGCGGTAGACCATTCTTGAATTACTTCAATCTTGAATTTTTTTATTAAGTCAAGATCCACCCTGTTCAAATCCTTCCCGGCGTGCTACAAACTGGTTAAGCAATGATCTAGCTGCTTGATAACGAAGGGAAAAATATGACGAAGTCGGAGCTGATCGAACGTATTGTCACCCATCAGGGGCTGCTCTCGTCCAAGGATGTGGAGCTGGCCATCAAGACCATGCTTGAGCAGATGTCACAATGCCTGGCTACCGGCGATCGCATCGAGATTCGCGGTTTTGGCAGCTTCTCGCTGCACTATCGCGCCCCTCGCGTAGGCCGTAACCCGAAGACCGGCCAGTCGGTCAGCCTCGAAGGCAAGTTCGTGCCGCACTTCAAGCCCGGCAAAGAGTTGCGTGACCGGGTCAATGAAGACGAGCATGAAGAGGCCCACACCTGATTCCACAAGGAGCAATCTGATGCGTAACCTCAAGCGCGCCCTGGCGGCGGTGTTCGTGCTGCTATTGGCGGCTGTGGTGCTGTTCTTCGTGCTGGAGAACCAGCAAACCGTGTCATTGGTCCTGTTCGGTTGGGCTGCACCCGCCATGCCGGTTGCTGTCCTGGTGTTGGCTGCCTTGGTCATTGGTCTGGCAGTCGGGCCGTTGCTGGGGGCCTACGGGGTGCAGCGCAGCAAGCGCAAGATCAGGGCTTCTGCCCGTCAGGCGGCATTGAACGGCAACTAAGGAAATTTCCTACACCTACTAAAGAAAGGTTCACCTATGCATGCGTCGGTCGTCATGGAGTAATAGTCCACTTCATTTTCGGTCCAGGCGAGTGTGCGCAGCATGGAATATCCCAGCCTTTCCCATCACGGTGGTACCCGGGGTGTCACCGGGTCCTGTCACCAGCTGCACCTCGGCCCATCCACCAGTTTGCTGGTCGACTGCGGGCTGGAACAGGGAAGTGATGCGCCGCCCGGTGCAGAATCCGCCCCCCTCGGTTTTGATATCCACGGTATTCAGGCCCTGGTCATCACCCATGTCCATCTCGACCATGTTGGGCGCATCCCTGCGCTGCTGGCAGCGGGTTACCGTGGTCCTATCCTGTGCAGCGAGCCCTCGGCCCGGCTGCTGCCGCTGGTACTGGAAGACGCCTACAAGCTGAGCATCAGCAGCGAGCCTGCGCAGGTGGCGCGCTATCTCGAATTCATCCGTGACCTTATCGTGCCGCTGCCCTTCGAGCAGTGGCACACGGTGGTTGAGTACCCTGGTCTTGCCTGTCGTATTCGCCTGCAGCGTGCAGGGCATCTGCTGGGTTCCGCTTATGTCGAGTGCGATATGCAGCATGAGCAAACCAACAGCCGGTACGTGTTTTCTGGCGATCTGGGCGCTTGTGGCAACCCGCTGCTGCGCCCGGTGCAGCCCCCGGAGCGTGCTGACGTGCTGGTGCTGGAAAGCACCTACGGCGACCGCCTGCACCCGCAGGCAGACGACCGCCGTCAGCGGCTGGAAGACGCCATCGACCGAGCCCTCGCCGACAAGGGCACCCTCCTGGTTCCTGCATTCAGTCTTGGTCGCACGCAGGAGCTGTTGTACGAGCTGGAAGACATTCTGCACCGCAAAGCCCTGCTGAACACTACCGGCCCGGCTCCGGACGGTGAGCCAATCGACTGGTCACAGTTGCCCATCATCCTCGATTCGCCCTTGGCTCAGCGCATCACCCGCGTGTACCGGGAGCTGCACGAATATTGGAATGCAGAAGCCAGGGCGCGTGTTGCAGCAGGGCGCGATCCACTCGGCTTCAGCCAATTGATCTGTGTGGACACCCATGCCCGCCACCAGCAGGTGGTCAATTACCTCAAGAGCACCGGGCGACCGGCGATCGTGATTGCCGGCAATGGCATGTGTTCGGGTGGGCGCATCGTCAATTACCTCAAGGCCATGCTGGGGGATCCGCGGCATGAGGTGATGTTCGTGGGGTACCAGGCTAAGGGGACGCCGGGGGCGGTAATCCAGGCGAGTGAAGGGGCAGAAGGGTTTGTGCAGATTGATCTGGATGGGCAGATGTACGAAATCCGGGCGAAGGTGGTCACGGTGGGTGGGTTTTCGGGGCATGCTGATCAGGCGGGGTTGGTCGGTTTTGTCAACGCAATGTCGCGCGTGCCGGGGCGGGTTGTGTTGGTGCACGGGGAGCAGCGTGCGAAGCTGATTTTGCAGCAAGTTCTCAGGGCTCGCCGAGAAACGCATAACCCATGCTTTGAGGTAATTATTCCTGAATAAAGCGGGTTGGCCATTGAACGTTCACGCGCGCAGTTGTCTCAAACCTGCCATTTGAGTTTCGCCGCCCGACGGTGCAGTTGCTAAAACGGCGGTTGAACAGCCGACTGAAGATGCGCTCTCTGGCGCTCCTCGGGGGACAAGCTACATGAAAAAAACTCTGGTATTCTACGAGCCTCAGCTCGGGTCTGGAGCCTGGATGGCCAGGAATTGCCTCGCTGGGCGCGTATATTTATTGCTGCTGCACCCGACCGCAGCGGCTGTCAGATATTAAGATACATGCAGGTTTCCTGAGGTTTGAAACTTCAAGTGGCCGTTAAGGACTCAAATATGGAATTGATCCCGGTAATTTTATCCGGTGGCGTTGGTAGCCGTCTGTGGCCAGTATCACGTGAGGCTCATCCCAAGCCGTTCATGACCCTGCCAGACGGTCAGAACCTCATCCAGAAGACTTTCCTGCGAGCCGCCGACCTGAACGGTGTGGTTGAAATCCTTACGGTCACCAACCGCGAATTGCTGTTCAAGACCGAGGACGAATATCGCACCATCAACAAGCAGAACCTCAGCCAGGGTTACATTCTCGAACCCTTCGGTCGCAATACCGCCGCAGCCGTGGCCGCTGCCGCATTGCAGCTTCTGGAGTCCCACGGCCCTCAAGTGCACATGCTCGTGCTGGCGGCCGATCATCTGATCCAGAACGAAGCGGCTTTTTCCGAAGCAGTCAGCAAGGCCGTTCAGCTGGCAGGCGAGGGTTGGCTGGTCACATTCGGCATTAAACCCCAATACCCTGAAACCGGCTTTGGCTACATCGAGGCTGCGGCTGGCGGTGTGCTCGAAGGTGGGCTAAGAGTCGAGCGTTTCGTCGAAAAACCCGACGCCAAAACCGCTGAGGCCTATGTCGCTGCTGGCAACTATTTCTGGAACGCCGGCATGTTCTGCTTCCAGGTTGGCACTGTGATCGAGCAGTTCAGGGCTTACGCTCCTGATGTGCTTGAAGCTGTCGAGCGTACCCTCGAAGCCTCGCGCCGCTCTACCTCCAAAGGCTATAGCTGCCTGGCTCTGGATGCAGAGTGCTTCGCCAGCGTGCCGGACATCTCCATCGATTACGCCTTGATGGAACGCTCGAGTAAAGTGGCGACCATTCCGTGCGATATCGGGTGGAGCGATATTGGCTCGTGGAATGCTGTCAGCGAACTGACCCTGCCGGATGAGCATGGCAACCGCTTCGACGGCGAAGTGATGGCTTACGGGGCGAGCAACAACTATGTCAGCACCGAAGACCGCCTGGCTGCGCTGGTAGGTGTTCAGGACTTGCTGGTGGTAGACACGCCGGATGCACTGCTGATTGCTCATAAAGACCACGCTCAGGACGTGAAACATATCGTCAAGCGCTTGAAGAATGATGGTCACACCGCCCATTTACTGCATCAAACAGTGCACCGCCCCTGGGGTACTTACACCACCTTGGAAGATGGTGAGCGCTTCAAGATCAAACGCATTGTGGTCAAGCCCAAGGCGTCGCTGTCCCTGCAGATGCATCACCACCGCAGTGAGCACTGGATTGTGGTGAGCGGTATGGCCGTGGTGGTCAATGATGATCAGGAACTGATGCTCAACACGAACGAATCCACGTTCATTCGGGCGGGTCACAAGCACCGTTTGCAGAACCCGGGTGTAATCGACCTAGTGCTGATCGAAGTTCAAAGCGGCGACTACCTGGGCGAAGACGATATCGTTCGCTTCGAGGATAACTACGGTCGTTGCGACGCCTGATCCAGCCTCTCCAGTCGACCCCGTGGGCCTGATCCAAGCGCGGGGTCGATTTCGCTCGGCAAGCCTGTCGCCGACTTCCCCTTTTTCGAATGGTGTTCGCTCAAGCGCCGCCGTATACAAGTGAGATGTATGTACCCACCCATTCAGACCCGCTGCTTCAAAGCCTATGACATTCGCGGCCAAGTGCCGGCTGATCTCAATGAGGATATTGCCTATCGTATTGGTCGTGCCTTGGTGGCTGAGCTGGGTGGGCGCAGCTACGTGGTAGGTCGTGACATGCGCTTGGAAAGTCCGACTCTTTCCCAAGCATTGATGAGGGGCCTTACTGAAGGCGGCGCCGACGTTATAGATATTGGCCTTTGTGGCACCGAGGAAGTGTACTTCGCTACCAGCCACTATCAGGCCGACGGTGGCATCATGGTAACCGCCAGCCATAATCCCAAAGGCTATAACGGCATGAAACTGGTGCGCGAGCAGTCGCGACCTATCAGTGGTGACACGGGCCTCAAGGATATTCGCCAGCGGGTGGAATCCGGTGATTTGGGGACCGCAGCCCCGGCCGCAGGCAGTGTTCGCCTGGCGTCCGACAAAAGCGCTTACATCGACCACCTGCTGACCTATGTGGACCTGGCTACCCTCAAGCCATTGAAAGTGCTGGCGGATCCGGGTAATGGTGCTGTCGGCCCGGTGCTGGAGTTGTTGAAGGCGCGCCTGCCACTGAAGCTCACTGTTATCAATGGGGAACCAGATGGCAACTTCCCTAATGGCATCCCCAACCCGCTGCTACCGGAAAACCGTGACCTTACACGCCAAGCTGTCCTGGATACCGGTGCAGACATGGGTATTGCCTTCGATGGTGATTTCGATCGCTGCTTCTTCTTCGACAATCAGGGGCGTTTCATCGAGGGCTACTATGTAGTTGGCCTGTTGGCTGAAATGCTGCTGGCCAAGCACCCAGGCAGCAAAATCATTCACGACCCGCGCCTGACCTGGAACACCATCAAACAGGTCGAAGAAGCAGGGGGAATGGCAATCCAGAGCAAGACCGGCCATGCCTTCATAAAAGAGCGTATGCGCGCCGAAGATGCTGTATATGGCGGCGAAATGAGCGCCCACCATTACTTCCGTGACTTTGCCTACTGCGACAGCGGTAACATCCCTTGGCTCCTGGTCGCTCAGTTGATGAGCGTAACGGGCAAAAGCCTGGGGCAACTGGTGGACGAACGTATTGCAGCGTTCCCGTGCAGTGGCGAAATCAACTACGAAGTGGAGGATGTTAAAGACACTATCGAGAAGATTCTTGCTCACTACTTGCCGCGAAACCCCAGCATCGACCGCACCGACGGTATCAGCGTAGAGTTCGCTGACTGGCGTTTCAGCCTGCGTGGGTCCAACACCGAGCCATTGCTGCGCCTCAATGTCGAGAGCCGAGGCGATCAGGCTTTGGTTGAGCGCCAGGTTGCACAAATCGCCGGCTTAATCAGAGGTTAATTATGTTTGGCATGATCAAAGGTATATGGAGCTATCGAGGCTTCATTATCTCTTCAATCAAGAACGAATTCATTTCACGCTTTGCGCGAAGCAAACTGGGCGGGCTGTGGATGATTATTCATCCCCTGGCCCAGGTCGCCATCTATGCGCTGATCCTGTCCAACGTACTGGCCGCGAAGCTGCCAGGCATTGACAATAAATACGCTTATGCCTTGTACCTGATGGCCGGCATTCTGGCCTGGAACCTGTTTGCCGAGATCGTCAGTCGGTGCCTGACGCTATTTATCGAGCAGGGCAATATTATGAAAAAGATGCGCTTTCCGCGTATTACGCTACCGGTTATCGTGGTGGGCTCGTGTTTGCTGAACAATGTCTTGTTGTTCGCAGCAGTGATGCTGGTTTTCTCATTACTTGGCCACTATCCGACGCTGCAGATACTTTGGCTAATCCCGTTGGTGATGATCGTCGTTGCATTAAGCGTTGGCATTGGCCTAGTGTTGGGTATTCTCAATGTTTTTCTGCGGGATGTCGGTCAGGTAGTGCCCATCGTGCTGCAGGTGTTGTTCTGGTTTACCCCAATCGTTTACATGGTCAATGTGATACCTGAACACCTTCGGGCCACCCTTAGTTTTAACCCCATGTATCCCATTGTTACTGCCTATCACGACGTACTCCTGTACGCTAAAGCGCCTGATTTGAGTCAGGCGGTTGTCATGACCGGGATTTCCTTTGGTCTGTTGTTGCTTGGCCTGTTCCTGTTTCGTCGGTCTGTGCCTGAAATGGTGGATGTACTATGAGCCTTTTGAGTGTCAGTGATGTGGGCAAAGCCTACAAAACGTACCGTTCGGAACTGCAACGAATCGCCCACTGGTTCTTTTTGCCCACTAAGGCAAGCAGTGAACACTGGGTGTTGAAACACATCAACTTTGCAATTGAACCCGGCGAAGCCATCGGCATTATCGGGCAAAATGGCGCCGGCAAGTCCACCTTGCTGAAGATGATCACCGGGACGTTGCAGCCGACCCAGGGTCGAGTGCAGGTCAATGGCCGAATCGCAGCCATTCTGGAGCTGGGCATGGGTTTCAATCCAGAGCTCAGTGGCCGCCAGAACGTGTACCACGCTGCGGGTCTGATGGGTTTCGATGTACAGCAGATCAATGATGTCATTGATGACATTGAAGCCTTTGCCGAGATTGGCGAGTACTTTGATGAGGCAGTGCGTACCTATTCCAGCGGTATGCAAATGCGCGTCGCATTTGCCGTGGCGACTGCGTTCCGTCCAGAAATCCTTATCGTCGATGAGGCGCTGTCAGTAGGGGACAGCTATTTCCAGCACAAGAGTTTTGAGCGCATCCGTGAGTTCCAGCGGCTGGGAACATCGCTTTTGATAGTGTCACATGATCGTGGCGCCATCCAATCGCTGTGCAGCCGGGCCTTGCTTTTGGAAAACGGTTCCATCATCAAGGATGGGCCACCAGAGCAGGTCATGGATTATTACAATGCCCTGATTGCCGAGAAAGAAAACAGCACCGTGCAAGTCAAGCAACTGGCTGATGGCACCGTGCAGACGCAGTCGGGCAGCGGCGAGGCAACTATCGGTACCGTTGCTTTGTACGACATGCAAGGCACGCCTGTCGAGTTCGTGGCTGTGGGTGACAAAGTGACCCTGAGCGTGCAAGTAGAGGTGCACGCGCCGATCCCTGAGCTTGTAGTCGGCTACGTGATCAAGGACCGTTTAGGCCAACATGTTTTCGGTACCAATACCCACCACTTGGGCAAAGCCCAGAAGGCGCTTGAAACCGGTGAAAAACTGGAGTACCGCTTCGACTTCGAGATGAATCTGGGGCCTGGTTCCTATTCTGTAGCGGTTGCCTTGCATGCCAATGAGGTGCACATCGGCAGCAATTACGAATGGCGAGACCTGGCGTTGGTGTTCAACGTGGTCAATACCTCAAAGCCCCAATTTGTCGGCATGGCTTGGGTTCCAACAGCTGTGGAGTGCATCCGGTGAAAAAACCTTTCTATCGCGCTTTCGAGGATCGCTACCGTGGCTCCACGAAACTGATCACCGAGCGGCTGCAGGTGTATATGCCGTTCCTTCATCCGCTGTTGGCACTGGATGACGAGCATCGTGCGATTGACTTGGGCTGTGGCCGTGGCGAGTGGTTGGGTGTACTGGCCGGGGAGGGCTTCAATGCAGTTGGCGTAGACCTGGATGACGGCATGCTGGAGCAATGCCGGATCGAGGGTTATGCCGTTGAAAATGCCGACGCCGTTGCCAAGCTTAAATCGTTGGCCGACGCCAGCCAGGTGCTGGTGTCCGGGTTCCACATTGCCGAACATGTCCCGTTCCCGGTTTTGCAACAGCTGGTAGGGCAGGCGCTTAGAGTACTCAAGCCCGGCGGGCTGCTGATACTGGAAACCCCCAACGCCGAAAACCTCATGGTGGGGACCAACAGCTTTTACCTCGACCCCAGCCATGAAAAGCCTATCCCCAACCTGCTACTGAGCTTTTTGGCGGAATACGAAGGCTTTGGTCGTAGCAAACTCGTGCGGTTGCAAGAGCTCTCACCACTACCCGCACACGAGGACATGCGCCTGCTGAATGTGCTCAGCGGTGTAAGCCCAGACTACGCGGTAATTGCTCAGAAAGATGCCCCGGAGCCGACACTTTCGGCCTTCGCCAGCGCCTTCGATGCTGAGTATGGGGTGACCCTTGAGGACCTGGCTGAGCGCTATGAAGAAAGGCTGGCTAGCAACTTCCAGCAAGTGGGCGAAAGCGTCGAAAGCTGCCATTCGGCATTGTCGCAAGTTAACCTGGAGCTGGGTCAGCACCAGGCAGCCCTTGTGGATTTGAGCCAGGAAGTCGAGCGTCATCGCGCCGAACTGGAGAGCCTCAAGCAAGTGGTGAACGGCCTGAACCACCATCTGTCCGATACCCAGCAACGGCTGGCTCTTGCTGATGAGCGTATGGCGGCGACGCAAGCCTGGATCGATAAGCAACAGGCCAAATCGCTGGTAGCTATCGTCAAACGCACAGCCAGGCCGCTTGCCATCAGGATGATTCGGTCGGTACTCGGCAACCAGGTGCTGCGACACAATGCCAACCAGTTGCTGCGCAAATTCCCCAAGCTGCACCATCAGTTGAAACTGTTCGCTCAGAACCGCGGGCTTATTGGTGGCGGTGCGTTCGCATCGGCGGCCATGGGCCACGTCGGGTTCCAGGCAGTAGATTACTCGAGGGTAAGTTTTGCCGTATATCCCAAAGCGCCGCTGCTGCCTGAAGGCTATTACCTGAAGGACGAGGCTGTCGCACCGGCGTTTAATGCCGTGCGGATCACGGGGCATATCGAAGGCCATTACAGCCTCGCCATCGTCAACCGCGGCCTGGGTGTGGCGTTGTTCGACATGCTGGAGGGCAAGCTCGCGTTCCAGCCCTACCATGGTAAGGCGTACGACAATGTCATCGAGATACCAGCCTTCCAGCAGCGGCTGACAAATGCAATAGGCCAACCGTTGGATGAAGCGTTGGAAGGGGAAGTGCTGTCGATTGTTCATCACTACCCCATGATCAAGGACCTGAAAGGCGCTGGCATGCGCCTGGTCATCTTCTTCTGGGAAGAAACCGCAATCCCGTACGAGACCATCAGCTTCATTAACGAAAACTTCGATGCTGTTATCGTGGCCGCTTCTTTCGTAAAGAAAGTGTTGCACGATTCTGGCTGTGAAGTACCGGTGGTCATCTGCCCTGTCGGGGTAGATCACATCATTACCAATGAAGTGGCACCGATTACCGATATTCGTCCCGCTGCCGGGCAACGGTTCCGATTTTTGCATGTATCGTCGATGTTTGAGCGCAAAGGCCCTGACGTGCTGCTTGAGGCCTTTGCCGAGGCTTTCTCCAGCGCCGATAACGTCGAGCTGTACATCAAGACGTTCCCCAACCCACATAACCGCGTACATGAATTGATCGCCAACCTCTCGGCTGATCGGCAAGACACGCCATCGATCGTGGTTGACGAAAGCCCTATGGACGACCAAGGCATTATCGCGTTGTATCGTTCCGCCCACACGCTGGTGCTGCCAACGCGTGGTGAAGGCTTCAACTTACCAGCGGCTGAAGCGCTGGCAATGGGGTTGCCGGTAATCGTCACCGGCTTTGGTGCGCATGTTGATTTCTGCACGCTTGGCACTGCCGAGCTGCTGCCGTTCTTGTTTGCCAAGTCGGGCAGCCACTTGGGTGCGGCCAATTCATGCTGGGTCGAACCGGACAAGCATACCTTGGCCCTCAAGATGGGCGAACTGCGCGGCAAAATCGTCGAAGGCGACGATGCACTCGAGCAGCGCCGGCGCCAAGGCATTGAACTTGTTCGCAGCATCTACACTTGGGAGCAGAGTGCGCAGGCGGTTTTAGCCAGTGCCAACTGGCTCAAACACGAAATGCCGGCGGCCGCCGCCAGCAAGACCAAACTGGTGGTGGTTTCTCCTTGGGCAACCAAATGCGGCATTGCTGAATACACTCAGGCATTGCTCAGTGAGTTCAAGCAGGACGATTACGACGTTCGCATCTACTGCGATGAGCGCACCACAGACACAACCTCCGATGTCTATCAGCCTGCCTGGAGGCTTTCCGACGCCAAATCGATGTGCAAGGTGTTGGCCAACGAGGGCTGTGCCGATGCTGATGTTGTTTTGGTGCAGCATCAGCCGAGCCTTTTCGCCCTCAATGATGAAGTTTGCGAGCGTCTGGCGCACTTGCACGATCAGGGCAAGGTTGTGGTGCTTGAACTGCACTCTACGCAGCCGTTGATTACCGACCACCGCCTTTCCGAGAGGGCCGTACGTTCGCTGCACAAGCTTGACCGCATCATCGTCCACAAGCCTGAAGACCTGAATAACCTATTGGTGCTGGGCCTGGCCGCCAACGTCATGATGATGGCGCACGGTGTTATCTCTCCGCTCACTGACGTGCAGCCGGCGGATGTCCGCGATGAGTTGGGTATCGCTCAGGATGACCTGGTCATTTCGTGTTTCGGCTTCATTCTTGCCCACAAGGGTATCGACACGCTGATCGAGACCATTCTGCCGTTGGCGCAAGAAACAGGCCGCAATGTTCACATGCTCGGTTTGCACTCCATCCTCGATGCGCGCAGCGAACAGACACTGGATGCTTACCGGGCCAGGGCGGTTGAGCTTGGTGTGGATGACAAGATCACCTGGGTTACCGATTTCCGCCCCATCAAGGAGTGCCTGCGCCTGATGAGCGCAGCGGATTACGTGATCTTCCCCTACAAGGAAACACAAGAAAGCGCCAGCGGTGCGGTAACGATCGGCATTACCACCCTCAAGCCGGTGCTGGTGAGCCCGATCCATATCTTCTCGGACATGGCTGAAGCCACCTTGCAGATGACCGGTAGCCACGCTGCGGACATCGTGGCGTCGATCGCAGAGCTTGAACGCAACCCGGACAAGGCTCAGGCGTTGGTGGCGCGACAGGAGCGATGGATTGACGACCGCAGTTGGGAGCGGGTTTCTGCCCGCCTGAGCGCTACCGTGCAGGCACTGTTGTTCGAAAACAACCACCTAGCCCCGATTGTGGAAAAGCACCGCCGACTCAGCCCGGGAATCAGCCCGGCAGCACCGAAGAAGTTGCTGGTGGATGTGTCCGAGCTGTACTTCCGCGATGCTAAGACTGGTATTCAGCGCGTCGTGAAGCGGGTAATCAATGAATTTCAGCGCGGTGAGGGTGTTGATTACCAGGTAATCCCGGTATTTGGCGTTACCGGCAAAGGGTATAGGGTTGCAAGTGGATATCCAGGCTCCAGTGCCTATGTGGCCAGCTTGAGCGAATGCCCGATTGAGTACTCGGCGGGGGATGTGTTCCTGGGGTTGGACCTGAGCGCGCATTTGTTCCCCGAGTTTGATGGCGAGCTCGAGCGCATGCGCCGTGCAGGCGTGGGTATCCACTTTGTGGTTTATGACCTGATCCCGTTGTTGCACTCAAGGTTTGCCTACCCCGGTATTGATGGCGCCTTCAACAACTGGATGCGTTCTATCAGCCAATATGCCGATGGGGTTGTGGCGATCTCGGCTGCGGTGGCTGCTGACGTTAAAGTCTGGTTGCAGCAGCACGGTGGCGGGCGTGTGATGCCGTCCATCAGTCATTTCCACCTGGGGGCTGATATCGAAGAGGTTCAAGGCCAAGGCAGCTCTACGCTGGAAGATACGTTCATTGACCAATTGAAAGCGGTGCCCACATTCCTTATGGTGGGTACGCTTGAGCCACGCAAAGGCCATGCACAGACTTTGGCTGCGTTTGATGTGCTGTGGGCCCAGGGTGTAGAGCTGAACCTGGTGCTGGTTGGCAAGGAAGGCTGGGCCGTCGAGCAGTTGGTCCAGCACCTGCGTGCGCACCCACAATTGGGCAAGCGCTTGTTCTGGCTGCAAGGGTTGAGCGATGCCGACCTGACCGAACTCTATAGCGCCAGCTGTGCGTTGATCGCCGCCTCGGAGGCCGAAGGCTTTGGCTTACCGTTGATTGAAGCTGCGCAGCACAAACTGCCCATCATTGCGCGGGATATCCCTGTGTTCCGCGAAGTAGCGGGGGAGTTTGCCTATTACTTTCAGGGCGTGTCCGCGGATGAGCTAGCTCACGCCATGAAGCAGTGGCTGGAGCTGTTCGAGCAAGGTGCCCAGCCGCTGTCGGATGAGATGCCTTGGCTACATTGGAGTGAAAGTGCAGCTGAACTAAAACGCCTGGTGTTGGATGTTACGGAAAATACTCAGCTGAAGCATAAGGCGCCTGCTCAAGCGCACTGATTGCGTACGCTTGGCCATCCATGAACCCTGCAGTGCGGCGCAGCCGCACTGCAGGGCTTTTGCCATATGACTTGTATGAGGCACGCAGTAAACGCGCTTATCCGGCTACGGGCACAGCCTGGCGACGCTGGCGCAGATAGCGTTGAGCCGGGCGTTCCAGCCAGCGGTGGGTCAACAGGCTTAGCGGGATAAGGATGGAAAAGAACAGCAGCATGACCCATCCCTGGTAGAACACCGTACGTGGCAAGGCCAGCGCGTCGAAGCCTATGGCGAAGAGGATCTGCAGCGGGAAGTGGGTGAGGTAGGATGCGTAGCTGATGTCCCCGAGCCAACCCCAGTGCCGTGCCAGCCCATGCCAGCGGAAGCCCAGGGCAGCCAGCGCCGCCACTAGTAGCGGGCAGCACACGTACAGCAGCACGGTACCGTTCAGCGCGTCAGCCCTGTGAACCAACCAAACCCAGCTTGCAATACACAGCGGCACAGTGGCCACGACAGTGCCGGTATCACCTGCCCACCGCCTTAGCTGATTGAGCACGCTATAGGTGACGCCGCCAATGAAGAAGCACAGCACGCCACTGCCCAGCTTGTACACCTCAGGGTACAGGTAGCTGCCCAGCGCCAGGGCCATAACGGTCAAGGGCCATTTCCAGCGGCGGCAAAGACAGATCAGGAAAAATGCCGCATACAGCAATACTTCCACCGACACAGACCAGAACGGGGCATTGAACGACCAGCCTTTTTCCAGCCCCCAGGCAGGTACCATCAACAGGTTCAGGAGTGCGTGATACGCGTCGTTGAATGGGTAGACGAAGTAGCCGTCGCGGCCACCCGAATACGCCCATTGCAGCCCGGCAACGGCCATAAAGGTAACGATGTGTAGGGGGTATAAACGGCTGAAGCGGTCCCATGCGAAGCGCGCGGCAGGTAGCGAGCGGTCGGCCACCTCGGCGGCGAACAGCCAGTAGAACACAAAGCCGGACAAGGTAAAGAACAGTTGCACCGCCATACCGCCATGCTGATACAACATCTTGAACTGGCTGAACAACGGCTGCAGGGTCGGGTCAAATTGTGCGGGTGTACTGCCCACATAGAAAAAGTGCTGCCAGTGCCAGAACACGACGCACAAGGCGGCAAAGCCGCGCAGGACATCGAGGGTGTAAAGCCTGTTGCTGGTAGATGGGGGCATGGGGTGCTGATTACCTGAGTCGCTGGGCCTTCAAGCCCGTGGAGTGCTTGAAGCGCCGATAACAGGCTGTTGAGCGCCCTGTTCACTTACTTGGCCTTTTTTACGCCGGCAGCCTCTTGCTCCGCTGAAAGGGGCGGCATTGTAGCCAGAATCCCCCTTCAGGAAAAGCAGATGGCGGCCATGCCATATCCGTCGGCCTGCATGGCACCGGAGCCATCGCTGTAACAGGTCGCTCAGCACATCATGCCTAGCTCGGCATCATCCATCAGCGCTTGAGCCAACGCGCATACACAGTGTGAAGCCCAGATCAGTTGCGGTTTGTTTTCCATCAATCCGTCCAGGGTCATGTCCCGTGTGTAGCCATCAGCTCTGAGACCTGTTCCCGAGAGCTCTGGCATGGGATGCCGGCTTCGATGCGGAAGAGGGGGCGACTGGTTTTGCCGACAGTGAATTAGGTTTCCTACCGTAGACATTGTTCAATTTCCCGAAATCGCTGCAGCCTGGGTAGGGGGCACCCCGGCCATCCCCCACGTCAGTTGCACAAGCGCCAACGTGCAAAGATCGCAGCCTGAAAGGCGAGGCTGGTTTGCCTGCGATAGACCCAACCCGGGCGACACAATCAGTTAAGCCTCAATGAGACGTTTTTGGCTAAGAGGGCATATGTAACTGCAGCAGCTGCGGCCCAAAGCAAGGGCAGCAGCGTCTCCTGTTCATACATGGACGTCATCATCACAATCGACGCTGGGGCCTTGGGCTGCAGCAACATCGCTTGATGCACGGGGATAGCGGCGCATAGCGCGTAAATTGTGGCTGGACCAATATCTTCAAGACAAATGGTGCTGAGAGGTGGATCAGGAGCTATTTTCAACATGGTTACACTCCAGCAATGGTTGAGCTGCTATCCACCTCGCTGTCAAACGGGAGGGTGGCAGTTGTACTTGGGTTGACAGACCGAGATTGTTGGCACTCGGCACACATGAGGGGGCCCGCACGTACAGCCGCCATAAGCGTAAGCACACGGACAACAATTGACGGCCTGCCAAAACCGGTCACTGATTTGGCAGCGACGGGTCGAGACTAAGTCTCACGTTTAACGTGTGCAATGGAAAACAGGCGCAGGGGTATCTTTGGGAAATGGCCTACAAGGAAGGGGCAAATTCTGATTATTTGCCAGGCCATGCAGCGGTTGCTTCTTAGTGGCGTGTGAAAAACGCCACTATCGGCAAGACCCGGTATGGCATGTGTTCAGAGACAAGGCTGCGCTACCGCAGCCCTTCTCCGCTAAAACCGTTAGTCGAACAGTTCGGCGTCAGCCAATGCGACCCCAAGCTGGTCCTTGCCAGACAAGCTTGGTACGGAGTCGATGGGCCATTCGATACCCACTGCCGGATCATTCCAGGCAATGCAGCGCTCGCACTGCGGCGAGTAGAAGTCGGTGGTCTTGTAGAGGAACTCTGCGGTTTCACTCAACGTGACGAACCCGTGTGCGAACCCTGGCGGGATCCACAGCTGGTTCTTGTTCTCGGCCGACAACACCGCACCTACCCATTTACCGAAGGTTGTGGACGAGCGACGGATATCCACCGCAACATCGAAGACTTCGCCTTGCACCACACGCACCAGCTTGCCCTGGGCGTGAGGTGCCAGCTGATAGTGCAGGCCACGGAGCACGCCTTTTACCGAGCGCGAGTGGTTGTCTTGTACGAAGTCGGGCTGCAGGCCGGTCACTTCGCTGAAAACACGGGCGTTGAAGCTCTCGTAGAAGAAACCACGTTCGTCGCCAAAAACCTTGGGGGTAAACAGCACGACTTCGGGGATATCCAGCGGAATGGCTTGCATCAGAACACCTTCTCTTTCAGCAAGTTCTGCAGATACTTGCCATAACCGTTTTTCAGCAGTGGTTGAGCCAGGCACTCGAGTTGCTCAGCGTTGATCCAGCCAGCGCGGTAGCAAATTTCCTCAGGGCAGGCGACTTTCAAGCCCTGACGGCGCTCCATGGTTGCGATGTACTGGCTAGCCTCCAGCAGACTGTCGTGCGTGCCGGTGTCGAGCCACGCATAGCCACGGCCCATGATTTCGACCTGCAACTGCTGCTGCTGCAAGTAAAGGTTGTTGAGGTCGGTGATTTCCAGCTCGCCACGTGGGGAAGGCTTCAGCTCGCGAGCCAGATTGACTACCTGATTGTCATAGAAATACAGGCCGGTGACCGCATAGCTAGACTTTGGAACTGCCGGTTTTTCTTCCAGCGACAATACGCGACCGCTATCGTCAAACTCCGCTACGCCATAGCGTTCTGGGTCATGAACATGATAAGCGAATACTGAAGCACCGGATTCACGTTTATCTGCGTTCAATAGCAGTGCCTGGAAGTCATGGCCGTAGAAAATATTGTCACCGAGAACCAACGCAGAAGGGTCGTTACCGATGAAGTCAGCGCCGATGGTGAACGCTTGCGCCAAGCCATCCGGGCTTGGTTGTATTGCGTATGACAGGTTCAGGCCCCACTGGCTGCCATCGCCCAGCAGCTGTTCGAAGCGCGGGGTGTCCTGCGGGGTGGAAATGATCAGGATGTCCCGGATACCAGCGAGCAGCAGGGTGCTCAGCGGGTAGTAGATCATCGGTTTGTCATACACCGGCAGCAGCTGCTTCGAAACCGAAAGTGTGGCCGGATGCAGGCGTGTACCCGAACCGCCGGCCAGAATAATTCCTTTACGAGCCATGAGAGTCCCTATTACTGGATTTCGTCCAGCATACGTTGCACGCCTTGCTCCCAAAGCGGCATTTTGAAATTGAACGTGTTTTCCAGTTTGCCCAGTGCCAGGCGCGAGTTGCGCGGACGTGGTGCAGGTACTGGATAAGCTTCGGTGCTGATTGCGGCAACCTTATCAGCTGTCACTTTCAGCGCTACGCCAGTGCGTTGAGCATGCGCCAGCACGAACTGAGCAAAACCATGCCAAGAGGTTTCACCGGACGCAGCCAAGTGGTAAATCCCTGCCAGGTGACGGTTGTCTTGCCCATTGAAGATTTGCCGCAGGATGTGTGCAGTAACGTCGGCGATCAGGTCAGCGCCCGTGGGTGCGCCAAATTGGTCTGCTACCACGCTCAACGTCTCACGCTCCGCCGCCAGGCGCAGCATGGTCTTGGCAAAATTGTGCCCGCGCGCAGCATACACCCAGCTGGTGCGCAGTACCACGGCCTTGGCGCCGCTGGCGAGAATGGCATGCTCGCCTTCCAGCTTGGTCCGGCCGTAGACCGAAAGGGGGCCGGTAGGCGCAGTTTCCTCCCAGCGCTGACTGCCGCTGCCGTCAAATACATAATCGGTGGAATAGTGAATCAACCAGGCGCCCAAAGCTGCTGTTTCACGTGCTAATACAGCAGGAGCCGCGGCATTGATCATTGCAGCCAGTGCCTGATCGCTCTCAGCTTTATCCACTGCAGTGTAGGCAGCAGCGTTGACGATCACGTCCGGCGCCAGCTGACGAATCGTAGCGGCCAAGCCGTCCAGGTTGGACAAGTCGCCACATAAGCCCTCGGCCCCCTGACGATCCAGCGCAATGACCTCACCCAGCGGCGCCAAGGCGCGCTGTAGCTCCCAGCCTACTTGCCCGTTTTTCCCCAACAGCAGGATTTTCACGCTTTATTTGCCCCGTATTGTTGTGCCACCCAGTCACGGTAGCTGCCGTCCATGACACCTTTTACCCATTTCTGGTTGGCCAAGTACCAAGCGACTGTCTTTCGAATGCCCGTCTCGAAGGTTTCGGCAGGTTTCCAGCCGAGCTCCCGCTCGATCTTGCGTGCATCGATGGCATAACGGCGGTCATGGCCTGGGCGGTCGGTTACGTAGGCGATGAGTTCTGCATACTGTTCGACAGGCTCGCCGGTCTTCTGATTGATTACCTGGCGCGATGCCGCAGGTGCCATCTCGTCGAGAAGGCTGCAGAGTGTACGCACAATGTCAATGTTGGCTTTTTCATTCCAGCCGCCAATATTGTACGTCTCGCCGAACGCACCGGCTTCCAGTACGCGACGGATGCCCGAGCAGTGATCTTCGACATACAGCCAGTCGCGGATTTGCTGGCCGTCGCCATAGACAGGCAGCGCCTTACCGGCGAGTGCGTTGACGATCATCAGCGGGATCAGTTTTTCCGGGAAGTGGAGCGGCCCGTAATTGTTGGAGCAGTTGGTAGTGAGTACCGGCATGCCGTAGGTATGGAAATACGAGCGTACCAGATGGTCGCTGGCTGCCTTGCTGGCGGAGTATGGGCTGTTCGGCGCGTACGGCGTGGTTTCGGTGAACGCCGGGTCGTTTGGCCCTAGTGTGCCGTAGACTTCGTCGGTAGAGACATGGAGGAAACGGAAGGCCTCCTTCTCTGCACCTTCCAAACTATTCCAATGCGCCCGGGCGGCTTCAAGCAAGCGAAACGTGCCCATCACGTTGGTTTCGACAAACGCTTCGGGGCCGGTGATTGAGCGGTCTACATGGGATTCCGCCGCGAAGTGAACCACGGCGCGCGGGCGGTGCTCTGCGAACAGCTTGGTCAGAAGCGCAGCATCGCAAATATTGCCTTGCACAAAGCGATGCTGAGGGTTGCCTTCCAGCGGCTGCAGGTTGGCCAGGTTGCCTGCGTAGGTCAGGGCGTCGAGGTTGAGGACGGGTTCCTCATTGTGCGCACACCATTGCAGTACGAAATTTGAGCCGATGAAGCCGGCTCCGCCTGTTACTAGAATCATAATTTGGCTCTAATTGGACAAAAGGTGTTGTCGTAGACAGATGACGCTGAGAAACTTCGCCCCGGCAACGCAAGGCGAGCTGCTAGCGCTGCCGGAATTAGACCACCCTGATGTCGAAAAATACACTGCTGGGTGCCGGTACTGACCGTGCCGATCTGCTCACGCTGGAAGAGGAGGAGCCGTTGCAGCGGTGGAAGGTGACCTCATGGTTGCCTAGACACAACAGGGAGTCGTCAGGTGTCCATGCAAGAAACAGTTGTTTGAGCGATGCAACTCACGGAGACAAATCTGGGTGCTGACAAGTCTAGAGGGCCTTAAGCTACCGCTATCCTGGGACTCTAGTTCGCTGGGCATGGCAGCGCGGGGTGCGCATCTGGAAGTCGGGTTCGTTTCCGGGGGTTGGAAAGTGTCATTTTTATTTGTCAGTATTCCTGAAATAGGAATTAGAGTGATGGCAGTTCTTGCATTCATGTTGAACAACCCAACAAAAATTATAATAGCCTCGGGGCTCGGCAGGTTAGACGTCATTCTTCATGTTTCAGCGGTCTGGCGCTCTTGAATATTCATAGGAAAGTGAAAAATGTCTGTTAAGGAAGGCTTGTCGAGCGTAGATGTGCAGCCGAGCATGCATGTTAAGGGAAATTCAGTGCCCGTCCCCCAGAAAAAGACTGGCTCAAGGCGATTTGTGCTGGATCTGGCTTATTATCGGAATCGATACCCAGACCTATCTTCGCTCACGGACGATGCGCTCGAACAGCATTGGCATGCGTTCGGTCATCAAGAAGGCCGTTATGCCTCGGCTTCGCACGAAAGTGGTGATGCGGAGCTTATCGCTGAAGCAGTTCTCAATGCGGCCGACAGCGCCGTTATGGTCAAGCCGGATGTTGCGAAAGTTGACCTGGATTTTTACCTGACCTTTTACCCTGACCTCAAAGCCGGCGGCGTTGAAACTCAAGCTATTGCGGAAGCACATTTCCAACGCTTCGGACGGGCGGAGGGGCGACTTCCTACTCTCGATGCCTGGGCTAAGAAGCACGAGCTTCCACTAGAGCTGTTACCGAACGGGTTCAGCCTTTCAGCAGCCATTGACCGGAGTGCCAAGCGCGGCCTTGAGGTTGAGCCACAGCGGGTCATGGGTATATTCCTGGGGCAGGATGTTATCCCTATTGATCTCGCTGAGACGCCCCAGAAAAGCCAGTTAGTGTTCTCTAAACTGGGTATGCATTACTTGTCCCGGCACAAGGTCCAGGAGGGCAGAATCCTGCTTGAAGCGGCTTTGAGCATCGCGCCGAGTGCTGAGGTATTCAACCGGCTAGGCGGTAGCTACATGGAGGATGGTCACTTCAGTATTGCCTTGCAGTACTTCAATGCTGCCGCGCAATTGCCGAATCCGCCGGTTTGGACTGCCTTCAACCAAGCGCACTGCTTGGCTAAGCTGCATCAGCTAGATGAAGCCATTCGGGTGCTTTCTGCAGGTATTGCTACCAACCCGAATCACCGTCCCCAGCAAGACGAACTCGAGCGTTTGGCCGAGCAGAAATGGCGTGATTTACACGCAAAGCTCATGACCCGAGTGGATATGCTGGACCGGGAGAGCCTGATCAATGAGGCGTACGCTTACGCGGTTGACTTGTATCGAGCGTACCTTCCTGTTTATGGTGATCTGTCGGAAGGCGCTGCACATGATTTGCCAGCACTGCCGCCCTTGGGCAATTTGAATACCGATCGTGTCTTAATTGTTGGTGACTTCCATATAGCCCAGTGCGTGCGCTACCGTATCGAGCAGAAGATCGAACAGCTGGAAGCAGTTGGCAAGCAAGTTACTGCCATAAGCTGGACTGAGCTGGACAAGAACCAAAATGCATTAGCACTGCACGATGTGGTGATCTTCTATCGAGTTCCAGCTGTAGTTCAAGTAATCAAGGCGATCGCTCAAGTCAACGCAACGGGTAAGCTCAGCCTGTACGAAATTGATGATCTGCTATTTGTTCCCGAGTACCCGCCGTCGATCGATAGCTATGGTGGCTATGTTTCACTGGCAACACACCGTGAACTCACGCGCGGCATGGCTTTGTTCAATGCCGCTGCGCGACTTTGCCGTCAGGGGATCGCATCTACTGAGCCGCTGCGTTTGGAACTTGCCAAGCTGGTGAGAGAAAAACAGTGCTGGTTGCATCGTAACGGCCTGGACAGATTGAATCAGATTCGCACGAACGACAAATCGCACAAGAAGACCATCGATATCTTCTATGGCAGCGGTACTCAAGCACACAACACCGACTTTATCGAACAGGCGCTGCCTGCGATTGAGCGTGTGCTTAACGAGACCCCTCAGGCTCGTTTGGTCGTTGTTGGTTACCTGCGATTGCCAGTGTCATTTACCGCAAAATACGCTCAGCAGTTTACCCAGTTGCCGGCCATGGACAGTGTGCAAGGTTATTGGTCGCTGCTTGAGCAAGCGGATATCAATATTGCGGTGTTGCACGATGACAAAGTCAATGCCTGTAAAAGCGAGCTGAAATGGTTTGAAGCAGGCTGCTTCGGTATCCCATCGGTTTTGAGCAGCACAGCCAATTACCGTGACGTTGTCAAAGATGGAGAAGATGGTTTCCTGGCCACTACTGAAGAAGAATGGTATCGGGCTTTAAAAAAACTCGCTGATAGCCAAGCCTTACGGCAACAGGTAGGCCAGGCCGCTCAGAAGCGGGCCCAGGACGATTACAGCCTGCAGGCGCTTGGAAGTAAACTGGCAGCTACGCTCGACGATTTCGTAAGGGGCATTCAGAAAGCCAAGCCGAGGAAGAAAATTGCGTTGGTCAACGTATTTTTCCCACCGCAGGCGATTGGTGGTGCAACGCGTGTCGTGGCTGATAACTTCTCAGAGTTCAGAAGCGCTTACGCCGAGGACCTCGATGTCTGTGTCTTCACTGCTGATGTTGAGTGCAGAGCCGCTCATCAGATGACTGTCTACACCTATGAGGGCTGCCGGGTCTACAGGTCTACAACCCTGTGGCGTGAGCACATGGATTGGCATCCTAAAGACCCAGAGATGTATCGCCTGTTCCAAGAGTTCCTGGAGCTGGAAAAACCCGATTTGATCCACTTCCATTGCGTCCAGCGTTTGACAGCTTCGATTGTGGAAGCGGCACGAGATGCCAAAATTCCTTACATGGTCACTATTCACGATGCCTGGTGGATCTCGGATTTCCAGTTCTTGGTCGACCATAACTCAAAAGTTTATCCTGACGGGCATCCTGACCCTTACGAGCTCATAGAAATGCCAACGAATATGACGTTGGCAGACTCCATCGAGCGACGCCGCGATCTGAAAGACCTCCTGCATAGTGCTTCGAGGGTGCTGACGGTGTCCAACGCGTTCGCAGAAATTTATCGTCGAAACGGTATCCCGCAGATAGAAGTTGTAGCTAATGGCGTCTCCAGTGATATTCCGTGGACGCAGAAAGATACCTCTTACACCAAACGGGTTGTATGCGGGCATATCGGCGGAATGTCGGAGCACAAGGGGTATTATCTGCTTAAGGAAGCAGTGCTTCAGAGTCAGCCTGAGAACCTTGAGTTTTTGATTGTTGACCATTCCAAGGAAGAGGGGTATGAACATCATTCTCAGTGGGGGAAAGTGCCAGTGACCTTTATCGGTCGCGTAAGCCAGAAAGGAATCGTAGACCTTTATGGGAAAATTGATGTCCTCTTTGCCCCATCGATGTGGCCGGAAAGCTTCGGCCTTGTAACGCGTGAAGCGGTTGCTAGCGGATGCTGGGCGGTCGCCAGTAGCATGGGCGGCATAGGCGAGGACATTGTTCCAAATAAGAATGGTTATGTCATTGAGCCTAGTACGGAAGCCTTAGTATTAACGTTAAAGCATATCAGTAGCTCAATTGCCCAACACAAGGCGGCATCCGACACAGAGGTAAGGAGAACCTCAGCGAGCCAAGCTATGGAGCTCAAGAAGCTCTACATGACCTTGAAAGATGGCGATGCAGTAGGAAGGAAGCTTATAAAATGAAAGTTACAAATATAGGGCTGTCCTCAGTCGTGATTGAATTTGCGAGCGTCAATGCTTCCAAATTTATAAATCTTAGCCAGGCGCAGCGTGAGGTGCCATTCAAATGGGTGAACGCTGGCGATCCTCAGCAGGTAGCCATTGAGGTCAATATCAGAGATTTTTCGGTCTATGAAAGTTTGCTACTGACTTCTGACGAGCATGAGTTGGAGCTAGCCGGAGCCTTCGAAAAATTTAGGCTGGATGAAAAAAAGCTCGCTGATGAGTTCTATGTTACAGGCGCCATAATCAATGCTGCTACTCGTGGCATGGAAAATAACGAATTATTTTTCGTTGCATTCAATGCCCTGGAAATTATGCCTGTGAACAATCATTTTTACGGCGCATTAATTACTTTGATTTCCTATAAGTATCTAGAGGCCCCGGAGTATCGGGGTTGGGTGATTGGTGTTCTATTGGAGTCAAAAACAAAGTTTGACGAGGCCGTAGAATATTGTACCCCTAATACTGCGCGCTGGGGTATTTCCTCTGCGACAGCATTTGCCCTGGTGCTTCTCCTTAATGACCGTATTGAAGATGCTGAGGGGGTAATCGATTCGGCGCTGCGCAGATATGAACCCAATCTAAACCAGCTCAGCTATTGGAATTATTGTCAGTGCTTGATTCTAAAAGCGGCAATACTTGCCTTTGCTGGTAGGAATAAAGAGTCAGGTTGGAAGTTTCTTGCTGCGTTTGATTTTTCGAGAAAAGCTATAAACGATATATTCCATTCTCGGAATGATTGGGTTCTGGGGCAGATATCGGACTGCCATGCACTCCTGAATCTCGGGGAGTTAGCGATGAAATGTGCTGCTAAAAGTTTAGGCAGGATACCTTCCGAGTCCCGGTATGCTGATATCAAGTACAGTGGAAAAATAAGCTTTGCGCCCGTATTTTCAAGGTTTCAAAGTTCGCGGTCGAAATTTAAAAGTGAGTTTTTTGACGTGACTGAAATGACGCTTAATGCTTAATAAGATATTTATAGTCTACCTCCCCTTGACATGCCCCGAAAATGAAATAGCTTATTGCAGATTTGCAATAAGCTATTTCTAAATTTGTTAGCTGAGGCGATCGGTTTTTTGGATGTGAAACCGCTCGCCTCAGGCTTTGTGATGTGTATTTATGATAGTGTTGATCTAAGCTTGCAATACGGATTGGTTTTAATGGTGCCATCTTTTTTGATTAAGGACATTGATAGATAAAGTACTTGTGCGAGTCCGATAAGGTTGTAAATGTCGCCAACTATTTCTTCGTCTTCAGTGTGGTTGATCATTACGAAGCATAGTGTTGGTTTTTCTTGTTTCAATGCTTTGTAAAAGTAGGTCTTGCCGTCTTTTTTTATGATGAGTAATTTATTTTGATATGGCGCTTTGTCGAAGAAGGTAAGGCTGGCTTCGTTCGGTTTGGAATCTTCTTCTTTTGCGAAATAGATTAGCGTTTCGTGATATTTATGTGATGAAAAAAGAGCCTCATCAGCTTCCCTGACATGAAAGCCGCCGACTTTTGTTATATCAAGAATTCCTCGTCTTAGGTAATCCTTGATGAGTCTGAATGTGTTAGTGGTTCCCGATACGACAAAGCTGTCGTTTTTGAAATAATCAAATATTTTAAAAAACGATTTTTTTGCCTTCAGAGCCAACGTTAGTGCTTGCGGGGAAGGCAACCCTTCGTGGATTTTTTTGAGGAAGTAATAACCAAAAATTGAAGGATGATTACTTGAGTCAATAAACAAGAAGTTAAGATCGTAATTAAGTATGTCAGAAAGTTTTATGCTGTTTCTGAATCTGCTTTCAATTGCGGGTAAATTCCAAATGGGATGTTGGTATGTGCTGTTCTTGAAATATTTATCCTCGTTGATGTTTTTGTATTCTCTGATCAATAGGCACCAGAAAACTAGTCTTATATCATCTCTTTGAAGGATTTCTAAGCTTTCAATAGACTTATCATACATAAGCTTGTCTATTTCTGGGTTTATAAATTCTTTCTTTACAATGAAGGCGTCGTTCTCATTATGTGTCAGATGATAAGTGTTGCCGAATCTAAAGTCACCTACCATGATGAATGGATTATTTGTTCTTGAACAGCTCTTGATGCTCTCATGCCATATCGGGAGCCCACCGACCCCATGAAACTCACTATCGATTTCAAAAAAATCTCTCAGCCTTTTCCAGCGTACTACGTGCGAGGGGCCAATAATCATGTTAGTATCCGACCATAAAATGTAAATATAATAATGCTAAGTAGGCATAGATGATTTATCAGGGTTTGATCTAGTTTGCTAAACTCTGGTTTTAACCTATGGCTGAAGCTGAATTTTAAGATAAATTTTTCGGTTGGGGCGCTGAAGTGGGAATAAAATTTACAAAGCGCAGAGGGTGCATTATATTCCCCGTAGGGCAGTGCCTGGAGTGGCGCTGCCCAATTGCAAAATAATTTAATGCGTTATCTATTCGGGATGAGTGCAAGTTTCGAGTAGAGATGAAATATTGCCTAGAGCATATATATTATTCTCATTGCACCATTGCTGCCAGTTCTTAACTTCGGACCAGTCACTCAAAAAAAGGAAATCCAAATTCGATTCGCTAGCTGCCTTGAAGTCATATTTACTGTCGCCGATGAAGAGCGCAGGAGGTGCGATATTTGAGCTGCGTAGCTCGCGAGCAATAATTTCCTCTTTAGCATCTGGGCTTCCGAATATGCCGCCATCAAAAATCTCAGCAAGCTTTCGCTGTGCAAAAACCTCACGGAGTTCGGTCTGGTCACCGCCAGAAACGATCAACCAGCGAGTATTCGGAGTTTTTGCTCGAAGCTCCCGTATGCCACTCGCTATATCGCAGCTGAGCAGGCCGCTGCTAACGTTTTCAGCATAGCGGTCTAGAAGGTGCTCTAATGAAGGTCCTTCAGCGTGTTGGGCGACTATGTGTTCTAAGAAATATGAAAACTTTTTATAGCGTGAAATCCCGCCATTAGCAACGTGATGATCAGCGAGAGCTTGGGCGGCCATTTCGCCGTAAGGCAGCGCTGCTTCGTAGAAGGCTTGGGTTTTCACCTTATTCGAATCTAGCAGCACACCGTCGCAGTCAAAAACCAGGGTGGCGTAGTCGCCTAGATTCGATTTAATATTCTTCATAGGGTAACCAAACCTTTTTCTAGCAGGCATTCAGCGATTGTGAAGTCTTCCGGCCAGTCAATGTCATGGCTGATCAGTTTGCCCAGTGGATGAAGGTAGGGTTTACGACCAATTCGGTCATCTAACTCCCTGTAAATAGTTGCATGAGCAAGAAATACACCACTGTTTACTTCATGTACTGGGGTGAGAGTTTGCGTTCTCGGCCATTTCTCTAGGTTTCTGTCATAGTTCATGGCTTCGCCATTTTGCCAGAGGAAGCCGTGTAGCAAATTTGTGGTCATCAAGGAGTCGTACCCGTCCAGTACTTTCTCATTGTGAAGCTTTATGATTTCGTTGTAATGACTGGCGCTGAGGAATGGCGAAGTAACGTGGGTCCACAAGATATTACCTTCGCCTATCAACTCAAGCGCATGCGCCACCAACTGGTCAGTGCTGGTCTGGCTGGAAGATAGGTCTTCTCGTCGCTTATGAAGTTTGATTTTATTATTTTGAAGCGATGAGGCGTAGTCAAGGATGCTTTCGTCGTTAGTGCTCAGTACGATGGAATCAACAGCGTCTGCTTGAAGCAGTTGCTTCAACTTGATTTCAATCAAGCCGAATTCGTGGCCGCCAAATGGTTTTATATTTTTATTCGGAATGCGTTCGCTGCCTTTTCGGCAGGGCAGAAAACACGTCGTTTTTTCATATTTCATTTCAGTGGCCCATAAACGCTTTGGCAGCTAATGTCATATCGAGTTGGCGTCAGGCAGAGCAACGGCGTGCTGGACTGGGTGTCTTGATACTGCCTGAAAAGCTTGTTGGTATCAGCATTTCGAGGGTCTTCGCCAGGATACCCATCGAAGCCAGCCATGAGAATGCGTTTAGCTTTGCCAGAGCTGGCGGCAGCCATGGCGTACGCTACCACTAGCGAGGTCGGGATAGTGCAATGGGTGTCCTCGAACGTGAATTTATCGGGCTGAACATTCAGGCCGAAATCAAGGACGTTTTTATTGGCGAGCGCACCCTGCACATCCATCGGCAGCATGGAGTAGGGCGTAATCAAAGGCTGAGGCAGCTCGATATGCGCCTCGCAATCGGCCAGAAGGCGGACGGGATGGCAAGCTACCCTGACATCAATCAATTCAGCAGCAATTGAGCTCTGCGTGTTCAGAGCCATCACAACCGGTTTATGCTGGCGAATGAAGTGTTCCAATGCTTGCCGGTGCGCCGCTACGCCAGGACCAGTACCTAGAAGCAATACATCTTGGCCGGCAAGAAGATCCTGCGGTGCCCACTGACCTGTGGGCGCGCCACGGTAAAAGTGTCGGGCGGCATCAAGCGTATGTACGCTGAACTTCTTGCCGCCTTCATTGCGAAGGTATTCAATGACCGCAAGAATATCTTCTTCGCCGAAGCGGGAGTCACCCAGCATTTCTTGAATATAGGTTGGGTGGATACCATATTTGCCAGCGAGGTAGTAATACGGGTTGGTCCCCCAGCCATACTTAACTTGCATGGGTTTGAAGTGCTCACGAAGAAGCGTCATCAAAGGTATCAGATTCGCTGGTTTCCGAGTGCGTGCAGCAATCTCGATAGCCAGCTCTTCGGTGCGGGCGTTGCCGGGCCCTCGGCCCATACCAGTGACTGTAGAGTCGACCCAGGTAACGCCTTCATCCATCGCGCGCAAGGTATTGGAAAGCGCCAAGCCGAGATTGTCATGGGTGTGGATCCCCAAGGCACCCTGCCACTCACTACGCAGCCACTGGATGATCTGTGCCGCATCATCAGGGGACATGCTCCCCATGCTGTCAGCAAAATACAGCACATCCAGCGGGTAGTTGTTTGCAAGTTTAGCCAGCGCTTTGATTTCGCTTTCTGAGCAGTTCGCGATCTGCATCAGGTTGAAGCCGACATCGTAGCCACGTTCTTTGAGCCAGCTCGCCGCAGGGAGTGCTTCTGCAAACTCATGAACGTGGCAAGCAATACGCACCAGGTCAACCGGCGATTCACTCGCGGGGCTGGGGAACAGTAGCTGCAGTGCCTGCTGTCCCGCGTTTTTTCCGACCAGTTCACTGCCGTTAACCATCACTCCGATCGTCATGGAAGGGGGCAGATCCAGGGTGCTCAGGAAGGCATCAGTGGTATAAGCGCAGGCGCCGCTAAAACTGCTGTTTTTTAACGAACGAAGGCCCAACTCAATCGTTTGAATGCCAGCAGCTTGCATGGCGGTTATATACTGTGCAATCAGCGCTTCGGAGAAGTTCCAGTTATTGTAATAACCACCATCTCGAAGTGTGCAGTCCAGATGCTTCATGTCAATGTGTCCCTGTATTGATGGGTGATTGTATTGGCGCTTCAGGAAGGATCAGCCAAGTAGATATGACCATGAGTCTCACTGGATGCCAATTTTCTGGGGGCGCAATATTCTGGTTCTGGCGGCAGTGACAAGCCCCCGTACGGACCGGTCAGATAGTCCAGGCTTAATGCGGGATGGTAGTACGGATCCCTGTAGCTGACTGACCATCGTTCTGTAAACAACTGCTGCTCTCGCTGGGCGCGTGCCATTTTCTCTGGCGAGATATCTTTGCCTCGGCTGGCGGATTCGGCATGGATCAATTGCGCGAAGGCGGTCCAGACATTACGTAGGCCAAGTTCATGAATGCGCAAGCATAAATCGACATCGTTGAAGGCCACAGGAAACGCTCGTTCATCCAAGCCCTGAATCGAGTCGAACAACGACTTGCGTAGCAGCAGGCACGCCGCCGTTACCGCGCTCTGCCTCCTGGTAACCTGGTTCATCCCCAGGTACCCGGCATCTCGTTGCTCCAAGGTGTTGCCAGCATGGGCCGCGAGGCCATTGACGCCAACAACTACGCCACCATGCTGGACCATCCTGTTGGGCCACAGCAACTTGGCACCCACTGCGCCGATTCCGGGGCGCAGTGCCTGCGAAACCATTTCTTTAAGCCAGCCGCTTTCGATGATTTCGATATCGTTGTTGACTAGGCCGATCAGCTCTCCCGTGGCAGCGCTCGCCGCGCGATTGTTGATCGTGGAGTAGTTGAAGGGGTGTGGGTGCGCAAGAATCTTAACGCCGCGCTGCTTGAGTTCGGCTAGGTAGGCCAATGTCTGCGGGTCAGTCGACTGGTTGTCGACAACAATGATCTCCAGGTCAGGATAATCCGTGTTGTTCAACAGGCCTTCGATGCAGGCGTGCAGCAGCTTGTACTGGTCACGTGTGGGTACGATCAGGCTGACACGTGGCAGTTGCTCGGGGAGCGGCCAGTGAGCCCTGAGCAGAGCAGGGTAATCTGGTACGGCACTGACGTGCGCACCTGGGGCCAGGCCTTGGCATAACCACGCCACGGCGTCCTTGCGTTGCTTTGAGGGAGCTGCTTGCTCCGGGCTTGTACAGGTATCGCTAGAGCGATGGTAGAGAACCCGAGGCAGGTGCGTTACAGACCTGCCGTTTAGCTCCGTCGCTAGTGCTATACCGGCGATTAGATCGTGGCGGTTAATGGCAGACTGCTTTTTGCCTGCTTTGAGCAATGCCAAAGCCTCTTTGACAATGGCGGCAGAGAAAATTGCGCCAGTAGAGAAAATGTCTGCGCCAATGAACAGGTCAATGTCCCAAACCGGCTTGAACCATGGCTGGCTACGTTGGCCTTGTGGCCCGTCGCGGTCACAGTCGGCATAAGCCCAAGCGCAACCTTCCTCCAGCAAATTGCGAAGCTGCGCCATGGCTCGGGGCGCCAGTTTGTCACCTGCAGCGATCTGGATAATGCTGTCGCAGCCGGCTGCCAGCAGTTGTTCAACTGCGGGGAGAAGGTCGGCCGGGGCAGCCTTCGCCAGTTGATGGACACTTTCAGCGTCATCGCCCAGGCTATCGAGGCTGATTTTTTCGAGAGTGGCGTCACCTTCACTTAGCAGTAACAGGCCGGGTCTGAACCTGGATGGGATGGCAGCGATAGGCTCACGCTTCTGGAAGGCGTCATACCATCGTGGATAGTGCTGCCATCCTGCGCTTTTTGGTAAGCGCGATGATTGTTCCTTCGCAACTTCTGCCACAAGGGCCTGCATTGCAGCATCGGGTTTCAGTTCAAGCTGATGCAACAAGCCTTCCAGGCCCTCCGGGCGGCAGCGCAAACGAATAGGGCTTCCCGGCAGCGACTGTCCAAGGTCATTGGTTACTTCAATGACATGCAACTTGCCATCTGCCAGTTCCCACGGCAGGTCTATCGCGAAACCGTGATCACTTGTGGCCCGGTACGCGAGTGCCTGGTGGTGGGTATTGCAAGTGACCTGGGCAACAACCCGGCTACCTTCGCGTAGCGTAACTACAACATGGCGATGCGGCGCCTGTGGATCCCAAGACCAGCCGCCGACGCGCAACCCACCCGTATGCCATACCTGTGAAGCTACGGCAGCAGTTTCTTGTGGAGGCTGGGAAGGGAGTTCAATCTCACCTTCGAGGTGGATGCCTGTATTAGCAATTTGAGCGGTTATTCGGTTGGCATCCGCCAGCAGGCTCTGGCGCAGTTGCACGGTAAAGCCATGGAAGTGATCGCCGTGTGGAGCATTGGGCTCATGTTGGTCTGCCCTGGCCAATGCGACACTGGCCCCGTCAACGAAAACTTCGATGACAGGGCGCTGATCTGGCTGCGTGATATCGATAGCCCACCCCTGCAGAACATCCCCGTAAAGTCCGTTGATGCAGCCACGAAAAGAGGAGAGCGCTACAGGTTTCTGACCCGCCGGCCGCTCGTTGAGGACGTTCTGTGTCATCAGGCTTGGCTCAGTGAAAATGGTAATTGGGTTACACAGGTCGCCCCTGCTTCAGTGCCTAGGGAATGGCAACGCGTATACAACGGCAAATCCAACTGGCTGGCAAGTTCCGGGGCAAGCCATTTTTCGCCAGGAGAAGCGGCAAGACTGACCACTGCATCACATCCGGTCGCCTTGGCAATTTCCGGCAAGCTGAAACCGGTTACCTGGGGTAGTGCCTGAACCGCACCGGTTGCAGATAAGGTTTTTAGCCACGGTGTGTCTTGTTTAACCAGCAGCGTAAGCGGTAACCGCTCTCGAGTGATGCGTCTGCCAAGGCGAACCCAGGTCTGGATGATGTCTGTATCATCCAGGGCGTCGCCGATCAGCAGTATGTTGGGTTGGCTGGTTGCAGGAGTGGGCAGTTCGGCGCATGGTTGAATAACGAGGTTGGCTTGCGGGAACGCCTCGGCGAATGCGCTATGCCAGGACTGCCACGGTAAAACCACGCTTTCTGCCCGGTTGGCCAAGCGCTGCCAATCGTAGGTAGCGTCCAGGCCTTGCAGATGGCCGTCACGGTGTACGATTGTGTAAGGAATGTTCAGCAGTGAAGGCAGATCGCAGAGCTTGGAGGGGCACTGGACCTGGTGTTCGAGCACGACGCCTTTCAGTGGCAGCGTTGCTAGGTTCTGGACCAGCTCGGAGAATTCTCCAGGCATCTCGTAGTCAAGCTCCAAAGGCAAGGGGGCAAGCGGGGCTTTCAGCGTGACCCAAGTGCGATGGCTATCCCGGTGCCAGACAAGAGAGAGGGTAGAATCAGCCCCTGTGCCGTCATGAATGTGTAGCGTATTACCTGCCTCCATCGGCCATTGCGAGGCTTTTTGTTCATCGCTCTGTTGTGCGAAGCGGGCCAGTCGGGCGCGCTGTAGCGCGTCCCGGGCAGCTTTGATCGGGTCCCGCAGGCAAAACGCACTATAGCGTGCCGAAGCGCCTGGATAGCGGCGGCGCAAGATAGCGTTGTTGTGTGCGACGCGCAGTGTTTTTTCCGCCCCGAAAGAAATCCCGCCTTGATGCGCCACGAATACATTAGGCGCGCCCATGTGGCGCCAGCCAAAGCTGCGCGCACGCAGGCACCAGTCGGTTTCTTCGCCATAACCTCTGGCCAGGTAAACTTCATCCAGGTAGCCGACCTGGTTGAGCGCTGCACGCTTTATATACAGACAGAAGCCGCAGCCAGTCTCGATCTCGACGGGAGAGATGTTGGCATGTTTGGCCAGTTCATCCAGCGCTGCCTGCTCACGAGCATTGGGCATGGCATGGCTGACTTGGCTTTGTGGGAAACTCATCAGCTCGCCATTGTTTGTGAATGGCGTGACAGAGGCGATATCTGCGCTGCTGTGAGCGATGTTGCGCAAGCGGTCGAGCCAGTTGCCTTGTACCCGTGTGTCGGCATTCAGCCATACCACATCCCTGCCAGGGCTCAGTGCCATCGCACGGTTCATGGTACGGATGAAGCCCATGTTTACGGCGTTATTCACCAGCGTGATCTTGCCTTTACCGGCTAGCATTTTCAGCGCTTTCGCCAGAGCCGGCACGGGGGTGGCGTCTTCGATCACGACCAGGCGATGAGGAGTGCGGTTAAGTTTGCGAGCCTCGAGTGCGCTGTTGATGCATTCAAGTGTTTCGTGCAGCCCGTTGTAAACCGGTATCAAAACATCCACGTGCTTTTGTTCAACCTGTGTGCCTTGTTCAATAGGTGGCACAAATGAAGGCATGGCAAAAACCGGGCTGCCTACCAGGTGGGTGTTGTCGGCGAAGCGGATATGCACCTGCGCCTTGGGGTTTGGCACACTTACACGCAAGCCGCCATGAGTGGTGCAAAGGCCGGCAGCGCTGAGTAAGGGGTGGGGTATGCTGGCGACGGCGTCAACGTTCACGCTGTCAGCCTCGATCTTCAAGGACGCAGGAGCCTGCAGGTTGCCAAGGTCAATGGCCCATCCCTGGATCTCTCTGTGTGTCTCCAGGTACCGCACCACACCTATCCTACGAGGGGCGTCGGCCTGCGCCGCGAGCAGCTTGATCACTTGGGCTAATTCTTTGGGCGCATTGATCTCAGGCAAGTGGGCAAGAATCATGCTGCGCAGTGTGGCGGGGGGCTCGGACTGGCTACGTGCCTGCCAAAGCAGCATACGCAAGGAGGCGTCATCGGGTAGTTTCTGCCATGCCTGCGTGAGGTATCGGGTGGCGAGCACTGCAAGCCCTTGTGCCAGCAAGGCGCGACCTACCAGTGCCTGGACATCAGCACGGTCCGGTAACAATTGGGCTGCGTTGATAAAGAATAAAAATGCCAGCTTAGGATTGTGCGCTAATGCCGCCATGCCTTTCCATACCAGTGCCTCTGGCCGGTGCTCGGCAGTTTGCATGGCGCGCTCAAGTACGCTGGCGGCATAGCCTTCATTGGAGAGGCGATGACGATGGAAAATGTCCATGAGCGTTTCTCGCCCATGGTCGAGTTGTCTGGACATAAGTTTGGCTTGGCTAAAAAAATAAAAAGAGGGGCGACCCGAAAGTCGCCCCTTTGGCATATGCCCAGCCCTAAGGCCAGACATACGCAGCGCTACAGCAGGGCTAGTTAAACTTGGCCGTGCAGTACAACAACGTTGTCGTTGTGAGCAACGGCTTCGTCGGAACCAACGATTGCCAGGGCAATGTCTGCTTGCGAAGCACCAGCTTCCAGCTGAGCAGCCCAGTGCGCCTTGCCGGCGTCATCAGCAGTACGGTCCAGAGCGGACTGGTACAGCGAATCGATGAAGTCGGAGTTGGCTTTCGACGCCGCTTCGGCGGAGCCTACGATCGCCTGGGCGATGTCGGCACGGCTAGCGCCGTTGAACAGCTGGGATACCCAGTTTTGCAGGCCAGCTTCGTCAGCTTCGCGACCCAGGGCAGCTTCGTACAGGCTTTCAACGAAGGTACCGTTCGACGCATCCAGTGCCTGAGCTTCGGCCGAAACCGAGATGGCAGCAGCTACGTCAGCCAGGCTACCGCCGTTGGCCAGCAGGTCGGTCCAGGCGCTGGAAGCGGCGTCATCAGCAGCACCGCGACCCAGCAGGGCCTGGTACAGGTCGTTAACGTCATTGGCGTTGTTAACACCCGCGAACTCGGACGAATCCAGCAGGGCATTGGCAACGTCGGTCAGCGAACCACCGTTGTTGACATAACCAGTGAAGAACTTGGCGCCTTCCTGGTCTACGTCGCGGTTCAGGATGCCTTGGTACAGGCGCAGGGCAGCAGCTTCTGCGTCGTTGTGGGCCAGGGCAACAGTTTCAACTTCTTCACCGTTGACGAAGGTCAGGAACTCAGCGTCGGTGATCGAAGCGGTTTGGTTGCCGGTCAGGTTGACGTTGAAGTTGTTGCCGACTGCGAAGGCATAGTCATCGCGCGAGCCGTCCAGCTGGACAACGTCGTAGCCAGCACCAGCGTTGACGATGTCAGCGTGGTTGCTACCGCTCAGGATGATGGTGTCATCGCCGGTACCGGTGGTGACGTTGTTATTGCCAGCGCCAGCGATAACGACATTGTCGCCGTTGCCAGTCACGATGGTGTCGTTGCCGTCGCCAGCGTCGATCAGGGTGTTCTGGTCGCCTTTGACGGTGATGACGTCGTCACCGTTGCCGGTGGTAACTACCAGGTCGATAGCCGAGGTGTCGACTGCAGCCAAGGCAGCGAAGACCTGGGCGTCAGCAGGTGCAGCGTTGGAGTTACCTTCCAGGTTGACTACCAGGTTGGCATCCGACTGCAGCACGTAGGCATTAACGCCAGCGGCTTCAGCAGCAGCCAGGTCGACGATGACCTGGTCGCCTTTAGCGCCATCGACAGTACCTTGAACAATGCTGGCAGTGCCGGATTCCGGCAGCTGAACGGTGTTGCCATTGATGCCAGCGATTTCCACGGTCTCTACGTTATCCAGGTTCAGCAGGCTGTTGATAGCCTCGATAGTGGAGTCGGAGAGGTTGGCGCTTTCGGCGGTCAGGGTTGCCAGCAGATCGCTGCTCTGTACGGGATTATCGTATTGCATTGTGTATTCCTGTTACTTCAGGCCATCTGGCCCGCTGCAATAGTGTTCTGCTCGGTTGCAGAGTTTTCCCACGGAGACTTAAGGCGGGCAGCGTTCATCTTCGTAACGGGGGTCAAGGCGATATGCAGCGCCACCAACGGCTCGTTGCCGGTGGGGCCATGCATCATCTGATTGGCGACCAGGCGCTGTGGCTCGGCATTGCCGAACACCACCAGGCCTGTCAGTTCATAGTGTTTGCGCAATGGCCCTACCAGGCTAAAACCTACGCACAGCAGCGGCAGGCCTTGAGCACGAGCGCCGACAAAAGTGCCTGTGGAGACATTGCGGCAGGGGCCGGAGCCGGCCACCATGCAGGTATAGAGCAGATCCACGCCGACGGGCTTTTCAGCCCAATCGACGGCAAAGGATTCGATGAAGTCGTCAGTGCCCGGGAGGCCGACCCAGCCCTCGCTGGACATCACTTCACCCGCCTTTTTCAGGTGCGCTGTAAGCGTGATGGGCAGGGGCTTGGAGCTGGCCGCAATAGCCTGCGCGGGCTCTGCGGTGGCGACCACGGCGTAGGTGCGCATGATGGCGGGGGATGTGTCGATGCGGTCGATGCGCAGGTCGACGGGTTCTATCACTTCGTCGAACATATGGTATTCGGTGATCAGCACGGTGGTTACGCCACCTTTCACTCGCGCCACAATGGTGTCGCCCAGCTTGGTCAGCATGTTCTTGCTGACGCCCTCGGCGGGGAAGAAATCGATGGAGCCTTTGCCCAGTGGTGCTTGCTGCAAGGCAATGCATACGGGCTTGTCTGCCGGGGGCTGCGAGGCGTAGCGGAAGATGTACATGCCCGGTTCGAGCAGCGTAACCCGAGAGCTGATTTTCAGGCCGTCAAGGGTCTGCGAAGGCATAGACATGGCGTTGTTAAGCTCCTTTTAAACAAAAAACACTGGTAGCTAACCTGCTCAAACCCGTGCGTGCACCAAACGGCCAGTGATGGCTCCCTGCGAGTGGCGAAGATGCCGTCCGAGGGAAATGTTGTCAACCAAGATTTCTAAAAAAAATTTCATATGCGCTGGGAACTTAGCGATTCTGTCAGCACTCGACACAGGCTGCTGGGGATACCTGACCGGAACGCAAGGATTAGAGAAAATTACCTTTAAGAATCCGAAAATCAACGATTTACGAATCGTTTGAGCGCAATGTGTTTGCATGGTGCGGTTTTTTTGACATGGCTTCAATAGCTTTTCCTGCGTGGATAGCCGTTTGTCGTCTCGTGCTCACGCATGCAGAGGCTGGAAAATATCAGCAAGATTTCTCGCCAAAAATTTTATGATTCAGGCGATTGATCACGGAACGAGTCAGCTTCCGGACAATCTGACACGCAGCTGTCCCGATGCGGATGTTACACTGCCCGCCGCTTTCGCCTACCTCAGTATGGATACCATGAGTTCACAATCCGAAAATAACCTGCAAGCTGCCCTCAAAGCTTGTAAAAGCAGCTTCCTTTCGGTCGGTTTCTTCAGCTTCTTCGTCAACACGCTGATGCTAGTGCCTACTTTGTACATGATTCAGGTTTCCGGGCGGGTCGTGCCGTCCGGCAGCACGTCAACATTGTTGATGCTGACATTGATCCTGACCGTCCTGTTGCTGACGCTAGGCTCCCTCGAATGGGTTCGGTCGCGGATCATGGTGCGTATAAGCAATAGGTTAGATGTGCTGTTGAGCAGGGATGTGTACCGAGCCAGCTTCAAGCGATCGCTTCAGAGTGGGGGGGGCGATGCTACGGCGCAGTCGTTGAATGACCTAACGTCCTTACGACAGTTTTTCACGGGAGCGGGCGTGTTCGCATTTTTCGACGCTCCGTGGTTTCCCATTTATACAGTCGTCATGTTCCTATTCCATCCATGGTTTGGTTGGATGACGTTGGCCTGTGGATCAATTTTGACCGTCTTTGCAGTGATTAATCATCGCGTGACGGGTCAGGCTCTAGCCATAGCGAACAAAGAAAACGTAGCGTCTAATGTGATCACGTCTAAGACGTTGCGTAACGCCGAAGTGATCGAGTCCATGGGTATGCTCGAAACACTCATGAACCGTTGGGCCAAGCGTCAGCGATACGTAATGATGCTGCAATCACAGGCTAGCGATAAGGGCGGGGTCGTTAGCTCTATTTCGAAAATGTTCCGTATGTGGTCGCAATCGGTGATGTTGGCTTTAGGTGCTTATCTCGTCATTAAGCATGAAATCAATCCCGGCCTGTTGATGGCAGGTTCCTTGTTGCTCGGTCGGGCCCTGTCCCCTATCGATCAAATGATCAACAGTTGGAAGGGCTTTGTCGCTGCCAAGGTGCAGTATGACCGTCTGAATAAAGTCATGGACGACCTCAATAAGGAGCCGGAGCGTATGCCGCTACCCGCCCCAGAGGGGCACATTCAGGTCGAAAACCTGATAGTCGCTCCGCCTGGCGCCAAAGCCCCGGTGCTCCGTAGTATCAGTTTCGTCGCCCCCGCCGGCTCCATTGTCGGTATTGTCGGCCCAAGCGCAGCCGGTAAGTCCACCTTGGTGCGTGCATTGATGGGCATCTGGCCGCCGCAGCACGGTGTTGTACGCCTTGATGGTGCTGATATATCCACTTGGGACAAGCAAGCCCTCGGCCCCTATGTTGGCTACCTGCCCCAGGACATCGAACTGTTCGAGGGCAGCATCAGCGAAAACATCGCGCGTTTCGACAAGGTCGACCCTGAAAAGGTGGTGCAGGCAGCGCAAATGGCGGGTGTGCATGAAATGATCCTGATGCTGCCCGACGGCTACGACACTGTCATCGGCAGTGACGGGGTGAACCTGTCGGGCGGCCAGCGTCAGCGCATTGGGCTGGCGCGTGCGATCTACGGCAACCCGCGCCTTATCGTGCTCGACGAGCCGAACTCCAATCTCGACGATGTGGGCGAGCGTGCGCTGGGCGTAGCCCTGCAAAAGCTCAAGGAAACCGGCGCGACTGTGTTCATTGTCTCGCACCGTCCCAACATCCTCACTCGGTTGGACCGCATCTTGGTTATGGCCGGTGGCTCCATTTCGCTGTATGGCGAGCGCGACCGCGTTATTGCCGAGCTGGCTGCCCAGCAGGCCAAGCTTCAGCGCGGCAGCCAGGCTGCGAGCCCGCAGGCCCCCGCTACCCCGCCAGTTGCACCCTCTGCGCCCGCGGCCGTTGCGCCTGCCACCAGTACTGGCGCCTGAAAGGATTTCTAGATGAGCAGTAAAGCAATCACTACGTTCGACCACAATTTCGACGACCTGCCAACGTCGGATCGCGGCATCCGCCGCATCGGGCTGACCGTTGTCTTTGTCACCTTCGGCATTTTCGGCACCTGGGCAGCTTTCGCGCCTTTGAGCAACGCCGTGCACGGCACCGGCGTGGTTACGGTGCAGAACTACCGCAAGACCGTTCAGCACCTGGAGGGTGGCATCGTCAAAGAGCTGCATGCCCGCGATGGGGACCTGGTGAAGAAGGGCGATCCGCTGATTGTGCTGGATGAGTCGCAGCTCAGCGCCGAGTATGAGTCCACCCGCAACCAACTGATTGTTGCCCGTTATAAAGAGGCACGCCTGCGTGCCGAGCGTGACGGCTTGGACTCGATCCCGTCGGTGATAATGGAAGGTACCGATTCTGACCGCGCGCAAGAAGCGCTGGCAGGTGAGCAGCAGGTGTTCAAGGCCCGCCACGATTCGTTGCTGGGCGAAATCTCGGTCAACCGTGAGCGGATCCAGCAAATGCAGCAGCAGATCGCCGGTCTGAACGACATGATCCGCACCAAGGCAGGCCTGAACAAGTCGTACTCTGGCGAAATCAAACAGTTGAAGGAGTTGTTGGCCGAAGGCTTTGTTGACAACCAGCGTTTGCTGGAGCAGGAGCGCAAGCTCGACATGCTGAAGACTGAAGTGGCTGACCACCAGTCGAGCATTACCAAGACCAAACTGCAGATCGGCGAGACCGAACTGCAGATCGTGCAGTTGAAGAAGAAGTTCGATGCCGACGTGGCCAAGGAGCTGTCGGACGTTCAGGCTCAGGTGTTCGACCTGCAGGAAAAAGAAGCAGCGTTGCGTGATCGCTTGTCACGGGTGGTGATCCGCGCGCCGGAAAGCGGCATGGTGCTGGACATGAAAGTGCACACCATTGGGGGCGTGGTCAGTGCAGCTACCCCTTTGCTGGATATCGTGCCAGCTCAGTCGGATCTTGTGGTTGAAGCCAAGGTGGCCCCTCGGGACATCGACCGATTGGAGCTGGGCAAGACTGCGGACGTCCGCTTCTCTGCGTTCAACCAGGCCACCACGCCGGTCATCGAAGGTAAGTTGACGCGGATCTCGGCCGACAGCCTGGTCGAAGAGCGCTCGGGGGACCAGTACTACCTGGTCCGCGTCAAGGTCACTGAAGACGGCATGAAAAAACTTGGCAACCGCAAGCTTCAACCCGGCATGCCAGCTGAAGTCCTCATCAACGCAGGCGACCGCACCATGCTGCAGTACCTGTTGAAACCAGCGCGCAACATATTCGCTGAATCGCTGATCGAGGAATGATTGTGCTGCGTTTGTTACCTGGAGTGATGATGTGCATGGTCGCCTGGCAAGCGGTGGCTATGGAAGGGAAGGATGCCGCTGGTGAGCAGCCAAGAGGGGTTTCGGCTTCGACTTACGTGTTGGACCTGGCGGGACTGTACCGTGAGGCGCGCCTGGAGGACCCGCGGGTCCTTGCCGCTTACGCGCGTGCGCGCTCTGCCAGTGAACAGCAGCGGGCAGCGCTGGGTAGCCTGCTGCCCCAGGTGTCGGCCAATGCCAACTCCAGCCGCATCCTGCGCAAGAACGAGGCTGAGCGCGACCTCTATAACACCGAAACCTATTCGCTCAGTCTCACCCAGTACCTGTACAACAAGCCAGCCTGGGAGCGCTACCAGAAGTCCAAGAGCGTGAAGGATCAAAAAGGTCATGAAGCTGAAGACACGCTGGCAGAGGCTACAGTCGACCTCGCCAAGCGCTACTTCGTGGCGCTGGCTGCGGACGACGAGCTGGCGCTGGTGCAGGCTGAGCGCCGGGCAACCCAAAAAAACCTTGATCGCGTCAGCAGCATGTTCGAACGGCAGATGGCCAAAATCACCGACAAGCTCGACATGCAGGCACGGGTAGATTTTTTGCTTGCGCAAGAAGTGGAAGCGCGCAATCAGGTGCAAGTAAGCCGCGAGGCATTGGCCGAGATCGTCGGGCGGCCGATTACCGAGCCGCTCAGCCGTGTACGCAACGACGTGGCATTGCAGGCGCCCACCCGGCCCTTACAGAACTGGGTTACCCAAGCAGTTGAAAACAACCCGTTGCTGAAGTCTTATCAAAGCGGGGCAGAGGCAGCCAATGCAGCGGTGCGCGAGGGTAAGGGCGAGCACTATCCGCAACTGTCGTTAAGCTTGAGTGCGCAGCAGAACGACCAGGGCTATGACAATACCCAGGCGCCGCGCAGTGACAGTTATGTGGCTTCGTTTGGGGTGAAGATCCCGATCTACAGCGGTGGCTCCACTTCCGCTCGGGTGCGCGGGTTGTATGATGATCAGTTGGCAGCCGAGGAACAGCTGGAAGGGGTGCGGCGCCAGGTGGTCAAGGAAACCACCACTGCCTACCTGACTGCACAGGCCGCGGTAGAAAAAATCCGGGCTAACCGCAACGCACTGTCATCGGCACAGCATTCCAGTGTTGCGGCGCAGAAGGCGTTCACCTTCGGTGTGGTCAATGCTGTGGATGTGCTTACTGCGGTGCAGAACGAGTTCAAGGCGCGCCGGGACCTGCTGAAAACGCAGTACGACTTTATTACCAACCTGTTCCTGCTCAACCGTTGGGCGGGTGAGTTGAATCAGGAAAGTGTGGATAACGTCAATGTCTGGTTGAGCCCGGTGCCTGAGACCAGCCTGCCCGGTGGCGAGGTTGCTCGCCTGGGCGCCAGTCGCTGAAAGCGAGGGGGTCTGCGCTTCAGGGGCTGAAGCGCAGCGCCAACCAGTGAAGCGCACAGTATCAATTTAGCCCCGGTCCCTTTTGCGTCCTGTTCCCATTGCGTGTCAGGCGAGGTCAAGATGGTTTGGCTTCATCGACCTTAGCGCAGGCCGACCCGGGCGGTGGCTGCTATGGGGCTATTTCAGATGCTTCCTACAAGTGCCGTGCTGGAACAGCCCTTCGACGGCACGTATCCTGATGCGCCTTTCGTGCGCGTGCCCCACTTGCTTTGCGCACGGGGGTGCCAAGGTTATGCAATATCGGCCGGTGGCCGAACTTGCGCCGGGGTAGCCAACATCTGTTTGCGAGTCGAGTACTCCGCCCGACCTATGTATACTTCCTCGTCTAACCTTCATACGCGTGGTTGGAATTGCCCGCGTCAGGCCAAATAAACACACATGCCCGCACGGCACTATCGGAGTTGGTTAAGTCGCATGAAAGCAATCGTTACTGGGATCACTGGTCAAGACGGCGCCTACCTGGCGGAACTGCTGCTGGAGAAGGGCTACACAGTCTACGGCACCTATCGTCGTACCAGCTCGGTTAACTTCTGGCGCATCGAGGAGCTAGGGATTCACACCAATCCCAACTTGCATCTGGTCGAGTATGACCTCACCGACCTGTCTGCCAGCATCCGCCTGCTGCAAACCACCGAAGCTACCGAGGTATACAACCTGGCTGCGCAAAGCTTCGTCGGTGTGTCGTTCGAGCAGCCGCTGACCACCGCCGAAATCACGGGCCTGGGTGCAGTCAACCTGCTGGAAGCCATCCGTATCGTCAACCCGAAGGCCCGCTTCTATCAGGCGTCCACCTCCGAGATGTTCGGCAAGGTGCAAGAAATTCCACAGGTCGAAACTACCCCGTTCTACCCGCGCAGTCCCTATGGTGTGGCCAAGCTCTACGCCCACTGGATGACCATCAACTACCGCGAGTCGTACAACCTCTTTGCGACCAGCGGTATCTTGTTCAACCACGAGTCGCCACTGCGCGGCCGTGAGTTCGTGACCCGCAAAATCACCGACTCCGTCGCCAAAATCAAGCTGGGCCTGCTCGACAAGCTCGAGCTGGGTAACCTTGATGCCAAGCGTGACTGGGGCTTTGCCAAAGAGTACGTAGAAGGCATGTGGCGCATGCTGCAGGCGGACGAACCAGACACCTTCGTACTGGCCACCAACCGTACCGAAACCGTACGCGACTTCGTTACCATGGCATTCAAAGCTGCCGGTATCGAAATCAACTGGAGCGGCAAGGACGAGGCAGAGCAGGGCACCTGCGCCGCCTCTGGCAAAGTGCTGGTTGCCATCAATCCAAAATTCTACCGCCCGGCCGAGGTGGAGTTGCTGATCGGCAACCCGGCCAAAGCCAAGGACGTTCTGGGTTGGGAGCCTAAGACAAACCTTGAAGAACTGTGCCGTATGATGGTCGAAGCCGACCTGCGTCGTAACGAAAAAGGGTTCTCGTTCTGATGCAAAAGGCTAGCAAGCGCGCGCTGATTACAGGTGTTCACGGGTTCACCGGCCGCTACATGGCAGCCGAGTTGCGGGCCGGCGGCTATGAAGTCTTCGGTACAGGCAGCCAGCCGTTGCCGGCTGCGGACTACCGCCAGGTCGATCTGACCGATGGGCAGGGCCTGCGCGCGTTGCTCGCCGAACTGCAGCCGGATGTAGTTGTGCATCTGGCTGCCATCGCTTTTGTCGGGCATGGTACCGCCGACGCGTTCTACAAGGTCAACCTGATAGGCACGCGCAACCTGCTCGAAGCCATCGCGGCCTGTGGCAAAACGCCTGAGTGCGTGTTGATCGCCAGCAGTGCCAACGTCTATGGCAACGTTTCCGAAGGGATGCTGGGCGAGCAGACCCCGCCAGCGCCGGCCAATGATTACGCGGTCAGCAAGTTGGCCATGGAATACATGGCGCGGCTGTGGTGTGACCGTTTGCCTATCGTCATCACGCGTCCTTTCAATTACACCGGTGTTGGGCAGGCAGAGAATTTCCTGCTGCCCAAGATTGTTTCGCATTTTCGCCGCAAGGCCGACACCATCGAGCTCGGCAACCTAGACGTATGGCGCGATTTCAGCGATGTACGTGCGGTCGTGCAGGCGTACCGCGGCTTGATCGAGGCACGCCCGCTGGGCCAGATAGTCAACGTCAGTTCGGGGCAAACGCATTCGCTGCGCGAGGTTATCGCCAAGTGTTCCGCCATTACCGGCCATCAGCTGGACGTGCAGGTCAACCCGGCCTTTGTCCGTGCCAACGAGGTCAAGACCTTGTGTGGCGATAATGGCAAGCTGCGCGGGTTTGTGCCGGGGTGGCATACGCCTTCGCTGGACGAAACCTTGGGTTGGATGCTTTCTGATCAATGAAGCTCATCCTTTCAGTCGAGTCGGTCCGCTTCCCGTTGACCGGCATCGGGCGCTACACCTATGAACTGGCGTCACGGCTGCAGCATGCCGAGCAAATCAGTGACCTGCGTCTATTTGCTGGCAGCAGGTTCTTGCCCGAACTGCTCAAGCCTTCGGACCAGTCCGACGCCGTGCATGGGCTCAAGCGGTTCGTGCAGAAAAATGCCCTGGCGGTTGAAGCTTATCGGCGCCTGATGCCTTTGTTGCGCAAGCGTGCGTTGCGCGGCCATGAAGACTTCATCTACCACAGCACCAATTTCTACCTGCCGCCGTTTGCAGGGCCGAGAGTGGCGACCTTTCACGACCTGTCGCCCTTTACCTGGGCTCATTGCCACACGCCGCAGATTGCCCGTTACCTTCAAAAGGAGCTCAAGCTGACCCTGGAGCGTGCTGACGCTCTGATCACGGTTTCGCACCACACGCGGAAGGAGTTGGCGGATTACTTTGGCTGGCCACTGGAGCGCATTCATGCGGTACCGCTGGCCAGTTCGCCGCAGTTCCATCCTCGGACTCCTCAGGCATTGCGTGAAACCCTTGCACGGCACGGCCTGGAGCTAGGCGGCTACAGCCTGTTCGTCGGTACCATCGAGCCGCGCAAAAACATCGAGACCTTGCTTAATGCTTACGGCCGCTTGCCACTTGCGTTGCGCCAGCGTTGGCCGTTGATCCTCAGTGGGTATCATGGCTGGCGTAGCGAGGCGATTCACAGCCGTATCGCCCAGGCACAGCAGGAAGGCTGGGCGCGCTACCTCGGCTTCGTTGCCAGTGAAGACTTGCCGCTGCTGTTTGCCGGCGCTCGGCTGTTCACCTTCCCGTCGCACTATGAAGGGTTCGGCCTGCCAGTGCTCGAGGCCATGAGCTCGGGGGTACCGGTGGTATGTTCCAACAGCTCGTCGTTGCCAGAGGTAGCGGGTTCGGCGGCGTTGATGTGCGCGCCCGATGATGTAGAAGGCCTGACCGGGTTGTTGCACCAGGGTCTCGAGGATGAAGCGTGGCGGTCTGCTGCTGTGCAGCGGGGGCTGCTGCATGCCGGTGGCTTTTCTTGGGAGCGTTGCGCTCAGGGTACAGTCGAGGTTTACAAGTCGGTCAAGGAACGATGATCAAGGTTCTGCATTTTTTTAAAACGTATTACCCGGACTCCATGGGTGGCATCGAACAGGTCATTTTTCAGATCGCCGAAGGCACCCGTGAGCACGGCGTGCAATCAGAGGTGCTATACCTCAGCCCGCGTGGGGCTGCGCGCAATGAACCGGTAGGCAGCCACCTGACTCACCGCTCCAAGCTGGACTTGCATGTCGCTTCAACGGGTTTTTCACTGTCGGTGATCAAGGATTTCGCCGAGCTGGCGGCCCAGGCCGACATTGTGCACTACCACTTCCCTTGGCCTTACATGGATCTGGTGCATTTTCTTGGGCGGCTGAACAAGCCGACTGTGGTCAGCTATCACTCCGATATCATCAAGCAAAAATGGCTGCTCAAGCTGTATCAGCCGTTGATGAGCCGTTTTCTTTCCAATGTTGACCGTATTGTTGTCTCCTCACCCAACTATGCCGCGCACAGTCAGGTGCTGACACGCTTCAAGGACAAGCTTGCGATCATTCCGTTCGGCCTGGACCGGGCGACCTATCCCAGTGCGACGGTAGAAAAGCTGGCGTACTGGCGCGCACGCATGAGCGAGCGCTTTTTCCTGTTTGTAGGCGCGTTGCGGTACTACAAGGGGCTGGATTACCTGCTACAGGCTGCGTCTATCAACCGTCTGCCGGTAGTGATCATCGGCGGTGGCTTCCTCGAAGCGCAGCTCAAGCAGCAGGCTGCTGAGCTCAGGCTTGACAATGTTCAGTTCCTGGGCAGCCTGGCAGACGATGACAGAGCGGCGCTGCTGGAGCTGTGTTATGCATTCGTATTTCCATCCCATCTGCGTTCCGAGTCGTTCGGCATTTCTCTGCTGGAAGCGGCAATGTATGGCAAGCCCCTGATTTGCTGCGAAATGGGCTCGGGTACGACCTTCATCAACCTGGCTGACCAGACCGGTTTGGTGGTGCCGCCTCGGGATGCCGCAGCGTTAGCGCAGGCCATGCAACGCTTGTGGGATGACCCTGCCATGGCACAGGCGATGGGGGCCAAGGCGTTGCAACGTTATGAGGAAGTATTTACCGCTTCGGCCATGGCCGGTGCGTATGCCGATCTCTACCGTAGCCTGTTGTAGGCAGCCAGTCTGCGTTTTCAGGCACTGCCGCAGGCGTTTCTGTTTGATCAGTCGCTCATGCGTTGTTCTATGAGGGTGGCCCTGCGCCGCGAAACGGGCACGAAGCGGCCTGTGTGAATTGAGACCGAGCCCATGGAAAGACGCACAATACTTGTTACAGGCGCTAGCGGCTTTGTCGGTGGCGCACTGTGTCGCCAGCTGGCCACCTTGGGTAGTTTCGCTATCCGGGCTGCATCGCGCGACCTTGGCGGGGCCTCCGTGGCCGGTATTCAGGCGGTGACTGTGGCGGACTTGAGCGCCACCACCGACTGGGCCCGGGCATTGTCAGGTGTCGACCTAGTGGTGCATGCCGCAGCCCGTGTACATGTAATGAAGGAAACCGCCAGCGACAGCTTGGCCGAGTTCCGTCGGGTGAATGTCGACGGCACCCTCAACCTTGCCCGCCAGGCTGCGGCGGCAGGCGTGCGGCGCTTTATTTTCATAAGCTCGATCAAGGTCAATGGCGAATCCAGCCAGCCCGGTCAGCCGCTGCGTGCCGATGATAGCCCCGCACCTCAGGACGCCTACGGCGTGTCCAAGCACGAAGCGGAGCAGGGGCTGCGCCAGCTAGCGGCCGCCACGGGCATGGAAGTGGTGGTGATACGACCGGTGCTGGTCTACGGGCCAGGCGTCAAGGCCAATTTCCACAGTATGATGCGCTGGCTGCAGCGTGGCGTACCCTTGCCGTTCGGCGCGGTTTGCAACCGTCGCAGCTTGGTCTCGTTGGCTAACCTGGTCGACCTGGTCGTTACCTGCATCGATCATCCTCGCGCTGCCAACCAAACCTTCCTGGCCAGCGACGGTGACGATGTCTCGCTCACCCAACTGCTACGTGCACTGGGCCTTGCGCTCGGGCGGCCCGCTCGGCTGTTGCCTGTCCCCGCGGGCCTGTTGCGCGGCGCTGTGCTGTTAATTGGCCGGCGAGACCTTGCCCAGCGGCTCTTTGGCACGCTGCAGGTAGACATTGAAAAAAACCGGCAATTGCTAGGCTGGTACCCCCCTTGCACATTGGAACAAGGACTGAACATGACCGCTCGATCTTTTCTGGGTGCACGCCGCCCATGATATGGCTGATTGTGCTGGCAACTGTAGCCTCGTGCTTGATGACCGCCGTGCTGCGCCGCTATGCGCTGTCCCGTAGCCTGTTGGACATCCCCAATGCGCGTAGCTCGCATACCTTGCCAACCCCGCGAGGCGGCGGCTTGGCTTTCGTGGTCGCTTTCCTGGCTGCGTTGCTGGGCCTGGGGTGGGGCGGGTACGTTGCTCCGGCAGTGCTGACCAGTGTGTTGGGGGCGGGGGGGCTGGTTGCGCTGATAGGCTTCATGGACGACCACGGGCACATCGCCGCACGCTGGCGGCTGTTGGGGCATTTTGCGGCGGCCGCTTGGGGGCTCGCCTGGCTAGGGGGGATGCCGCCGCTCAGCGTTTTCGGCTTGTTGCTGGCGCCGGTCTGGTTGGGTAGCGCCATCGGTTTGCTGTATTTGGTATGGCTGCTCAACTTGTACAATTTCATGGACGGCATTGATGGCATCGCCAGTATCGAGGCCATCTGCGTGTGCATGGGCGGAAGCCTGCTCTACTGGCTCACTGGTCATGCCGAGGCAGCGTGGCTGCCGATATTACTGGCGGCCACTGTGGCGGGCTTCCTGTGCTGGAATTTCCCCCCCGCACGTATTTTTATGGGCGATGCCGGCAGTGGCTTTCTGGGTATCGTGCTAGGGCTGCTGGCATTAGTGGCAGGCTGGGTAAACCCGCTATTATTCTGGGGGTGGTTAATACTTTCGGGTGTATTCGTGGTTGATGCCACGTTTACCTTGGCGCGGCGCCTGCTGCGCGGTGACAAGGTTTATCAGGCGCATCGCAGCCATGCTTATCAGTATGCGGCTCGCCGGCATGGTCACCATCGACCGGTGAGCCTGGCCGTGGCGGCTATTAACCTGGTCTGGCTACTACCGGTGGCCCTGGCGGTAGTGCTGTTGAACCTCGATGGCGCACTGGGAACCCTGTTCGCTTATGTGCCTCTGATATTGCTGGCAATCACCTATCAGGCTGGGGAGCAAGAATAGGATGGCCAAGCACGCAAGGCATCGTAAAGGGCTGCTTGACCCGCAGTGGGGCGCCATGCTCCGGTTGTTCAATCGAGGTCCTTTTGCGGTGAGGAGAGCCGAATGAGCGACGCAAAGAACAGCAGGGTGCGTGAGTACCTAGTTAACTTGTCCAGGCGGAAAAAGCGTCTTGTGCAAGTGTGCGCCGACGTGGTGCTGATCTGGTTGGCGTTATGGTTGTCTTTTATCGTGCGCCTGGGCATCGATGAAATGTACAACCCGGTCATCAAACACGCCTGGTTGTTCATGGTTGCGCCTCTCGTAGCCATTCCGCTGTTCATTCGTTTTGGCATGTACCGGGCGGTGATGCGCTACTTCGGCAATGATGCATTGGTGACCATTATCAAGGCCGTTACCCTGTCATCGCTCATTCTGGCTGTGGTTGTGTACTGGTACAGCAACCATCAGGTAATCGTGCCGCGCTCGATCATTTTCAACTATTGGTGGTTGAGCATGGTCATCATTGGTGGTTTACGCCTGATCATGCGCCAGTATTTCCTGGGTGACTGGTTTACCGGCGCCCATCAGATACCGTTCGCCAACCGCGATGATGGCCTGGTCAAGGTAGCCATCTATGGTGCAGGCACCGCCGGCAACCAGCTGCTGGCAGCGTTGCGCATGGGGCGGGCGATGCGCCCGGTGGCGTTCATTGATGATGACAGTGACCTTGCCAACCGGGTCATTTCCGGTTTGCAGGTGTACAAGCCCAAGCATCTGCAGCAGATGATCAAGGAAACCGGTGCACAGGAAATCCTCCTCGCCCTGCCTTCGGTATCGCGCGCCCGGCGCAAGGAGATTCTCGCCTTGCTCGAACCTTACCCGTTGCACGTGCGCAGCGTGCCGGCCTTTGCCGACCTGGCAAGTGGCCGGGTCAAAGTGGATGACATCCAAGACGTGGACATTGCCGATTTGCTTGGGCGTGACCCGGTACCCGCCAAGGAAGGGCTGCTCGAACGCTGCATCCACAAGCAAACGGTACTGGTCACCGGGGCCGGTGGCTCCATCGGCTCCGAGCTTTGCCGCCAGATCATAGGGCTTGGGCCAACGACATTGCTGCTGTTCGACCACAGCGAGTACAACCTCTACGCTATCCTCAGTGAGCTGGAGCAACGCGTTGCGCGCGAGTCGCTGCCGGTGCGACTGCTGCCCATTCTGGGGTCGGTACGCAATCAGCAGCATCTTGCCCACGTTATGTCCACTTGGCGGGTAGCCACCGTCTACCACGCGGCGGCTTACAAACATGTGCCCATGGTTGAGCACAACATGGCGGAGGGTATACTCAACAATGTGTTCGGCACGCTTTGTACCGCACAGGCTGCTTTGCAATCAGGCGTTGCCAACTTCGTGCTTATCTCGACTGACAAGGCGGTGCGCCCCACGAACGTGATGGGCGGTACCAAGCGTCTTTCCGAGTTGATTCTGCAAGCACTAAGCCGCGAGGCGGCACCCGTCATGTACGGTGACAGCAGCAAGATCGCCCGGGTGAACAAAACCCGCTTCACCATGGTGCGCTTTGGCAATGTGCTGGGCTCCTCTGGCTCGGTGATCCCGTTGTTCCACAAGCAGATCAAGGCCGGTGGCCCAATTACGGTTACCCACCCGAAGATTACCCGCTATTTCATGACTATCCCCGAAGCCGCTCAACTGGTGGTTCAGGCAGGGGCGATGGGGCAGGGCGGGGACGTATTTGTTCTCGACATGGGGGAGCCGGTAAAAATTGTTGAGCTGGCTGAGAAAATGATTCATCTCTCGGGCCTTAGCGTACGTAGCTCGGGTAACCCCAATGGTGATATCGCCATCGAGTTCACGGGGTTGCGCCCAGGTGAGAAGCTTTTTGAAGAGTTGTTGATTGGCGATGACGTTTCGCCTACCGTCCACCCGATGATCATGGTAGCGAATGAAGACTACGTCACTTGGGACGTCTTGCGTGAACGTATTGCCGTGTTACTCAATGCAGTGGCGGTGGATGACTTTGGCCGTATCCGGCAACTGTTGCGTGAACTAGTGAACGGGTATGTGCCGGAAGGAGAAATTGTCGACTGGATCTACCAACAGCAGCGGCAGGACAGTTGATGCCGCGTCCCGTTGAAGCATACCTTTTTTGTTAATGAGTTAAAGAGTGAAGATGAACCATCTTGATATCGCCAAAGAAGCCCTCGTTGCCCAGGCCCAGGCGGTCGCCAAACTAGCGGATCGTCTTGATGGTCAGTTCCAAAGCGCGGTCGATTTGATTCTTGCCTGTGAAGGGCGGACAGTAGTTTGTGGTATGGGCAAATCCGGCCTGATTGGCAAAAAAATGGTCGCTACTTTTGCCTCTACCGGTACGCCTAGCTTCTTCCTGCACCCGGCAGAAGCTTTTCACGGCGACCTGGGGATGCTCAAGCCCGTTGATGTGCTGGTGCTGATAAGTTACAGCGGAGAAACCGAAGAGCTGATCAAGCTGATTCCCAGCCTCAAGTCATTCGGCAATAAATTTATTGCGATGACCGGGAGCGGCAACTCCACTCTAGCCAAACATGCAGACATTTGGCTTGATATTTCGGTGGATCGCGAAGTTTGTCCAAATAACCTAGCGCCTACCACGTCCACATTAGCCACCATGGCCATGGGGGATGCGCTGGCAGTGGCTCTGATTACCGCGAATCAGTTCAAACCGATGGACTTTGCCCGTTACCATCCCGGCGGAAGCCTTGGTCGAAAATTGTTGACTCGCGTAGCTGACGTAATGCACTCGCCGGCACCGATTGTTTCGCCAGCGAGCAGTTTTCAAGACTGCCTGCTGATGATGACGCAAAGCCGGCTTGGCTTAGCCATGGTGATGGATGGTAATGAACTTGTCGGTATTGTAACGGATGGCGACCTGCGTCGTGCCTTGTTAAAAAATAACCAGGTTATTCATGCCTCTGTAACTGAGTTCATGACGCTGAACCCCCACACCATTCCAGCGGATTGCCGCGTGTCGGTCGCTGAAGCTTACATGCTGGAGAACAAAATCCGTGCCTTGGCGGTGGTCGACGATTGCGGGGCTATTGTTGGCGTCGTCGAGATTTTTGACGGCAATCCCGTAGCGTGAAACAGCCGGTAATTATCGTTGCCTGGGTAGGCAGCCGCTTCTTGTCCAGAAGCGGCTTTACTCACCGTCGTAGATTAGGCAATAGTCAATTGCGGGAATGATTTTACCAGATCATCCAGCGCTTTGATTTGTGCCAGGAAGGGTTCCAGCTTGTCCAATGGCAGTGCGCTCGGGCCATCACACTTGGCCTGATCAGGGTTTGGGTGGGCTTCCAGGAACAGGCCAGCCAATCCGACTCCCATGCCGGCACGTGCCAGCTCTACCACCTGCTCGCGCCGACCGCCAGAAGCCGCACCCGATGGGTCGCGATTCTGCAGGGCATGAGTGACGTCAAAGATGATCGGCAGATCTTGGCAAGTACGCTTCATGACGCCGAAGCCAAGCATGTCCACGATCAGGTTGTCGTAGCCCATGCAAGTGCCCCTGTCGCAAAGGATCAACTGGTCATTACCCGCTTCCTTGAACTTATGCACGATGTTCTGCATCTGCGAAGGGCTGAGGAATTGGGGCTTTTTGATGTTCACCGGCTTGCCGGTTTTGGCCAAGGCAACAACTAGGTCTGTTTGACGGGCGAGGAATGCCGGCAGCTGCAGCACATCGACGACTTCCGCCACCGGGGCCGTTTGGTAGATTTCGTGAACGTCGGTGATTATCGGCACGCCAAATTCTGCCTTCACCTTTTCAAAGATCCGCAGCCCTTCTTCCATGCCGGGGCCACGGTAGGAATGGATCGATGAGCGATTGGCTTTATCAAAGCTGGCTTTGAACACATACGGGATGCCCAGCTTCTGCGTGACGCGCACATATTCTGCACAGGCAGTAAGGGCCAGGTCTTCAGACTCGAGCACGTTGATGCCGCCGAATAGCACAAAAGGAGCCGAGTTGGAGCATTCGATTGTGGAGTTGATCTTGATCATTTTTTACTCGATAGGTCCTTAGGGGGCAACCCGCAGGACATGGCAAAGGGATAATAGTCAGCGCGCCCTTGCTAACCGTGGTTGTGCCGATTCTACAATTTTTCTGCTGCCTTTCGAGCATGGCGAGGCTGCCAGGCGTTTGTGAGCGGTATTTTGCGCGCATGAATGCGGCTTTTCCCTTTCTTGCGCATGGGCATTGCCTATAATGTCGCCGACGTGGAACCTGACAACGATTGATAGGTTCTGGCTTTACCCGTATCAAGGATCTTTTTGCAATGGCGTTCTACCGTACACCTCACGATGTCACTGCTCTGCCAGCCTGGAAGGCGCTTCAGCAACACCGCGAAGCCATGCGAGGCTTCAGCATGTCCGAAGCCTTTGCCGCCGATGCCAAGCGCTTCGACCAGTTTTCCCTTAGCGCTTGCGGCCTGTTCCTCGACTACTCAAAAAACCTGATCACCGAGCAAAGCCGCGATCTGCTGGTCAACCTGGCCAATGAAGTGGGCCTGCAGGACGCCATCAAGTCGATGTTCAGCGGTGAGATCATCAACGCCTCCGAAGGCCGTCCGGTGCTGCACACCGCCTTGCGCCGGCCTGTAGGTGACAAACTCAGCGTCAACGGCGTGAACGTCATGCCGGAAGTGCACAAGGTGCTCAACCAGATTACCGAACTGGTTGGTCGCATTCACGATGGCCTGTGGCGCGGCTACAGCGAAAAGCCGATCACCGACGTGGTCAACATTGGCATTGGCGGTTCGTTCCTCGGCCCCGAGCTGGTTTCCGAAGCGCTGCTACCCTACGCCCAGCGCGGCGTGCGCTGCCACTACCTGGCCAATATCGACGGCAGCGAGTTCCACGAGCTGTCGGCCAACCTGCGCGCCGAAACCACCCTGTTCATCGTCTCGTCGAAGTCGTTCAACACCCTCGAGACGCTGAAAAACGCCATGGCCGCGCGGACCTGGTACCTGGCCCAAGGCGGCTCGGAAGCCGAGCTGTACCGCCACTTCATTGCCGTATCCAGCAACAAGGCCGCTGCTGTAGCGTTCGGTATCCGCGAAGAAAACATCTTCCCGATGTGGGACTGGGTGGGTGGGCGCTACTCGCTGTGGTCGGCCATCGGCCTGCCGATCGCCCTGGCCATCGGCACTGCCAACTTCAAGGAACTGCTGTCCGGTGCCTACACCATGGACCAGCACTTCCAGACCGCACCGTTCGACAAGAACATGCCGGTGCTACTGGCCCTGCTGGGCGTGTGGTATGGCAACTTCTGGGACGCAAACAGCCACGCGATCCTGCCGTACGACCACTACCTGCGCAACATCACCAAGCACCTGCAGCAGCTGGACATGGAATCCAACGGCAAGAGCGTGCTGCAAGACGGTACCCCGGTGAAGACCGACACCGGGCCGGTGATCTGGGGCGGCGTGGGCTGCAACGGCCAGCATGCCTACCACCAGTTGCTGCACCAGGGCACCCAGTTGATTCCGGCCGATTTCATCGTGCCGGTGGTGAGCTTCAACCCGGTGGCCGACCACCACCAGTGGCTGTACGCCAACTGCCTGTCGCAGAGCCAGGCGCTGATGCTGGGCAAAACCCGCGAGGAAGCTGAAGCCGAATTGCGCGCTAAAGGCCTCAACGAAGCAGACATCGAAAAGCTGGCCCCGCACAAGGTGATCCCGGGTAACCGCCCGAGCAACACATTGGTGGTCGAGCGCATCAGCCCGCGCCGGCTGGGTGCGCTGGTGGCCATGTACGAGCACAAGGTGTTCGTACAGAGCGTTATCTGGGGTATCAACGCCTTCGATCAGTGGGGCGTCGAGCTGGGCAAGGAACTGGGCAAGAGCGTTTACCAGCGCTTGGTCGGTAGCCTGGAAGACAGCGCCGAAGACGGTTCCACCCAAGGCCTGATCAATTACTTTCGTGGTAAACACCGTGGCTGACCCTGCTTGATACTGGCCCGGCGGGAGGAGCGTCCGAGCGGAGCTGGTGGTCGCCGGAAACACTAGCGCATCATGGCGGTGAATAGCAGGCCGCATTTCGACGCAGAGGTGGTACAGTCAACAGGGTAGGTAATTCGCAGATTTTGTCATCCATCCAAGTGCTAATGCTCTTGGATGGGGCTCAGTCCCAGTTGTGACTAGAGGATCTGAATGTACAATGCACTTCTGCTAATCGCTGCAATTGCCCTTACCGGATGCGCTGCGTCCTCGGAAATGAAGACGGTGAGAGGTAAGACAGGCGTTCACATCAACTGTTCAGGCCTATCTTCGTCATGGGACCGCTGTTACCAGAGAGCTGAGATCTCCTGTAGTACACGAGGATACCGCGTTGTAGCGCGGTCCGGTGATACCGAGGAGGAGGCTGGGGATTATTTGTTCGGTATTAATCCTGCCGGCTTCACTAGCCGAAGTATGATAGTCATCTGTAAGTGATGATCACATCATATTCCTAGGCGCTCGGCGATACCACAGCGCTCGGTCATTTTCGTGACCCGCTGGCTCCAAAGCATGCGCAAAGTGGGTTACACGGCTTGCCTATTTCGACTAGCTAAGGGCCCCTGCTCGTGTCCGCCTGCCGAGACCCCTCTGAGGCTGGCTGAGCAGTTAGATCCTGTGCTGTGCCGGGTGAAGGTTGGCATCCAGATCGCAAAGCTGGCGCTGACACGCGGTGCGATCTTGGTAGAAATTTCGTAACTGAGTGTCAAATGGCCAGTAAACAAAGACCTTTTGCGTAAAGCGTGATATTCACAATCCTATGTTACGGCATCACCCTATAGACAGCCAGTGAACCTCACCCTTTCTATCAAGAAAGTCAGAGGTCGACCGATGTATTAGTCGATTCCGCGACACAGGACAGGCCCACAGTTACCTTCTACCGTTGGGCTGGTTGGTGATGCTCTCGGGGATGTTCTGGGCCGGGGGAGCGCTCCCTTACCACAGACTTTTCTATATCTTGCTGGCTGCGTCAACGCTTTGGGCTTTGCTGCTGCAGCCTGGAGTGCTTTAAAGGCTGATGAGCAATCCTTCGTCATATGCGGTGCCGACTGAAGGCGCCGTCAAGAAGGTGATGATGGGCCAAATGATTAGCCGCATGAGTTTTGCTGCGCTACCTCGTTGAGGCAGGTGGAGCCAGCTTGTAAAAGCCATGGCTTGGTTATTGCCACGAGCGTTCAGGTCCATGATGCAGGCGAGGGGGCTACTCACCCTGAATGAGCCGTCGCTTTGCACATCGATCAGGGCCCGGGGGCATCATAGCTGGAGTTTCCATAGGATGCTCAGGGCGCCGCCAGGTGAGCGCTGCAATTTCTGCCGCCTACACTTTCGGAAGATGAGTGTAAGCGGCGCTTGCCCGGCGTTAGGGGCTATAACGAACGTCATATTTTAGTGAGCGATGTCCATGGGGCCTGACGAGGTGGGTCGGATAATCGCGATGTCGACATGGTAATTGGCAAACTCGGTGGATCGGGCATCCGTACGCAATGTGGCACTCAAGACGACCTCTTGCTGACGGTTGATATCGGTCAAGAAATTCTGAAATTGGTGCTCTTTCACAATGATCAGGACCACGCAGTTTGCACCTTGTGAAAGAAGGTCTTTCATTTCTGCTGCGCTGAACGCTACTGCCACATTACGCTCGTAACTCTCCACCAGATCGCGAGTCGATGGCGTGTCCATAGTCAAAGCCCCAGTGAGTCCGCGGCGATTTGCCATCTTGGACTGGGTTAGAACATGACTACACATTTGCAAAAAAAGCGACTCGTACCACTCCACAGCCTTCTCCCCGGGTCGAAAGGGCATCATACATACAGCAGATCGCGTCAGGTTGCCAGCCTTACGGGATAACTGGCGTTGTGCCGCTACGCGCAGGGGGGCTGCGGCTGGTTGAGGGCATGCTGAAGCAATATAGGGAAGGATGAGGGGCTACTTGTCTAGTTCATGATTCCTTGTTATGAGGTTACGCAGGGCGTGAATATTTAAGTGAGGCCACTCACGTAGGTAACCGATGAGGTCAAAAGGAGCGCAGCTGAGTACCAAATTTTATTTGTTCACCCTGAGCGGCATTGTACGGTTCTCTTTTGGCGCGTAAGAGGATGTATCGCTTTCTCAGATCAAGTCTGTAACCCCACGCGATAGTTTTCACGCCATACCAGCCTTAAGTCTTCTGAGGCTATTAAGGGAGATCCACTGATTAAACTGCGTGATGGCTGATAGGGCTGCCAGGCAGGTCCACTTCCGAAGGGGCGCAGCGCGAATGCGAGTGGGCAACAGCCGACATTGTCCTTGCGCGGCCGCTGGGTTTATTCACTAGAGGGAGCGTAGAGGGCGCAGTGTGGCATGCAACATTGGTGGAGTATTTGTGTTTTCCAGCAAAACCGAAAAATATCGCACTCTGCCAGGACTCACTAGCCTTCTTGGCTTGACTTGTATCCGCACCAGAGCATCCGCCCGATGAACATCCCTAACTTCAAGAAGTTGTTTATGTCTGATATTTCAGCAGACGCAGCCAGCCTTATCCATGCCATAGCCTCTGCCACTGCGGTAATCGCTGCGCTGATCGCCGCCAGTGCGATGATCATTGCCCATATGACCTCGGATGTAAAAAACCAGCAAGCCGAAGTGCCCGTTTCCCGTGGGGCGCAGGCGGTTACTATCGTCCACGAGTCGGACGTGCAGGCCAGGCTGGAGATCGAGCAACTCATTGAGCAGAACGATGCGCTCAGGGCCGAACTGGAGCGCGAGAGGGCCGAGCGGTTGAAGCTGGAGGCCAGCCTGAAGCCCAGAGCGCTGACGCCGCAGGCGCATGAGGCGTTCAAGGCATTGGCGGGCGAGCTGAAGGCTAAGACGCTGGCACCGGTGGTGTTGCTGAATATCCACAAAGATGACAAGGAAGCCGTGCGCTTTGCCAAGGAAATTGCCGTTGCGCTGACCAAGGCGGGTGTGCAGGTTCAGATCAAGCAGCTGCCCCTGCAAAAGCACAATACCGGTACCCAGGTGGTCGTTTATGCCGGGGTGGGCGGTGACGAGCTTGAGCAGGCATTCAAGACCGCTGATTTTGCCTCGGATATCAAACGCTCGGGGCAGAGCCCGCGGGTGAAGGTGGATGATGGGGATGCAATTGCCATCTCGGCGTTTATCAGTGTTTATCCGCGCAGTGAGATTTGAGCGGCGGGTGGGGGCTGTGATCTTGTAGGCATGGGATGGATGGCACCGGCGGTGCCGGTGTTCGCGGGCGCGCCCGCTCCCACAGTGTGGGGTGCTTGGCCAATGCAGTGGTTTGCCCTCGCCACGTCTGGCCTGATGAAGCCCATTTCTTCTGACTGCAAGCGAGGCATAGCCTCGCCTGGTCTCGCGTCATTCCCTTCAGTGGTGCCTGTTTTTCGCAATCTCGATGTCGTTCATCAGGGCTTTTGCGGTGGCCAGCAGGTAATCCGCTGCGCCCAGCATCTTGTGGTCGTCTTCCATGTCACCTTCGCGTACCAGGTGCTTGCAGTAGCCCAGCAGGACGGAGACGTGTTCATAGGCGTCATCGACGGGGATGCCGGGTTGGACGCGGAGCAGGTCCAGGGTGGGGTTGCCGGCTTCGAGGAAGGTTTCGATGCCTGCGGTGAGGAGGGGGGATTGGTTGTTGTTTTTCATGGTAGTTGCTCCTGATAGGTGGAACTGCCACGCAGATCTTTCTCACGGACCAGGGCGGCAGTCGTACACGGGGTGAGAAACCGAGGGAGCTACAAAGCTCGGCCAGACCGAAGTCTGCCCGCGTACGACTGCCATGACAGGCAAGTCAGGTAGCTCGCATCAGGTTCTCACACCCGGTCACCAACATGGCGACCCTGTGACGTTATCCCTGAGGCATTTCCCCGACAATTCAGCTGCTTCTGACTGGCGCGTAGGATAGTTCGCTTGGTTGTCCGAGTTGAAGAGGTGGGGCGGGGTTTCAGGAAAGTCTGACGTGCGGAATGTGCATTCCAAGGCAAATCTCTTCGTCGTGATTGTTGACTGTTGTTGGGGGGGCACGCGGAAGGGGGGCTGCTGGCCAGTTTTTACTGGGGGGCGGCGGGGCTGCGGATATCGTATTCGCGGGTGAACCCGCACCTACATTGAGCGGTGGGGGGGGGGCCAGGTGGCCAGGGCTTTGCGTATGCGCGCGCAGGCTTTGCCATCGCCATAGGGGTTATGGGCGAAGCTCATTTCGCGATACGCCGCCTCATCGGTCAGCAAGGTACTCAACGCCCGCACAATCGATGCTACTTCGGTGCCCACCAGCTTGACCGTACCTGCCGCCACGGCTTCTGGGCGCTCGGTAGTGTCGCGCATCACCAGCACCGGTTTGCCCAGGGCCGGCGCTTCCTCCTGAATGCCACCCGAGTCGGTCAGAATCACATAGGCCCGGGTCATGAGGTAAACGAACGGCAGGTAATCCAGCGGTTCGACAAGGTGGATGTTGCTCACATCCCCCAACAGCCGGTTGACCGGCTCGCGCACGTTGGGGTTGAGGTGGACCGGGTACACCACGTCCAACTCGGGGAATTGCCGTGCAATCTGCACCAGGGCCTGGCAGATGCGCTCGAAGCCGCCACCAAAGTTCTCGCGCCGGTGGCCGGTGACCAGCAACAGCCGGCGCTCGGCTGCCAGGTAGCTGAAGTGGCTGGCGAAACGGGCCTTCAGCGCGGGGCTTTGCAGCTTTTGCTCCACCTCCAGCAAGGCGTCGATCACGGTGTTACCGGTGGTGAAGATGTGCGCCGGATCGGTGCCTTCGCGCAACAGGTTGTCGCGCGAGGTGGCAGTGGGCGCGAAGTGCAGCGCGGCAAGGGCCCCGGTCAGGCGCCGGTTGCCTTCTTCGGGCCAGGGTGAATACAGGTTGTTGGTGCGCAGGCCGGCTTCTACATGGGCAATGGGGATTTGCTGGTAGTAAGCCGCCAGGCTGGTGGCAAAGGTGGTGGCAGTGTCGCCGTGCACCAGCACCACGTCGGACTTGAACGCAGCCAGCACCGGTCGGATGCCTTGCAAGATGGCGGTGGTCACACCGGTCAGGTCCTGGCCGGCTTTCATGATGTTCAAGTCGTATTCGGGGCTGATGCCGAACAGCTCCAGTACCTGATCGAGCATTTGCCGGTGCTGGCCGGTGACGCACACGCGGGCTTCGAAGCGGCTGTCCTGCGCCAGTTGCAGGGCTAGCGGGGCCATCTTGATGGCTTCTGGGCGGGTACCGAAAACAGTCAGGATCTTGAGGGGCACGGCAGTGATCCTCTTGCTCGGGTCCTTGAAGCAGGCCGGTTTCCATTGCTCAAAAATCTAGCAGGCGGGCAATGGCGTGCCAGTTTGTCGGGGGGAGGCTTACCGACTGGGGGAGGGCGGTTTACCGGGCGGGCCTTGTTCGGCGGGCGTTGTAGGAGAATGGCCGGGCAGTGGTGGGCAGTGGGTATCGGACAAACGGGGATTTGGCTACAGGCACAAGGCCAGGGCCTTGTGCGTTCAGGGCCGGGCCGAGCGGGGCGGAAACGGCCACGGTTTGTGGGTGGGTGAAGTTGAGCGTTTTGCTGACCGATTCGGTAACCATTCGCCGGGGTAGTTGGGTATTGTGCGGCCAGGTTACCCGCTAGGGTTGGTTGCGCAGCCGAAGGAAAGCGGTTGCTGGAAAATGACCAACCCAAGGAGTGTTGACCATGCGCAATAACGTTCTGTCGTACCTGCTGCTGCCGCTGTTCGCCAGTCTGTCGTTCTCCCTGAGCGCCGCCCCGGCCAGCACCATGGCTGTGCCCGAACCGGTGCCGGTGGTGGCCCAGGCCCAGCAGGCGCCAAGGCTGGACTTGAACACGGCGGATGCACTCACCCTGCAAAAGGAGCTGAACGGCATTGGCAAGGCCAAGGCGGAGGCTATCGTGGCCTACCGCGAGGCCAATGGGCCGTTTGCTTCAGTGGATGAGCTGCTGGAGATAAAGGGGATAGGCAATGCGTTGCTGGAGCGCAACCGGGACAAGGTGATGGTGGAGTAAGCGGGCAGGGGCCGGGGTGATGCCCTGGCCCGGCCTTTAGCGGTCCTGCGCGTCCTTGGCATCCGCTTCGGCATTACGCTCATGTACCTTGCGCAGTTGTTCTTCGGTCAGCGGCAGTTTCTTGGCCGTGTCGCGCAGCAGCATCAACCCGCCGACAATCGAGCCGAGGGCTATGATGAGTATCAGCCAGGCATACCAGGGCATTGTCGTTCTCCTTAGATCGGGCCGTCGGCAACGGTTACGTGAATTTTGAGCAATTGCCCGTTCCGTTGGTTCAATTATAGGTGCCAGGCCTTGTTGGGCCAATTCCGTGACCTGCGGGCCCCAAAGCCTGCGCCACTTCGTTTACAATGCGCGCCGTTTTCGACTTGCCAAGAGACCCTGCCCATGTCCGCCTGCCAGACGCCCCTGATCGTCGCCCTGGATTTCCCTACCCGTGAGGCCGCCCTGAAGCTGGCTGACCAGCTTGACCCTGCGCTGTGCCGGGTGAAGGTTGGCAAGGAGCTGTTCACCAGCAGCGCTTCGGGCATTGTCGAAACCCTGTGTGACAAGGGCTTCGAAGTGTTCCTGGACCTCAAGTTCCACGACATTCCCAACACCACCGCCATGGCGGTAAAGGCTGCCGCCGAGATGGGCGTGTGGATGGTCAACGTGCATTGCTCCGGGGGCCTGCGCATGATGGCGGCCTGCCGTGAAGAGCTGGCCAAGCGCAGCGGCCCGCAGCCGTTGCTGATTGGCGTGACCGTGCTGACCAGCATGGAGCGTGAAGACCTGGCCGGCATTGGCCTGGATGTCGACCCCCAAGAGCAAGTGCTGCGTTTGGCGGCGCTGGCGGAAAAAGCGGGTATGGACGGTTTGGTGTGCTCGGCGCTCGAGGCCCCGGCACTGAAGGCGGCGCACCCCTCGCTGCAATTGGTGACCCCGGGCATTCGCCCGGCGGGCAGCGCGCAGGATGACCAGCGCCGTATCCTCACCCCACGCCAGGCACTGGATGCCGGTTCGGACTACCTGGTAATCGGCCGGCCGATCAGCCAGGCTGCAGACCCTGCGCAAGCGTTGGCAGCGGTGGTGGCGGAGATCCGTGGGTAATTAACCTGCGGCTGTCCAGCAAGGGCCTGTGCCGAACCACCGATGCCTGTGTCGAACCCCTGATGTGGCTGCACCCCGATCCATTTGTAGGAGCGGGTTTACCCGCGAATACGGTAGCGGCGGCAACGGTGGACGGCCGGTGGTAATTGGCCGGCAGGCCCGGCCCTTTCGCGGGTGAACCCGATTACAAGGGCCTGTGCCGGGCCATCGGTGCCGTGCAGGGGCGTTTAAACCTTCAACACCAACTTGCCAAAATTCTCCCCGCTGAACAGCTTCAACAAGGTCTCCGGGAAGGTTTCCAGCCCTTCCACCACATCCTCTTTGCTCTTCACCTGACCATTGGCCAACCAGCCGGCAATTTCCTGCGCGGCCTTGCCGTAGTCCTTGGTGTAATCCATCACCACAAAACCTTCCATGCGCGCGCGGTTCACCAGCAGCGACAGGTAGTTGGCCGGGCCTTTCACCGCTTCTTTGTTGTTGTACTGGCTGATCGCGCCGCAAATCACAATGCGTGCCTTGAAGTTGATGCGCGTCAGCACGGCATCGAGGATATCGCCGCCCACGTTGTCGAAGTACACGTCCACGCCTTTGGGGCATTCGCGCTTCAGGCCGGCCAGCACGTCTTCGGCCTTGTAGTCGATCACGCCGTCAAAGCCCAGCTCGTCCTTCAGGTACTGGCACTTCTCGGCACCGCCGGCAATGCCGACCACGCGGCAGCCTTTGATCTTGGCAATCTGCCCGACAATGCTGCCCACCGCACCGGCCGCGCCGGAAATGACCACGGTGTCGCCAGCTTTGGGTTGGCCAACCTCCAGCAGGGCGAAGTAGGCGGTCATGCCGGTCATGCCCAAGGCTGACAGGTAACGGGGCAGGGGGGCCAGCTTGGGGTCGATCTTGTGCAGGCCCTGGGGCTCGCCGGTGAAGTAGTCCTGCACACCGAGGGCGCCGCTCACATGGTCGCCGGGCTGGTAGCCGGGGTGATTGGAGGCAACCACTTCACCTACACCCAGCGCACGCATTACCTGGCCCAGGGCCACGGGCGGGATGTAGGACTTGCCTTCGTTCATCCAGCCGCGCATGGCCGGGTCCAGCGACAGGTACAGGTTGCGCACCAGTACCTGGCCTTCGCCGGGTTGTTCGGCGGGTACGGTCTCGAAGCTGAAGTCGTCACGGCGCACGGCGCCGACCGGGCGTTTGGCAAGCAGGAAGCGGCGGTTGGTCTGGGTCATGGCGGGTCCTTGTGGGCGGTGGAGGGCGTAAGGCGTTCAATCTACCTTGTTGATGAAGGCGGTTCCTTAAAATCACTGACAAGCATGGTAGCCCAACCGTTGCTGTGATGATGCTGCCCGGCCGAGTGGTGGCTGACTATGCTCTGAACCCCACCCAATCCCTCACAGGAGCACGCGATGAGCATGACCTTTTCTGGCCAGGTAGCCCTGGTGACCGGCGCGGGTGCCGGCATCGGCCGGGCAACCGCCCTGGCGTTCGCCCACGAGGGCATGAAAGTGGTGGTGGCGGACCTCGACCCGGTCGGCGGCGAGGCCACCGTGGCGCAGATCCACGCGGCAGGCGGCGAAGCGCTGTTCATTGCCTGCGACGTGACCCGCGACGCCGAGGTGCGCCAGTTGCATGAGCGCCTGATGGCCGCCTACGGCCGGCTGGACTACGCCTTCAACAACGCCGGGATCGAGATCGAGCAACACCGCCTGGCCGAAGGCAGCGAAGCGGAGTTCGATGCCATCATGGGCGTGAACGTGAAGGGCGTGTGGTTGTGCATGAAGTATCAGTTGCCCTTGTTGCTGGCCCAAGGCGGTGGGGCCATCGTCAATACCGCGTCGGTGGCGGGGCTAGGGGCGGCGCCAAAGATGAGCATCTACAGCGCCAGCAAGCATGCGGTCATCGGTCTGACCAAGTCGGCGGCCATCGAGTACGCCAAGAAGGGCATCCGCGTGAACGCCGTGTGCCCGGCCGTGATCGACACCGACATGTTCCGCCGCGCTTACCAGGCCGACCCGCGCAAGGCCGAGTTCGCCGCAGCCATGCACCCGGTAGGGCGCATTGGCAAGGTCGAGGAAATCGCCAGCGCCGTGCTGTATCTGTGCAGTGACGGCGCGGCGTTTACCACCGGGCATTGCCTGACGGTGGATGGTGGGGCTACGGCGATCTGAGTGGATGCCGTGCGGGCTGCTTCGTGGGCAAGCCCGCCCCTGACAAATGCGATCACCAGGCCAAAGCCTACCATGTCGCGCATGGACAGGAGGGGCGTGCCCAGGCCGTTCTGAGCAAGCCGGGCAGCCAGCCGGCCACCTGGCTAAAAGCTGACGCCTATTTTCAGGCCGTACTCGTCACGGGTTTGTTCGTCCGAGTCGGTCATCAGGAACTGCCCGTCCAGTTCATAGTTGTAGCGGCTGAAGTAAAGCGAAGCGTATACCGGCACAGTACCGTGTTGGTTGAACAGCACGCTAAGTTCGGCAAAGGGGTTGGTGGTATCTTTCAAATCAAGCTCTTCGTTGCTGACGCCATGTATTTTCAATTGCGAATCGCCATTGATAACCTGGCGTATGCCCGCTTCGAAACGCAAGGTGGCATTATTGAAGCGGTAATTGTACCCCGCCGCCAGTTTGGCGAACGGCGTGCGGTTGGTAAGGTCGACATCATGGCGGCTGGTATTGGGTTCCAACCGGTTCCATTTGTAACCGGCGCCCAGCAGCAGGTCGACTGAATGCCGTTCGGCCAGTGCCAAGCGCCAGCCCAGGTCCAGGTCGGCCTGGCCGTCCTTGAGCTTCTGGTCATGCTGTTTCGAGTACATGCCGCTGGCTTCGGCCTGGTAAACAAGGCCTTGCCTGGCCGTCATCTTGTTGCCGTAGTTAATGAATAAGCCACCTTCGGGCATATCTTCGGTTTCATTGTTACGGCCGTTGATTTCCAGTTGGGTGTAGCTCCCTTGTAGGCCAAGGGTGAACAACGGGGCGGTGGAAGTTTCGGCATAGCCAACGGTTGGCACAGTAAACAGCAGCAACGGGGTGACCACAGCAGTAAACATGGCTGTTTTCATTGCAAACTCCAGGGTGCACTGCAGGTCCGGAGAACGGGCCAGTTACCGATCACGATAGCGACGTTTTTATTGTGTGCAGGGGTGTTTAAAAAAATCTCAATACCCCACTTTTGGCGCAAATTTAATGGCGTCAATAGTGTTCGATAAAGTGTGGATTGGAATAAATGAATGTTTTACTTGCGTCGATTTAATATGGGCAGGTGCCGTCGCAGGTTGAGGGACGGGCTATCATTGATGGCCTAGTGATATCTTTTACAGCTGGCACTGAAAGCGACCCTTTTGCAGCCAAAAACGACAAGACATAGCTATTTGACACTATTCTGACGCCAGGCCCTTGTTCATTGGCAGATAACGTTGCCACCCTTAGTCTTCGGGATAACCTCACTGGCTGAAAGGGGATCGGTGATGGGCACGAGCAAGCACGGTGTGCTGGCCAACCTGGGCATGGCCCGCAAACTTGGCCTGGGCTTTGCCTTGGTGCTGCTGCTGACGCTGGCGGTCGCGGCCATCGGCGTCGTGGCGTTGCAAAGCGTTGGCCAGCGCTTCGACAGCTTGCGTCAGCTGGCCCAGTTCAATACCGACTTACTGCGCTTGCGCGAGCATGAGCAGGCGTTTGCCCTGCGCTCCGACATGCAGCAGGCCGACGCTTTGCGTGGCGGCCTGCAGGGTTTGGTCGAACGCGCCCGAGGCCTGCCGGCGCTGGCAGCGGCACAAACCGATCTCGCCGCCTATGGCCAGGCATTCGAAGCCTTTGTCGAGGCCGTGCAAGCCAAGGAGCTGGCGCTGGACATGGCCAGCTGGTCGGTGTCCAACGTGTCCAACAACCTTGATGTGCTGCAGGCCGGCCTGGCCGATGACGGCGTGTACACCCTCAAGCAGTCCCAGGGCCAGCAGGGTGGCGAGTTTCTTGAGCAAGCCGCGCAGGTGGCCCAGGTGTCGCGGCTGATGCTGCAGGCCATGGACGAAGCACGGGTACGCCTGGAAAAAAGCCGCAAGGGCGAGGAGGGTGTGAGCCAGGAGCGTATTGCCCAGACGGTGGAGGCCGCTGGCCTGGTCAGCCAGTTGCAAGGCGCGGTTGGCGATGCCGGTTACCAGAGTGTGTTGGGCGAAGTGGCGGGGCACATTGGCAGTTTTTCGGAAAAACTCAACGAATACACCGACCAGCTGGCCCGCGAGCAGGGGCTGAAGGCGCAGTTGCAAGCCAGCGCCGAGCGGGTTACCGGGCGTGTCGACCAAGCCTATCTTGGGCAGGAGCAGGCCCTGCAAGGCGAGCTGCAGCGCAATGCCATCGCCATCGGCCTGGCCACGGCGCTGGCGTTGCTTGTCGGCGTGTTGGCGGCCTGGCTGATTACCCGCGCTGTGGTCGGCCCGTTGAAGCATGTGATCGCCCGCGCCCAGCGCATTGCGGCGGGTGAACTGGGCTTCGACGCCCAGGCGCCGCGCCGGGATGAGGTGGGGCAACTGATGCAGGCCATGCAGCAGATGGCGGCGGGGCTCTCGGGCATTGTCAGCGGCTTGCAGCAGGGTATCGAACAATTGGCCGGCAGCGCCCAGGCGTTGTCGACGGTGACCGAGCAGACCAACCGTGAGGTGGGCAGCCAGAAGGAGGAAACCGAACAGGTGGCGACCGCCATGCAGCAGATGACTGCCACCGTGCACGATGTGGCGCGCAATGCCGAGGAGGCGGCGCAGGCAGCCCAGGCCGCGGACGAGAAGGTCGACACCGGCCAGCAGGTGGTGCGCCAGAGCATGCAGCGCATCGAGCAACTGGCGTCGGCGGCAGAAGCTGCCAGCGCCGGCATCGACAGCCTCAGTGCCGAAATCCACACCATTGGTGACGTGCTGGAAGTGATCAAGAGCGTGGCCGAGCAAACCAACCTGCTGGCGCTGAATGCCGCCATCGAGGCTGCCCGCGCCGGCGAGCAGGGGCGCGGCTTTGCCGTGGTGGCCGATGAAGTGCGCGCGCTGGCGCGGCGTACCCGGCAATCCACCGAGCAGATCGAAACCTTGGTGGCCAGCCTGCGCGGCAATGCCCAGCAGTCGGTGGCGCAGATCCGCGGCAGTACCGAGCTGGTACGGCTGGCCGTGGCCGATGCACTGCAGACCGAAAGTGCGCTGGGCAGCATTGCCGCAGCGGTGTCATTGATTCAGCAGATGAACCAGCAGATTGCCGCAGCCGCCGAGCAGCAGAGTTCGGTGGCGGAAGAGATCAGCCGCAGTGTCACGCAGATTCGCGGCAGTGCGGATCAGGCGGCATTGGCGATGCAGGACAATGCCCGGTCCAGTGTCGAGCTGGCGCAGCTGGGCACCGATTTGAAGGGCATGGTGGGGCATTTCAGGTTGTAATCTCGTTGCCTGTGCCGGCCCATTCGCGGATTTTGTGATTTCCCGTCGTAGGAGCGGGTTTACCCGCGAATAGGCCACCCCAGGCAACAACAACCCTCACCCCCTACGCGGGTTGAGAATCACCAAAGCCAACACCCCCGCCACAATCCCCCAGAACGCCGAACCAATCGAAAACAAGGTCAGCCCCGAAGCGGTCACCATAAAGGTGATCACCGCTGCCTCCCGCTCACGCGCCTCGCTCATGGCCACGGTCAAACCGTTCATGATCGAACCAAACAGCGCCAGTGCCGCAATCGACAGCACCAGTTCTTTCGGCAATGCCGCGAACAGTGCCGCCAAGGTGGCCCCGAACACCCCGGCAATGCCGTAGAAAATCCCGCACCACACCGCCGCGGTGTAGCGTTTGGCCGGGTCTTCATGGGCATGCGGCCCGGTGCAGATCGCCGCGCTGATCGCCGCCAGGTTGACCCCATGCGAGCCGAACGGCGCCAGCAGCAGCGAGGCAAAGCCGGTGGCCGAAATCAGCGGCGAGGCCGGTACCTGGTAGCCGTCGGCACGCAGGACGGCCACGCCGGGCATGTTCTGCGAGGTCATGGCCACCACGAACAGCGGAATGCCGATGCTGATGGTTGCCGCCAGCGAGAAGCTTGGGGTGGTCCACACCGGCTTGGCCACTTCCAGGTGGAAGCCGCTAAAGTCCAGCAGGCCCAACGCGCCGGACAATGCCGTGCCCACCAGCAGCGCGGCCAGCACGCAATAGCGCGGCGACAGGCGCTTGACCAGCAGATAGCTGAAGAACATGCCCAGCACCAGCAGCGTGCGGTGCTGCGCGGCCACGAAGATTTCGCTGCCGATCTTGAACAGGATGCCCGCCAGCAGCGCCGAGGCCAGCGAGGCCGGGATGCGTTTGACCAGGCGCTCGAAGCTGCCGGTCAGGCCGCACACCAGCACCAGCAAGGCGCAGGTGATGTAGGCGCCAATGGCTTCGCCATAGCTGACCCCACCCAGGCTGGTGATCAGCAGCGCCGCGCCGGGGGTGGACCAGGCGACGGTGATCGGTGTGCGGTAGCGTAGCGACAGGCCGATGCTGCATACCGCCATGCCGATCGACAGCGCCCAGATCCAGGATGAGATCTGCGCGGTGGTCTGCCCGGCCGCCTGGCCGGCCTGGAACATCAGCACCAGCGAACTGGTATAGCCGGTGAGCATGGCAATGAAGCCGGCGACCACCGCCGAGGGGGAGGTGTCTGCCAGGGGCCGCAGGCGTGCGGAAGTGGCATCGGTCATGAACAAAGTCCTTGTAAAGGTGTAAGCAGTTTTTTCAGACTACAGCGAGCAAGGTTGATCCTTGCCATACAGCGGCCATTGCTTTTAGCCGTACAGTCGCCAAATATTGGGCGCAATTGCGAAACTGCTTTGCAGGGAGGGTCGATGTACAAGGTTTATGGCGACTACCAGTCGGGTAACTGTTACAAGGTCAAGCTCATGTTGAGCCTGCTGGGCCGGCCCTATGAATGGCACCCGGTGGACATTCTCAAGGGTGAGACCGAAACGCCCGAGTTTCTGGCGATGAACCCTAACGGCAAGGTACCGGTGCTGGAACTGGAAGACGGTAGCTACCTGTGGGAGTCCAACGCCATTCTCAACTACCTGGCCGATGGCAGCGAGTTCCTGCCCAGCGAACCGCGCCTGCGTACCCAGGTGCTGCAGTGGCAGTTTTTCGAGCAGTACAGCCATGAGCCGTACATCGCCGTGGCGCGGTTCATCCAGTTCTACCTGGGGCTGCCGGACGAGCGCCTGGACGAGTACCGCAAGTTGCACAAGGGCGGCTACAAGGCGCTGAAGGTGATGGAGCGACAGTTGCAGATGACGCCTTACCTGGTGGGTGAGCAGTACTCGATTGCCGATGTGGCGCTGTATGCCTACACCCATGTGGCGCAGCAGGGCGGGTTCGACCTGGCAGACTACCCGGCGGTAAGGGCCTGGCTGGAGCGGGTCAGCAGCCACCCGCGGCATGTGCCGATGGTGGGCTGAAAACCGACCTGTTTTCCAGGCGCTTGCGCAATCCTTGTGGGAGCGGGCGTGCCCGCGAACACGGGCGCAGCCCGTGCCAACCACCGCGGTGCCTGCTTCGCGGGCTCGCCCGCTCCCACAAGGGATCTGCAGCGTCAGTCAGATGGCGGCAAACCGCTCATCCAGGTAAGCGATGATTGCCTTGGACTCATACATCCAGGTCACCTTGCCGGCTTCTTCAATGCGCAGGCATGGCACTTTCACCCGGCCGCCACCTTCCTGCAGAGCCTGGCGGTGCACCGGGTCGTTCTTGGCGTCGCGCAGCGCCACCGGCACGTTCAAGCGGTGCAGTGTGCGGCGGGTTTTGACACAGAACGGGCAGGCGTGGAACTGGTACAGCGCCAGCCCCTTGGCCGCTTGCTCGATGCGGGCCTGGGCGGCGGCGTCGCGTTTGCGCTTGGCCGGGCGGCTGATCCAGTCACCGAAGACGATGAGCTGGCCGAGGCCAACCCGCAGGGCTTTGACGATCATGGGCAACTCCTGAAATGCAAAAGCCGACCCTGAAGGGTCGGCTCGGGGCCAGCAACCAATCACTTGATCAGGCTGAGGAACTCGCTGCGGGTGGCGGCGTTGTCGCGGAACTCACCCAGCATCACCGAGGTGATCATGGTCGAATTCTGCTTCTCGACACCGCGCATCATCATGCACATGTGCTTGGCTTCGACCACCACGGCCACGCCTGCGGCACCGGTTACCTGCTGCACGGCTTCGGCGATCTGGCGGCTGAGGTTTTCCTGGATCTGCAGGCGGCGGGCGTACATGTCGACGATACGTGCCACCTTCGACAGGCCCAGTACCTTGCCCTTCGGCAAGTAGGCAACGTGTGCCTTGCCAATGAACGGCAGCATGTGGTGTTCGCACATCGAATACAGCTCGATGTCCCGGACCAGCACCATTTCGCTGTTGTCAGAGCTGAACAAAGCGTTGTTGGTGACTTCTTCCAGTGTTTGCTCATAACCGCGGCAAAGGTACTTCATCGCCTTTGCAGCCCGCTTGGGCGTGTCGAGCAGGCCCTCACGGGAGACGTCCTCGCCAATCTGGCTGAGGATCTCGGTGTAGTTCTGTTCCAGGGACATGGATCTACCTGTGGGAAAAAATCGCAAAAACGAAGGGTACGGCGGTGAGGGCGGCGCTGCAAGCGCGGCGTTACTCGTCGCGGCCTTCGAGCATGGTTCGCTTCAGCATCACATACACCGCGCCGGTGCCGCCGTGACGGGCACTGCACGAGGCAAAACCGAGCACTTGCGGGTGCTGGCGTAGCCAGGTGTTGACGTGGCTTTTGATCATCGGGCGCTTGCCGTCCAGGCGCGCGGCCTTGCCGTGGGTCACCCGCACGCAGCGCACCTCCAGTTTTGTGGCTTCGGCGATGAAGTCCCACAAGGTTTCGCGGGCCTTTTCCACCGTCATGCCGTGCAGGTCGAGGCTGCCCTCGAACGGAATCTGCCCCAGCTTCAGCTTGCGCAGCTGGCCTTCCTGCACGCCATCGCGGCGCCACATCAGCTCGTCTTCGGCGCCTACGTCGATGACGAACTGGTCGGACATGCCATCGATGACCAAAGCCTTGTCACTGCGCACGGTCGCCGCCTGGCGCAGGCCGGCCAGCTTCTGGCGGTCGGCCTTGGGCTTGCCGACTTCGGCACGGTCGTGGCGGATCGGCTTTACGCCGCGCACTTCGGCCTTGAACAGGGAAAAATCGTCGTCTTGCATGATGCCTCCACGTAGGCGGCGTAGTTTACGCGACTGTGGGGCGGTGTGCAGCCTGTGCGGGCCTCTTCGCGGGTGAACCCGCTCCTACGGGGATGTCACAGAGCCCGAAGACGGCGGGGTGCCTGTAGGAGCGGGTTCACCCGCGAAGAGGCCCGCACAGGTTACGCAAAACCATCAATCGTGCTTCTTCATCAGGTGCGGCGACAGGTTAAGCTCCCGCCCGCGGCGCAAGCGGATACGGCTGCGCCGCCAGAAACGCACGCCCAGCCACAGCAGCAACAAGCCAGCCACGGTGAGGATGCTGGACAACGGTTTGTTGGCGTTGAGTTCCTGCAGGGCAGGGTAGTTGCCTAGCAGCCCGGCGACGCCGGCCATGGCCAGCAATACGCCCAGCGTCGCCAGCAGGGCCGACAGGCCGGCCGCCAGGCGGGCGCCCCAGTTACGCGGTTCGCGCGGGCGCAGGCGCTTGGCGTCGAAACTGCCTTTAAGCTTCATTCCGCTCTCCTCGGTGGATATCCGGAATTCGACCTGCTGCTGCCCATCGGGTTCCGCCCGGCTGCCGGGCGGTCCTGCAAGCCGCTCAGATCAGGCTGGCGGTGGGGGCCACGCAAGCGAAGTTGTCAGCCATCACGGCCATTTCGCACTGGTGAATCTGCGCGGCCGGAATGACGCCGTCCTTGAATGCCAGGTCACGGGTGGCCGACGCGTCTTCTACCAGGGTGCACCGATAACCATAGTCCTTGGCGCGGCGAACGGTGGTGCTGACGCTGGAATGGCTCATGAAACCACAGACGATCAGGTCCAGGTGGCCCAGCTCCTGCAATGTTTCGTGCAGCTTGGTGTTCTTGAACGCATTGGGCATGCGCTTTTCGATGACGATTTCACCTTCCAGCGGCTCCAGCCCCGGAATGAACTGGCCAGCCGGCCCCTGGGGGTCGAAACGGCCACCAACAGTGCCCAGGTGGCGAACATGGATGATCGGACGGCCGCTTTTACGGGCGGCGTCGAGCAACCTGGCGATGTTGGCCACGGCCTCGTCCATGCCCGACAGCTTCAGGGGACCACTGAGGTACTCCTTTTGTGCATCGATGATGATCAGGCTGGCGTGGCTCAGCTTGGCCGGCGGATAGTCGCGGCCAGTGAGGCGAAACATCGTGGTTGGAACGGACATCAAGGGCTCCTTGGATAGGGCTTTTGTATACCTATTCTCCCCTGCCTTGGCGCCAATGGGAATGGTTGACAACGCAAGCGGCGTGGTTACTGGCCTGTGGCTAGCCTTTGGGCAAGGCAAAGGAACAAATGTGCGGGTGGGGCTGTTAGACTTTTGTCCGGTCTGAAAATAGGAGTACCCCGTGATCACATCTCGTCTGCGCACGCTGCGCGACTACATCCGCTGGGCGGTCAGCCGCTTCCACGAGCATGACCTGTTCTTCGGTCACGGTGCCGACAACGCCTGGGACGAAGCCCGCCTGCTGGTGCTGGGTGCGGTGCACCTGCCATGGGAGGTGGCCGACAGCTACCTGGACTGCATGCTCGAGGACGATGAGCGGGTACGCCTTCAGCACCTGCTCAAACGCCGTATCGAAGAGCGTGTACCGGCCGCCTACCTGCTGGGCGAGGCCTGGTTCTGCGGCATGTCGTTCATCGTCGACGAGCGGGTGCTGGTGCCGCGTTCGCCCATTGGTGAGCTGATCGAAAAACGTTTCGAGCCGTGGCTGGCCAGCGAGCCGGCGCGCATTCTGGACCTGTGCACGGGGTCGGGTTGCATCGGCATCGTCGCCGCCGACGTGTTCCCCGAGGCCGAGGTGGTGTTGGCCGACCTGTCGTTCCAGGCCCTTGAAGTGGCCAACCAGAACATCGAACGGCATGGCCTGGACGGGCGCGTGTACACCGTGCAGGGCGATGGCTTTGGCGGTTTGCCGGGGCAGCGTTTCGACCTGATCCTGTCCAACCCGCCGTATGTCGACGCCGAAGACTTCGACGACATGCCGGCCGAGTACCACCATGAGCCCGAACTGGGCCTGGCCTGCGGCAGCGACGGCCTGGACCTGGTACGGCGGATGCTGGCCGAAGCGGCTGACCACCTGACCGAGAAGGGTTTGCTGATTGTCGAAGTGGGCAACAGCCAGGTGCATGTCGAGGCGTTGTACCCCGAGGTGGACTTTGCCTGGCTGGAGTTCGAGCGGGGCGGGCATGGGGTGTTCATGCTCACCGCCGAGCAGTGCCGCCAGCATCAGGAATTGTTCAAGGCCCTCGTTTAGGCTATTTGGGGCCGCGAAGCGGCCCTAATTTCCCCCGGCTGATGCGGTCTTAGCGGGTAGCAATCCAGATCAACAGCCCTGCCTGGAACACGGCAAACGCCACCAGGCAGGTAATGGTGAAACGCAATCCGCCGTCTTCGCGCTGGTATTTGGCTACGCGCTCATCCCGCTCGCGCAGTTGCCCTTCCTTTTCCTGCAGTTGCTGGTCGGCCTGCTGCAGCAGGCTGGCGGCATCCAGAATCTCCACCCGCTGCAGGCGCTCGCTGCTCCAGGCGGCCTTGAGCTGGCCCACCGTCATATCCGCGATACGGCCCTTCAGGTGCTGGCTGTCCTCGTACTGCACCTCGATACCCACCCCGCGCAAGCACTGGTCACGGCGCAGGCGTGAGTCCTCGTTCAGGGCGTCCTTGCTCGGCAGCGCCATGCCTTCCACCCGGTAGTGCGACCACTTGCGCTGCAACCACTGTGCGGCCTGGGCCAGCATGAAACGGCCGATGCCACGGTTCACCGGTTCCAGTTGCAGGCCATGTTCATTGCCAATACGCACCAGGCGCTCGGCATGGTCGACGCGGATGTCCAGGCGGTTCTGCTCTTTGTGCACTTTCTGCCCAGGCAACTGGATTTCCATGCGCAGCAGGCTGTGTGCCTTGTCATGGCGCTCGGCATAGCCGAACTGCACAAAACGCAGCGGCCGCGCTCCGGTGCTGCGGTCGGTCGGCAGTGCTGCCAGGCGTAGCAGCTGGAAATGTTCGGCGGTCAGCTCGGCCCAGGGCAGGGCGGGGGTTTCCTGGGGTTCTTCGGCCGGCTCGACGGCGGTGGGGGAGGTGGTCATCAGGGCTTGTCCTCAACTATGCCTGCTGTATCGGCAGGCATGGCTGAGACCTGAGCCTGTTTGACTTACGCCGAAGGCAAATGCTGGATGAACGTCACAATTCGCTCGCCCAGCTCACGCGCCAGCGGCAGCTCGGGGTTGAGGTAGCTGTCGCGCTGCTGGCTCATGCCCTTGGGGCTGATGCGCAGCATGTGGTTCATGCCATCGATCAGGACCAGTTGTGCATCTGGCTTGGCCGCTTTCAGCCGTTGGGCGTCGGCCACGTCCACCTGCACGTCGTTGCGCCCCTGCACGATCAGCGCGGGCATGGGCAGGCGGGCAAAGGCGGCTGCCGGGTTTTGCTGGAACAGCGAAATCAGGTACGGCTGCACGCTGGGGCGAAACACCTGGCGCAGCGGCGCTGGCACATCCAGGCTGGTCTGCCCGGCCTGCAGGCGGTCGAGCAGGGCACTGCCACCGGCCAGTTGCGCGGGCGGCAGGCGCTGGGCCAGTTGTTCGTGCAGCACCTCGGCCAGCGGCCGGCCGCTGCCGGCCAGGGTGATGACTGCGCTGGCGCCAGCCTGCTCGGCGGCCAGGCTGGCAATCAGTGCGCCTTCGCTGTGGCCAATCAGGATCAGCGGGCCGAAGCGCGGGTCGGCTTTGAGCTTGCGGCTCCAGGCGACCACATCGGCCACATAGCGCTCCACGCTGAGGTCACGCTCGTCAGGCGTGGCCGGCTGGCTGGCGGCCACCCCGCGTTTGTCGTAACGCACGCTGGCAATGTGTTCGTTGGCCAGCAGCAGGGCCAGACGCTTCAGGTTGTCGACCCGGCCCGACGCCGGGTTGTTACCGTCGCGGTCGGTGGGGCCGGAGCCGGCGATGATCAGCACCACTGGCGGCGGGGTGGCCTGTTGCGGCAGCAGCAGGCTGCCGTGCAGCACGCCCTGGCCGGTGTCCAGGTCGATCGGGCGTTGCAGTACAGTGGGGGCGGCGGCCTGGGCCAGGCCAGTGCACAGCAGGAAGAGCAAGGCGACAAGGCGCGACATCATGCGGTACTACATGGGGAGATGTGGGTTTGACCCAATGTTTGCGGGAAGGTTCTATGCAGGGCAGGTCTGGCCCTTTCGCGGGTGAACCCGCTCCTACGGGGGCTGCACACCATTGGAACCTGGTGGTGACCGTGTAGGAGCGGGTTTACCCGCGAAGAGGCCAGCACAGGCCACCCAACCATCTGTATACTGCTGCTTTCGTCCATTTCAGGCAGAACTCGCGGAGCGTCCATGTCCGGCAATACCTACGGCAAGCTGTTCACTGTCACCACCGCTGGCGAGAGCCATGGCCCGGCGTTGGTCGCCATTGTCGATGGATGCCCACCGGGCCTGGAAATTTCCCTCGCCGACCTGCAGCACGACCTTGACCGGCGCAAGCCCGGCACCAGCCGGCACACCACCCAGCGCCAGGAAGCCGACGAGGTGGAAATCCTTTCCGGCGTGTTCGAAGGCCGCACCACCGGCTGCTCGATCGGCCTGCTGATCCGCAATACCGATCAGAAGTCCAAGGACTACTCGGCCATCAAGGACCTGTTCCGCCCGGCCCACGCCGACTACACCTACCACCACAAGTACGGTATCCGCGACTACCGCGGTGGTGGCCGCAGCTCGGCCCGTGAAACCGCCATGCGCGTGGCCGCTGGCGCTATCGCCAAGAAGTTCCTGGCCACCCAGGGCATCACCGTGCGTGGCTACATGAGCCAGCTGGGCCCGATCGAAATCCCGTTCAAGACCTGGGAGTCGGTGGAGCAGAACGCCTTCTTCAGCCCTGATCCGGACAAAGTACCTGAGCTGGAGGCCTACATGGACCAGCTGCGCCGAGACCAGGATTCGGTGGGCGCCAAGATCACCGTGGTCGCAGAAGGCGTGATGCCCGGGCTGGGCGAGCCGATCTTCGACCGCCTGGATGCAGAGCTGGCCCATGCGCTGATGAGCATCAACGCGGTCAAGGGCGTGGAAATCGGCGCCGGTTTCGCCAGTGTGGCCCAGCGCGGCACCGAGCACCGGGACGAACTGACCCCGGAAGGCTTCCTCAGCAACAACGCGGGCGGCATTCTGGGCGGTATTTCGTCGGGCCAGCCGATCGTTGCCCACCTGGCACTGAAGCCCACTTCCAGCATCACCACCCCGGGCCGCTCGATCGATGTCGATGGCAACCCGGTGGACGTCATCACCAAAGGCCGCCACGACCCGTGCGTGGGCATCCGTGCCACGCCGATTGCCGAGGCGATGATGGCCATTGCGTTGATGGACCACCTGCTGCGCCACCGTGCGCAGAATGCCGATGTGCAAGTGAATACCCCGGTGCTGGGCCAGCGCTGATCCAACTGCAACGGCCTCTTCGCGGGTAAACCCGCTCCTACATTGGGATATCACTGCCCTCAGGTGCAGTGACAGGGTGAAATCCGCGTAGGAGCGGGTTCACCCGCGAAGAGGCCGGCCCAGGTCCCCACAAGGCCACCCCATGCAACCCATCCCCTACTGGCGCCTGTCCAGCTTCTACCTGTTCTATTTCGCCCTGCTGGGCTCCACCGCACCGTTCCTGGCGCTGTACTTCGACCACCTGGGCTTTTCCCCGGCGCGCATCGGTGAGCTGGTGGCCATCCCCATGCTGATGCGCTGCGTGGCCCCCAACCTGTGGGGCTGGCTGGGCGATCGCACGGGCCAGCGCCTGTTGATCGTCCGCCTTGGCGCGCTGTGCACCCTGGCCACCTTCGCCCTGATCTTCTTCGGCAAAAGCTACGCCTGGCTGGCGCTGGTGATGGCCCTGCACGCGTTCTTCTGGCATGCGGTGCTGCCGCAGTTCGAGGTCATCACCCTGGCCCACCTGCACGGGCAGACGTCGCGCTACAGCCAGGTACGTCTGTGGGGTTCGATCGGTTTCATCCTCACCGTGGTTGGCCTGGGCCGCTTGTTCGAATGGTTGAGCCTGGACATCTACCCGGTGGCGCTGGTCACGATCATGGCCGGCATCGTCGCCGCCAGCCTGTGGGTGCCCAATGCCCAGCCGGTGGAGCAGGGCGGGCGCAGCGGCACGGGGGGCTTCCTGCAGCAGTTGCGTGCCCCGGGGGTGATCGCGTTCTACGTGTGCGTGGCCTTGATGCAGCTCAGCCACGGGCCGTACTACACCTTCCTTACCCTGCACCTGGAGCACTTGGGCTACACGCGCGGTGCCATCGGCCTTCTATGGGCGCTTGGGGTGGTGGCCGAGGTGCTGATGTTCATGGTCATGAGCCGCCTGTTCGCCCGTTTCAGCGTGCAGCGCGTGTTGTTGGTCAGCTTCCTGCTGGCGGCATTGCGCTGGCTGCTGCTGGGTAACCTGGCCCAGGAGTCGGCAGTACTGATCTTCGCCCAGCTGCTGCACGCGGCCACCTTCGGCTGCTTCCATGCCGCCAGCATCGCCTTCGTCCAGGCCAGCTTCGGCGCCCGCCAGCAGGGCCAGGGCCAGGCGCTTTACGCAGCGCTGTCGGGGACCGGCGGTGCGCTGGGGGCGCTGTACTCAGGCTACAGCTGGAAGCTGCTGGGCCCCACCTTCACCTTTGGTATGGCCAGTGCCGCAGCCTTGGTCGCAGCCGTTATCATTGCCCTTTGTTCGCAACCGACCAGGACCCGCCCCTGATGAGCATTCTCAGCGTTTTCCACCCCGCCAGCCCGGCACTGCCGAACAAGGTGCTGACTCACCACGACGACATCGCCGCTACGTTGGCCGAGCAGGGCGTGCGCTTTGTGCATGCCGAACCTGGCCTGCGGGTGCGCCCGGGCACGGCCCAGGACGAGGTGCTGGAGGTTTGCCGCGTGTATCTGGATGAGTTGATGACGGCGCATGGCAGCAAGGCCCTCGCGCTGCTCAACCGCGACGGAGAAGACCCGGCACAGGTCGATGTGCGTGATGAACATGTGCATGATGCCGACGAGCTGTTTGCCGTGGTCAGCGGGCGGGCGCAGGTTGGCCTGCGGCTGGGGGACTGGGTGTATTCGGTGCTGTGCGAGAAGGGTGACCAGCTGCTGGTGCCGGCCGGGACGCGGCGCTGGGTTGAGTTGGGTGATACACCGTTTTGCCTGGCGTTGCGCTTGTATGGCAGCGAGCAGGGCATGCAGGCGCGGTTTACGGGCGATGTGACTGCGCGGGCATTTCTTGGTATCGACGAGCTGTAATCGCATTGCCGGCCGCTTCGCGGGTGAACCCGCTCCTACATTGACTGCGCGATGCCTAAGGGCGGCGCAACCGTCGGTCGTAGGAGCGGGTTCACCCGCGAAGAGGCCAGTTCAGGCAATACACCCCTCAGCGGTAGGTCGGCAAGGCAAACCGCTGCTGGCTCTGCAGCATCGAGATGACCGGCAATTCACTGGCCTCTTCGGCCAGGTCACGACGGATGGCACTGATCGCCCAGGACAGCTGTTCGGCACTGTGCAATTGCCCGTAGGTCAGCACCCGGCGGGTAACCTTGCCATCCGCTGCGCGCAGGGTAAGCAGTACACCGCCATCGGGGCGGGCTTTGGTATTCACCTGATAGGCCGAAAATACCGATGCGAACTTTTGCTGGATGAGGTCCATATCAACTCCTGGCTGTTGTGTGGCAGACATGAGTTGATGGTTGCAGTGACCGTGCCAGAATCCTGGCTGGCGAAAAACCCAGTAAATACAGGCGGTTACGGGGAATTTCCAGAAGCGGCATCGTGCAGGCTGCACGGTCGTGCATTTTGCACAGTGCATTTTGCACGGGTCAGGGTTTGCCTATCGGCTTCATAGAATCTGAACCTTTGACCGCAATGGCATGCCTGACGAACACTTGGGCCATCAATTATGCCAGGAGGTTCCCTATGTCCAGCCAAGCCGCACCCGCCACCATGACCGATGACGAAACCGCTGCGTTCGCCGAGCAGGTGTTCGAACGTGCCCGCCAGGGCGACGCCGACATGCTCGGGCGCCTGCTTGCCAGCGGCCTGCCGGCCAACCTGCGTAACCACAAGGGCGATACCCTGCTGATGCTGGCCAGCTACCACGGTCACCACGAGGCGGTGCGCTTGCTGCTGGCGCAAGGTGCCGACCCGCTGATTGCCAACGACAACGGCCAGCTGCCGATTGCCGGTGCCGCATTCAAAGGGGACCTGGCGATGATTCGCCTGCTGGTGGAGCATGGCGTGCCGGTGGATGCCGCCGCGCAGGACGGTCGCACCGCGCTGATGTTGGCGGCCATGTTCAACCGCAGCGAAATTCTCGACTACCTGCTGGCACAAGGGGCCAACCCGGCGCACCAGGATGCCCGCGGCATCACTGCCCTGATGGCGGCGCAAACCATGGGCGCAGCAGACACTGCCGCGCGCCTGCAAGCGCTGGCCGGCTAACCGCCAGGGGGCATTTGCGGCTATCCTTGGCGACTTTTCACCCGTCGCAGGCCCCCTTTCATGAAAACTCAGTTGCTCGAATTCATCAGCCTCATTGGCGCCGGCTGCATGCGTGAGGCAGACATCGAGCGTATCGCCGACGAGGCCGCCCAGGCCTACGCCGACCCTGCCGCCTTCCTGGCCGCCAACCCCGACATCAACTACGACGACACTTTCCCGATTCCCTTGGGCGAATGGGTGGTGCTGGGCAGCCTGCCGGATACCGTGGTGTTCCAGGCCGACAGCTATCAGGAGCTGTTTCAGCAGATCAGTGATTCGTTCGACAACAGCGTGCCGTTTACCCTCAAGCCCAAGCAACTGGCCCGTACCGAGCCACTGACAGCGCTCAACCGTATCCAGGTGCAGATGGGCGCGCTGAACAAGGAGGCGGGTGGTTATGTGCTGCTCAACTTCAGCCAGTTGCTCGATGACGAGCTGCAGATGGTCATGGTGGGGCAGCAGGACCTGGCGCGGGTAATGGAGTTGGGAGCAGAGCTGGGCATCAAGGTCGAGCCGGCGCTGGAGGCTTTGAAAGTCGCCGTCCACATCTGATACCAGTGATTGCTTGTTCGCGGGCATGCCCGCTCCCTCAGGTACTCCAGCGCATCAGGCCCTGTGATAACCCTGTGGGAGCGGGCGAGCCCGCGAAGAGGCCGGCTCACGAAACATCAATCTTCAGCCCAGCGCAGTGTCGAGAAACATCATCACCGCAAACCCGCCCATCAACCCCAGGGTCGCCGCTGTCTGGTGCCCGTTGCGGTGGGTTTCGGGGATCACCTCGTGGCTGACCACAAAGATCATCGCCCCTGCCGCCAGCCCCATGCTGATCGGGTAGGCGAGGGCAAAGCCGGTAGAAATCCCCAGCCCGATCACCGCCCCTAGCGGCTCCATCAGGCCCGACCCTATCGCCACCAACGCGGCCTTCAGGTTAGAAAGCCCGGTGGCGCGCAAGGCCAGTGCCACGGCCAGCCCCTCGGGGATGTCCTGGATGGCGATGGCACTGGTCAGCGGCAGGCCGATGTTCATGTCGCCATTGGCAAAGCTCACGCCAATCGCCATGCCTTCAGGCAGGTTGTGCAGGGTGATCGCCAGCACAAACAGCCACACCCGGCTGATGCGCTCGGCTTCGGGCCCGCACGGGCCGGTGCTTTCGTGTTCATGCGGGGTGAAGCGGTCCAGGCCCAGCATCAGCAGCACACCCAGGCCCATGCCCAGCACCACGGTAAACGCGGCGGCCGGGCCATTGCCCGTGATCTCGCGGGCAGCCTCCAGGCCTGGCAGAATCAGCGAAAACGAGCTGGCGGCCAGCATCATGCCGGCAGCAAAGCCCAGCATCACATCCTGGGTGCGCGCGTTGACATCGCGCAGCACCACCGCCAGCACGGCGCCCAGTGCGGTGGCGCCAAAGCCCGACAACCCGCCCAGCATGGCCAGGTGCAGGTTGTCGGCATGGTCGCCGTTCACCGCGTTCCAGAGGCTGGCGGCCAGCAGTACGCACACCGCCAGCAGGCTCAGCCCCAGGCCGGCACTGAGCCAGGGGGTATCGATGGCCTGTTGGCGCCAGGCCTGCAGCAGTGAAGGTGGGGCGGCGCTTTGGCTATGGGTGGGTGGCATGCGAACCTCGAATCAGTGAATGCAGTCAGTCTACCGAGGGACCTGCGACATCCGCCAAGGATTCCCTTCTATTGGCGCGATAGCTGACTATGCTGTGCAGCAAAGCCTCTGGACAGGAAATCAGACATGGGATCTACCTTCAACAGCCTGGTCGGGCTGATCATTCTGGCGCTGGATATCTGGGCCATTCTCAACGTGATCAAGAGTGGCAGCGAGGTGGGCATCAAGGTGTTGTGGATCTTGTTGATCGCCTTGCTGCCGGTGGTGGGGCTGGTGATCTGGGCGATTGCCGGGCCGCGGGGGAATGTGCGGCTCTAGGCGCGGTACTGACATAGCCAGTAATAGGGCCGTGACAAAATTTTCACATTGGTTTAAACAGAATCCGCACCCGCATAATGCTGCGTTGGCCTCGCGCCATCGCCTCTTCGCAAACCGCAATCCTAGGACCTTCCCATTCATGGCTACCTCCGACGCCTTGAAGCAACAGGGCGCGCGAACGTCATTTTCGCCGACCCTGAAATCCCACCTGGCCTACACGCTGCTCAGCGGCCTGGTGATCATGCTGATGCTCAGCCTGGTGCGCCTGGCGCTGCTGGCTTACAACAACGACATGGTCGGCGATACCCCTTATTCGACGGTCGCCGAAGGCTTCCTCAACGGCTTGCGCTTCGACCTGCGGGTGGTGGTGTACATCAGCATCCCCCTGCTGCTGGCCATGCTCAGCCCCTGGGCCATGGCCCGGCGTGGCGTGTTCCGTTTCTGGCTGACCCTCGCTTCGAGCGTGGTGATGTTCCTCGGCCTGATGGAAATGGACTTCTACCGCGAGTTCCACCAGCGCCTCAACGGCCTGGTGTTCCAGTACATCAAGGAAGACCCGAAAACCGTCATGAGCATGCTCTGGTACGGTTTCCCGGTGGTTCGCTACCTGCTGGCCTGGGCCTTCGGTACCTGGCTGCTGAGCCTGCTGTTCAAAGGTATCGATCGCGTCACCCGTGCCGAAGGCCTGTACCGCGTTGCCCCGTGGTACAAGCGCCTGGCGGTATTCATGGTGATCCTGCTGGTGGCCGTGGTCGCTGCCCGTGGCACCCTGCGCCAGGGCCCGCCGATGCGCTGGGGTGATGCCTTTACCACGGACTCCAACTTCGTCAACCAGCTGGGCCTGAACGGCACCCTGACCCTGATCGACGCCGCCAAGAGCCGCTTTGGCGAGGACCGTGCCAACATCTGGAAGCCAGTCCTGCAGCAGGACGTGGCCACGCAAAGTGTGCGTGAGCAACTGCTGACCGCCCACGACACCCTGGTCGACGCCGACGAAGCCGCTATCCGCCGCGACTTTGTGCCGCCGGCTGACCGTACCCTGCCGATCAAGAACGTGGTGGTGATCCTGATGGAAAGCTTCGCCGGCCATTCGGTTGGCGCGCTTGGCAGCCCCAACAACATCACCCCGTACTTTGACAAGCTGGCCAAAGAAGGCCTGCTGTTCGACCGCTTCTTCTCCAACGGCACCCATACCCACCAGGGCATGTTCGCCACCATGGCCTGCTTCCCCAACCTGCCAGGTTTCGAATACCTGATGCAGACCCCGGAAGGCGGCCATAAGCTGTCGGGCCTGCCGGCCCTGCTCAGCGCCCGTGACTACGACGATGTGTACGTCTACAACGGCGACTTTGCCTGGGACAACCAGTCCGGGTTCTTCGGCAACCAGGGGATGACCACCTTCATCGGCCGTAATGACTTCGTCAACCCGGTGTTCTCCGACCCGACCTGGGGTGTGTCCGACCAGGACATGTTCGACCGCGGCAACGAAGAGCTGGCCAAGCATGATGGCAAGAAGCCGATCTACGCGCTGCTGCAGACGCTGTCCAACCACACGCCGTATGCCCTGCCGAAGGACCTGCCGGTAGAGAAGGTTACCGGCCAGGGCCGTCTGGACGAGCACCTGACCGCCATGCGTTATTCGGACTGGGCGCTGGGCCAGTTCTTCGAGAAGGCGCGTAAGGAGCCTTACTTCAAGGACACCCTGTTCGTCATCGTCGGTGACCATGGCTTTGGCAACCACCAGCAGGTTACCGAGCTGGACCTGGGCCGCTTCAACGTGCCGCTGCTGCTGATTGCCCCGGGCATTCAGGAGAAGTTCGGTGCGGTGAATCACACCGTGGGTACCCAGGTCGACATCGTGCCGACCATCATGGGCCGCCTGGGTGGCAAGGCTCGCCACCAGTGCTGGGGGCGCGACCTGCTCAACCTGCCCGAGGGTGACCAGGGCGTAGGCATGATCAAGCCGTCGGGCAGCGAGCAGATTGTCGGGCTGGTGCAGGGTGACCGTATCCTGATCGAGTCCAAGGACATGAGCCCGCGGATGTACCGCTACCAGTTGGGCAGCGAGTTCAAGGCCGAACTGATCGAAAGCCCGGACCAGCCGGAAATGCTCAAGAAGCTGGAAGCGTATATCCAGACCGCGACCAAGAGCCTGCTGGATAACACCGCCGGCGTGGTGCACGGCACACCGAAGTAAACCGGGGCCGCGTTGCGGCCCATTCGCGGGCTTGCCCGCTCCCACAGGCATTGCACAGGGTTCGGACCTTGTGCAGGTCCTGTGCGAGCGGGCAAGCCCGCGAATGGGCCCCGCACAATTTTCCCGGACTGAACATTATCCCCGCCCCAAGGTCAGTTATTCAGGCATCACACACCTGGTGTTCGTTGACTGAGAGGGTCCGTTCAATGAAAGAGTGGGAAGTCATTTTTGCCGACCAGAAGGGCGAACCGTCCGCATTGCTGTTGCATGCCGAGCATTGCCCCAGCGAGGAAGACGCTGCGCGGGCCATCCGCTCACACCTGTTTCCGGTGATGGACGAGCTGGACCTCAACGACTTCCAGGACCGTATCATCTCCCCGACCGCACGCTGGCTCAAAGAGCATAGTGGTGTGACCATCACCAGCATTCACGAAGTACCCTGAACCACACGTTTGCGTGGTGCCCTGGCAGGCGCTACGCTGGTGGAGGGCCTACCTGTTCTGTGGGTTGGCGCCGCCTCAATAATTCGCGTCTTGCATCAGCTCGAACTGCCCGGCCGTTGCCGGCAGGTGCGTAGTGCACGGAAAGTCTATCCATTGCTTTATTCAGGAGGACGATTCATGAGCAGCCAGAACGACGATATCAGCAGCAACGTCCTGCGCCAGATGAAGGCAGGCGGTTTCGACTTCACCCAGATCCACCCCATCGAGTTCTATGCCGTATTCCCGGACGAAGCAGGGGCCCGTCGTGCAGCCGGGCAGTTTCGCGGGGAATCGCTCAATGCCCAGGTGAAGGAGCTGGGCGACGGGGCCTGGCACCTGGAACTGAGCAAGGTCATGTACGCCACCCATGGCGGGATTGGCGACTTTGAAGAGGCCTTCGAGCAGTTGGTGACACCGTATGGGGGTGAGGTGGAAGGGTGGGGCGTCAAGCAAGAGCGGCTCACGGCCTGACAGTTTTGTGTTGGCCCGTTCGCGGGTTAACCCGCGCCTACACATTGATGGATGGACACCACCTGCCGTTGTAGGAGCGGGTTCACCCGCGAATAGGCCCTCAAGGCTTGCGCGTTGCCATGTGCCCCAAATAGGCCAACAGCGCATCCAGTTCCTGTTCACTCAACACACTTTCGGCAAACCCCGGCATCTTCGCCTGCGGCCACCGCCGCAGGCTTTGCGGGCCGGGTATCAACTTGCGTAAATAAACCGGCTGAAAATACTCGGTCGGGTTATACGGCACATTCAAGTCCGGCCCCACCTGCCCATCCCCCGCACCGTTCAACCGGTGGCACACCAGGCAATTCTGCTGGAACAGGGCAAAGCCCTGGCGCACCGGGCTGTCGGCCGGCAGCTTCGGGTCGGGCAGCAGCGCAGGAAACCGCTGGTCCACCGGGGCCAGCTTGCGAAGGGTGGCAATCTGGAATGGCCACTGTTCAGGGCGGATGCCGCTGGCCTGCGGCGCAGTCCACACCAGGTAGAACGGCCCGGCACTTGGCTTGCCTTGACCCAGTGGCGGCCACGGCTTGCCTGGGTCTTCCACGGCCAACCAGGCCCGTGCTGGCCCTGGCTGCAGCAATGCCGCAGCGGGCATTTCGGCGGCAAAGCCATCCAGCGCCACGGCCTGCAGGTGATCGCGGGCGCTCACACCTTCCAGCAGCGTGGCCAGCGGCACTGCCCGATAGTGCATGGGGCGTTTGTAGGATACGTCCTGCTCGATACTGATGTCCTGGGCCTCAGGGTGGCCAAGCAGTTCGGCGCTGCTCCACTGGCGCGTTGTCGCGCCCAGTTCAAGGTGCAGTTGCGCCGCCGACAATGGCAGGCTCAGGAGCAACGCTAGCAGGGCAAGGCAGTGGCGCATAGGCAATCTCCGACCATCAAGGCCAGCAGGTTACCTGTGCGTTGCCCGTTGGCGCCACCGCTGCCGTCAGCCAAACAAACGTGTCAGGTTCGGCAAGATCAATAGCAACGTGGTGGCGAATAAAATGAGCCCAGCTTGGCGAATTTTCGATTGTCTGAACATGGCGGACCGCCTTCTTGTTGTTATTCCTGAATACCCGTTGGCTTCCTTGTCGTCGCGCTTCGGGTCGATCGCAGCGGCATTGCATGGCGCCGGACTGCTTGCCTCTTGAAAGTGGATATACCTTCAACAGTAGGGTGTGCGTTATCCATATTTGAGAACCCTTTGTTCTAACCGTGCACTAAAACCATTCCTCTGGCTATGAGGCCAAGTGCTATCTAGCTGGCACGCTCTATCTAGACAGTGGCGCAACTACCCGGCACGCGCCGACGAAATGTGACCGTTCGTCAGTGCAGCCTACTTGCTTGTACGTGCCTTTCGCGGCAGTCTCTACAGCAGATTCCCACCCATGTCGTTCAGGACTACCCCTATGTCGTTACGCATCTGCATCCTTGAAACCGATGTCCTGCGACCGGAGTTGACGGCGCAATATCAGGGCTACGGCAGGATGTTCGAGCAGCTCTTCTCGCGTCAGCCGATTGCCGCCGAATTTTGTGTGTACAACGTGATGCACGGCGACTATCCCGCCGACAGTGAAAAGTTCGATGCCTACCTTGTGACGGGCAGCAAGGCCGATTCGTTCGGTACCGACCCGTGGATCCAGACGCTAAAGGCCTACCTGCTCAAGTTGTACGAGCGCGGTGAAAAGCTGCTGGGCGTGTGTTTTGGCCACCAGTTGCTGGCCTTGACCCTGGGTGGCAAGGCCGAGCGGGCTGAGCAAGGCTGGGGCGTGGGTATTCATCGCTACTCGTTGGCGGCGCATGCGCCCTGGATGGACCCGGAGGTGTCGGAGCTGACCTTGCTGATCAGTCACCAGGACCAGGTGACCGAACTGCCTGAAGGCGCTACGGTGATTGCCTCCAGCGATTTCTGCCCGAATGCGGCGTACCACATTCGCGACCAGGTGCTGTGCTTCCAGGGCCACCCGGAATTCGTGCATGACTACTCCCGCGCACTGCTCGACGCGCGCCAGGAATACCTGGGTGACGAGGTGTACCACAAGGCCGTCGCCAGCCTGGCCACCGAGCACCAGGGTGATTTGGTAGGGGAGTGGATGTTGCGCTTTATCCAGCAGCCGTCAAAGGCCGGCGACAGCGCCGCGTAATCGGTGGCAACCCTTCGCGGGCGCGCCCGCGAAGGGGCCATCAAAGCCAACCCGATTTCTTGAAGCTGGCATACAACCCGGCACACCCCGTCGCAATCACCCCCAGTACCGCGAAGTAACCGTAGTGCCAGCTCAGCTCCGGCATGTTCTGGAAGTTCATGCCGTAAACCCCGGCAATCGCCGTAGGGAATGCCAGAATCGCCGCCCAGGCCGCGAATTTGCGCTGCACGATGCTTTGCCGTGACGACTCCAGCAGCATGCCGATCTCGATCGTCTGGCTGGCAATGTCGCGGATGCCGGCCAAGTCTTCCATCTGCCGTGTCACGTGAATTTGCACATCACGAAAGTACGGGCGCATGTTCTTGTCGATGAACGGGAAGCTCAGGCGCTGCAGTTCTTCGCTCACTTCAACCAGGGGGGCCACGTAGCGGCGCAGGCGCAGGATGTCACGGCGCAGGCTGTGCAGGCGGCGGATGTCGTCTTCCCGCAGCGAGCCGCCCAGTACGCTTTCCTCCAGCGCTTCGATCTCGCCATGAATGGCCTCGCTGACCGGCTGGTAGTTCTCGGTGACGAAGTCGAGCAGGGCGTACAGCACGAAGTCTTCGCCATGTTCCAGCAGCAGCGGCCGAGCCTCGCAGCGCTGGCGGACCATGGCGTAGGATTTGGAGTGGCCGTTGCGGCAGGTGATGATGTAGCCGTTGCCCGCGAAGATATGGGTTTCGATGAATTCCAGCTTGCCTTCGTGGCGCACTGGCGAATAGGTGACGATGAACAACGCGTCACCGAAGGTTTCCAGCTTGGGCCGGCTGTGTTTTTCCAGGGCATCTTCGATGGCCAGTTCGTGCAGGTTGAACTGCGACTGCAGGTTGGCCAGCTCCTCGGCATTGGGCTCTTCCAGGCCGATCCACACGAAATGCCCCGGCTTGCGCGCCCACTCGCTGCCTTCGTCGATGCTGATGTTGGTGACCTTTCTGCCGGCGCTGTACACCGCCGATGCCACGACTCGACCCATGGTTGTCCGCTTATTCGATTGAACACGGATACAGCTTGGGCTGTACCCGGCTCCAGAGCAACCCCGGATCAGGCCAGTTCTTTTTCCATGCGGTCAATGCACTGCTGCATTTGCCCACGGCATTGCTCGATCAGCGCTGGCAGGTCCTGCAGCGTCATGCCCGTCGTGGCAATGGGCGGCAGCGAGCGCACAATCACCGTGCGCTGGCGCCAGCTGTTCAGGCTCAGGCGCCTGGCATAGCGGCTGACGCAGACCGGCACGATCGGCACACCGGCCTCGATGGCCATGTGAAATGCGCCTTTCTTGAACGCCAGCAGATGCTCGCCGGGATTGCGGGTGCCTTCGGGGAAAATCCAGATCGAGGTGTCGTCCTGCAGAACCCGGGTGGTCTTCTGTAAGGCCCTGCGCGCCTGATAGGCATTCTTGCGGTCGACCAGCACGTTGCCGCCCAGCCAGAACAGTTGGCCGAACAGCGGGATCCAGCCCAGGCTCTTCTTGCCGATGGCGACGGTGCGCTGCGGCACCACTTGGCCCAGCACGAACAGATCGAAGTTGGACTGGTGGTTGGCCACGATCACGCAGCCGGGCGGGTGGTCCCACAATGGGCCGACTTCGGCCTTGACCTCGATGCGCATCAGCCAGGTGGCCGGCAAGCTGTAGAGCCGGGCGAAAACGCGGCTGTTGTCAGGGTTGAAGGGGCGGCACAGGCCAATGAGCAGGCCCACGGCGCCAACGGCAAGAAAATGCAGCCCCAGCAGGAACATACGCAATGAATAAAGCATGGTACGACTCACACCAGACGGTCGCGGGGCAGTGTACGGGTGTGCACTGGCTGGGGCAAACCTTGGTGCAGGCCTGTTACGGCCCTTTCGCGGGCAAGCCCGCGAAAAGGGCCCGTGCGGCTAGCCAATATGCTGCTGATCCAGCTCGATCGCCTTGTCCAGCGCCTCCAGCAGCCCTTTGCGCACTTTCAGCTTGGTGTTCTTGTGCGCCAGCATGTTCAGCTTCTTCAGCTCCCGCGCTGCGGTCATTGCCGCTTCCTGCAACTGCTCGGCCGGCACCACCTTGTCGAGGAAGCCGGCATCCACGGCACCCTGCGGGTCAAACACTTCGGCATTGATCACCGAGCGGTGGAAGGCCGAGCGGCGCAGGCGGTCGCGGGCCAGTTCAATGCCGGCGTGGTGCATGGTCATGCCGATCTGCACTTCGTTCAGGCATACCTTGTACGGCCCTTCGACGCCAATGCGGTAGTCGGCCGACAGCAGCAGGAAGGCGCCCTTGGCCACGGCATTGCCGGGGCAGGCGACCACCACCGGGAACGGGTGCGACAGCAGCCGGCGGGCGAGGGTGGAACCGGCGGTGACCAGGCTGATGGCCTCTTGCGGGCCGCGGGTCATCACCTTGAGGTCGTAACCGCCTGACAGAATGCCCGGTTGCCCGGTGATGATCACGACTGCACGCTCCTCGGTCGCGCGGTCCAGCGCTGCATTGAAGGCAGTGATGACGTCCGGCGAGATGGCATTGACCTTGCCGTTGTTCAGGGTAAGGGTGGCGATGCCGTCTTCGGCGTGGTAGGTAATCAGCTCGCTCATGGCAGAGTCCTTTTGTTGGCGTGGCGACGACGTTACCCAGCGCCAGGGGCGAGGTAAAGCAGCAAGGCTGACTGGTCGGTCAGTGCTCACGGCAGCCCAAGTGCAAATACATGAAAAAATTGAAAAAAATGCTTGCCAAAGGGAAAGTCTTTCACTAAATTAGCGCACCTCGACAGGCCGCAAGGCTTGAAGAGAAACGGTGAAGTGTCCGAGTGGTCGAAGGAGCACGCCTGGAAAGTGTGTATACGAGAAATCGTATCAAGGGTTCAAATCCCTTCTTCACCGCCACATTCTACGAAAAGCCCCCGCGCTGAAAAGTACGGGGGCTTTTTGTGTGCGCCAGGCATGGCGCGTTGCGCGTAAGCGCAACCCGCTTGGTTGTGGTGGCCAAGTGGGTGACTTGGAGGTGAAAGTCCTCTACACACCCGGCAAGGGGAAGTGTTAGCCGGAGGCAAGGGTGTCGCGGGTGACCGCGAATCTGAAGGAAGCCCGAGGCAAAATGCTGGCCTGACGAACAGGAAGCGGATAGAGGCGGCACAGCGGGGTGAGGTGGCACAAATCGCCAAAGCCCAATACTTGCACGGAACGCTGTGACGTAGATCCGACAGGCATAAGCAGGAAGGTCGCGCGAATTACCCTGGGAGATCTGTACGCTTGCCACTGTGCTACCGCGCGTCGAAAGGCGACGGGACGAGCGTGCAGAAGTCAGCCGAAGCCGTAGTAAGTGGCGGTTAACCGCGCCACCAAGGGCCGAACAGGTTATGCCGCCAGTAGGCGTCGCCGTCTCGTTGGTAACCGTAATGCAGAAATTTCCCACAGCGGAAACTGTCATCCCGAATCCCGGCCAGAAGCCGAGGGTGATGCCTGACAGTGCAAAGGTGCCGGCGGCGTCAGCGACGTGGACGAACGCGGAGCCGGACACGCTGATGGAGCGGGTGCTTGCACCGGCCAACCTCAGGCGTGCGTATCAACGCGTGGTTAGCAACAAGGGGGCTCCGGGTGCCGATGGCATGACGGTCGCTGACTTGGCGGGCTACGTGAAACAGTATTGGCCAACCCTCAAGGCCAGGTTGCTGGCCGGTGAATACCATCCCCAAGCAGTGCGAGCGGTTGAAATTCCCAAGCCGCAGGGCGGCACACGGCAACTGGGTATCCCCAGCGTCGTGGATCGCCTGATCCAGCAAGCACTGCAGCAGCAGCTCACACCTATCTTCGACCCACTGTTCTCGGACTACAGCTATGGTTTTCGTCCGGGCAGAAGTACGCATCAAGCCATCGAGATGGCCCGTGCTCATGTGACAGCGGGACACCGCTGGTGCGTGGAACTCGATCTGGAGAAGTTTTTCGATCGGGTCAATCACGACATCCTCATGGCCTGCATCGAACGTCGGATCAAAGACAAGTGCGTACTCAGGCTTATTCGCCGCTACCTTGAAGCCGGGATCATGTCGGGCGGTGTCGTCAGCCCACGGCAGGAGGGGACGCCGCAAGGCGGCCCGCTTTCGCCGTTGCTGTCGAATATCCTGCTCGACGAACTCGACCGCGAGCTGGAGCGGCGGGGCCATCGCTTCGTACGTTATGCCGATGATGCGAACATCTATGTACGCAGTCCCCGGGCCGGCGAACGGGTGTTGGTCAGCGTCGAGCGCTTCCTGAGAGAACGTCTGAAGCTGACGGTGAACAGGAAGAAAAGCCAAGTGGCAAGGGCGTGGAAGTGCGACTACCTAGGCTATGGGATGAGCTGGCACCAGCAGCCAAGGCTGCGCGTGGCAAGGATGAGCCTAGACCGCTTACGCGACCGGCTCAGAATGCTGCTGCGCAGCGTACGGGCTCGCAAAATGGCGACTGTCATCGAGCGGATCAACCCCGTCCTGAGAGGCTGGGCTAGCTACTTCAAGCTCAGCCAGAGCAAGCGGCCGCTTGAGGAACTGGATGGTTGGGTCAGGCACAAACTCCGCTGCGTCATCTGGCGTCAATGGAAGCAGCCTCCCACGAGGCTGAGAAACTTGATGCGCCTGGGGTTGAGCGAGGAGCGTGCCAACAAGTCAGCCTTCAATGGCCGAGGTCCATGGTGGAATTCGGGAGCGCAACATATGAACTACGCGCTGCCAAAGAAACTGTGGGACCGGCTCGGGCTGGTCTCGATACTGGATACGATTAACCGGCTTAGCCGCGTAACCTGAACCGCCGTGTACGGAACCGTACGCACGGTGGTGTGAGAGGACGGCGGGTGTGAATCCGCCTCCTACTCGATTTTCAGGGCCATTGGGGCTGCTGTGCAGCCCATCGCGACACAAGCGGGCTTGCCCGCGAAGCCAACACCGTGGTGGATGGCACGGGCTTCGCCCGTGTTCGCGGGCAAGCCCGCTCCCACAGGTCGCGAAAGGGCCGCAGAGCGGCCCCGGCAATCTAGAAGCTGATCGAAGCCGAAAGCCGAGCGGTACGCGGTGCCCCCTGGAACAGGTAGTTATCCCCCAGGTAATCCCCCACATCGCGCCAGTAACGCTTGTCCAGCACGTTATCCACCGTCAGCCGCAGCACCGTGTCATACCCGGCAACACGGGTACTGTAGCGGCTGCCAAGGTCGAACACGGTATACCCGCCAACCTCCACATTGCCCGCCTGGCTCGCATACTTGCTGGCGCTATACCGCGCACCGCCCAGCAGCGCCAGCCCCGGAACCGGCAGGGTATATTCCGCATGCAGCGCCGCCCGGAATTTAGGCACGTTGATCGCCTGGTGCCCTTCATAGGCTTCGGTGCCGCTGTTCTGCACCCGCGCCCGAATGGCTGCCGCACTGGCCTGTACCTGCAGATTCGGGGTTACCCGGCCGCTGGCGCCCAGTTCCAGGCCGGTATTCTTCTGCTGGCCTTGCTGTACGTAGGTGAAGTTGCCGGTGCCGTCCGGGCGCGCGTACTGGTACGCCTGGCGGATCTGGAACAGGGCGGCACTCAGGCTCAGGCCTTGCCAGTCGTGCTTGACGCCCAGTTCCAGTTGGCGGGAGGTGGTGGGCGCAAGGATCTCAGCTGCATTGCTGGCGAACCAAGGGGCCGTGCCTCCGGCAGACAGGCCCTTGGCGTAGCTGGCGTATACCGTGGTGTTCGGCTGCGGTTTGTAGATAAGCGCAGCGTTGGGCAGCAGCTCGTATTGGCGAGTATGGCGCCCGGCTACGCCGTTCTCGTCCCAGGTCTTTTCATCCAGGCGCACTTCACGGGCGCCCAGCACGGTCTGCCATTGCTCGTTGAGGCTGATGCGGTCGCTGACGAACAAGCCGTACTGGCGGCTGTCGAGCCGGCGTTCGCTGGCGCCGACGGGTTTGTCGGATGGCTCGAGGTCCGGGGCGCCGGTATGGATGTTGCCGGTCCCAAGCCACTCGTTGTAGTACGGGCGCTGATCCAGTGTGCGTCGCTGCGCACTGGTACCCACAGTCAGCTCGTGCCCCACCCCCAGCGCATCGAAGTGCCCGTTGAGCATGGCCTGCGCCTCGTCTGTACGGCGGGTATCGTCGGGGCTGCGGAAGTCATAGATGTCGTAGTCACCATTGCTGCCGAAAAACGCCCCCTCGCTCGAACCCCATGCAAACGCGCTGTAGTCGTCGATCACCACTTTGCTGCGGGAGGCGCTCACGGTGCCGGTCCAGGTATCGTTGAAGCGGTATTCGAAGCGCCCGCCCAGGTTCAGCGAGTCGTTCTGCACGGGCTTTGCCCAATGCTGGTAGGCCAGGCGGTCTTCCGGGTCGATGCCGTGGGGCACGTCAGTGCCTCCGAGCAGTTGGTAACCCGGCACCGACGCCTGTTCGCGGTGCTGGTACTCGGCATCCAGCTGCAGGGTGGCATCCGGGTTGATCTGCCAGTCGAATGCCAGCGATGCGAAGTCGCGCTTGCCGTCAGCGTGGTCGACGTAGGTGCGGATGTCTTCATGGGCCAGGTTGGCGCGCAGGCCGAACTGCTTTTCGCTGCCGAACCAGCCGCCAAGGTCGGTGGCCAGGTAGCGTTCGCCCTGTTCGTTGGTCGATACCGTGACGCTGCGTATGTCTTCGGCGCGCTTGGTCACATAGTTGATCAAGCCGCCCGGCTCCGACACGCCGGTCTGCAGCCCGGACAGGCCCTTGAGCAATTCTACCTGCTGCTTGTTTTCCAGGGCTACGTTCTGCTCTCCGGCAATGGTCTGGCCATTGATGCGGTAGCTACTGGCGGCGTTCAGCTCGAAGCCGCGCACATTGAAGTTTTCGTAGTAGCCGATGGGTGCATAGCTTTCGCCGACCGAGGCATCGCTTTGCAACACTTCGCTAAGCTTGCGTACCTGGCGGTCTTCCAGCAACTGCTGGCTGAACACGCTGACAGAGGCGGGGGTGTCGAGCAGTGGCGCGGGCTGGAAGCCGCCCACAGCGGCCTGGCGTGCCTGGTAGCCATCATTGGCGTAGGTGTCGGAGACCTGCAATGGGGCCAGCATCACGCTGTCTTCGGCAAGCACAGAGGGGCACTGCAGGGCCAGGCCCAGGCTGAGCAGGCTCAGGGGCAGGCGGGGGTGATGCGGGGGCATGCGGTGGGGCTCCTGGATGCGCGATACCTGTACTGGCCCTTTCGCGGGTAAACCCACTCCTACACCGGGTGGTGATGCACCGGGTGGTGATACACCAGATGGTGATCCCCCTGTAGGAGCGGGTTTACCCGCGAAGAGGCCGGCACAGGCCATGAAAAAGGCGGCATCTTACCAGCCGCCTTCCACATAAAACGATCCAGGCCCGGTGTATTCAGTCAGCCTTTCCTGATCGGCCGCTTGTGCTGCCGCCAGTTGTCATCGATCTTCGACCAGGTCTTGCCATCGGTAATGGCCATCAGCTTGCGTCCATCCTTGAAGGTGGCCAGAAAGGTCGCTTCTTCTTCCTTGCCACCCAACCACAGCCCGGCCAGCAGCCCTACTGGCCCTGCCACCAGGGCGCCGGCCACGCCCCAGCCCAAGGCGCTGCCAAGGCTGCGGTTGGTTTCCAGGCTGGCCAGCCGCAAGTCGCTGATGCGTGCCAGGGAAATCCGCTCACCGGGTGAGGGGCTGCGCGCGGTCTTGAGTGTGAGCGATCCATTGCGATACTCGCCTTCACCTTGCAAGAAGTCGCCGGATTGCACCGTGAGTCTTGTCATAAAGTCATCCTGTCAGGGAAAGGGCATTTTCCAGCGCTTACTGAGCGCTGCCCCGGCAAGCAAGTCAACGGCATTGCGACGGAGGGTAGTGCGGTACTTTGTCGCCGTGGCCAATGGCCTCTTCGCGGGCGCTTCACAAACCTCAGGGCCGTGATACGTCTGTGGGAGCGGGCGTGCCCGCGAAGAATCCAGTGGTCATTTATCAGGCCACCTGCAAGGTGTTCTTGCGCTTACGCTCGGCCAGGCCCCACACCAGCAATCCCAGCCCGCCAATCACCAGCCCGGCCACCACAATCCCCATCCAGCCCTGGCGCTGGAACAGCTGTGTGCCCAGCAACGACCCAAGCGCCCCGCCAATGAAGTAGCAGGTGATATAACCGGCATTCAGCCGCGTGCGTGCCTCGGGCCGCAGGGCGATCACCGCGTTCTGGTTGCTCACATGCACCAGTTGTACCGCCAGGTCGAGCATCAGCACGCCCAGCAGCAAGGCGAGCAGCGACTGTTCGGCAAACCCCAGCGGCACCCACGACAGCAGCAACACCACCAGGCCCACGGTGGTGCCCAGCGACCCCTTGCCACGGTCCGCCAGGCGTCCGGCCCAGTTGGCCGACAACGCACCCGCCGCACCGGCCAGGCCGAACAGGCCGATCACCGCATCCGAATAGTGATAGGGGCCATTCGCCAGCAGAAACGCCAGGGGTGTCCAGAACAGGGCGAACAGGCTGAATGCCAACAGACCGAGCAGCGAGCGCAGGCGCAGCACGGGTTCTTCGATGAACAGGCGGAACACGGAGCCGATCAGTGCAGGATATTTCAGCCCGGCGTGGCTGTGGTGCTGCGGCAGGCTGCGGTATAGCGCCAGCGCGGTAAGTGCCATCAGCGCGGCGGCCAGCACGTAGATACTGCGCCAGCCACCCAGCTCGGCCATGAAGCCGGCAGCAGTACGCGCCAGCAGGATGCCCAGCAGCAGGCCGCTCATCAGTGTGCCGACCGCGCGCCCACGCTGATGGGGCTCACTCAGGGTCGCTGCCATCGGCACGAGGATCTGTGCCACCACCGAGAACAGCCCGGTCAGCGCCGTGCCGAGCAGCAGCCAGGGCAGGCTGGGTGCACAGGCGCTGATGACCAGGCCCAGGGTGGAGACAACGGTCATCATGGTAATCAGCCGGCGCTGCTCGAACAGGTCGCCCAGCGGTGCCAGCAGCAACAGGCCGGCGCCATAGCTGAGTTGCGCGGCAATCACGATGCTGCCGGCGCTGGCGGTGCTCAAGCCAAACTGCTGGGCGATGCTGTGCAGCAGTGGTTGGGCGTAATAGTTGCTGGCCACGGCCAGGCCTGTGGCGGTGGCCATCAGCAGGATCAAGGCGCGGCTGAGAGTGGGGGTGTGCATGCAATTCTCGTGGGGGCAGTGGTGTGTAGTGATGATTATCAGTAAGTGTCAGGCATGACACCAATGTATAGTTTTCAGCCTATTCATCTTGAAAGCAGATAGATCGATGAACCTCAAGCAGCTCGAATATGCCCTTGCCGTGGCCGACACCGGCAGTTTTACCCGCGCGGCGGAGCGCTGCCATGTGGTGCAGTCGGCCCTTAGCCATCAAGTGGCGCGGCTGGAGGCGCAGCTGGGGGTGAGCCTGTTCGAGCGTAGTTCGCGGCGGGTACGCCTGACCCCTGCGGGGGAAGCCTTTGTGCTCAGCGCGCGGCCCGCGGTGGAGGCGGCCCGGCGCATTGCCGATGACGTGGCGGCGGCCTGCGGCCAGGTGCGCGGGCGGCTGGCGATAGGTGAAATCAGCTCGCTCACCGCGCTGGACCTGGTCGATCTGTTGGCGGTGTTTCACGGTCGTTTCCCGGATGTGGATGTGCGCTGGCTCACGGCCAAGAGCGAATTGCTGATCGCTGACGTACTCGAGCGGCGCCTGGACGTCGGCTTTATCGGGCTGTGGCAGGGCGAAGTAGTGCAGGGAGTGCAGCATCGGTTGCTGGCCAGGGAAGAACTGGTGGCGGTGTTGCCGTTGGGGCATCGCCTGGCGGGCAGGGCACAGCTGGCGCTGGCTGACCTGGCAGGCGAAGTGTTGGTGGACTTCCCCGAAGGCACCGGGGCGCGACGACAGACTGACGAGGCGTTTCAGGCGGTGGGGTTGCAGCGCAGGGTGCAGTTCGAGATCGGGCATGTTCGTCTGGTGGAGAAATTCGTGCAGCGGGGCATGGCCGTCGGCCTGGTGCCCGAGCGGGTGGCTCAAGGCATCGAAGGTGTAGCCGTGGCGCGGTTGGTGGATGCGCCGGTGCGGCACTTGTATGCGGTGTGGTCGTCCAGCCCCACACCGGCTGCCCGGGCTTTTCTGGACGTGATGGAGCAGTGCCTGGGGGCAAAGTAAGGCTAAGCCTGTGCCGGCCTTTTCGCGGCACAGGCAAGCGTTCAATCAGGCTGCAAACCCACCATCTACAGTCAGGCTGGCCCCGGTGATATACCCGGCTTCAGGCCCTGCCAGGTAAGCCACGAAGCTGGCAATCTCCTCCGGCTCGCCATATCGCCCAATGGCCATCAGCGGAATCAGGCTCTCGGCAAACTCGCCACTGGCCGGGTTCATGTCGGTGTCCACCGGGCCGGGCTGCACGTTGTTCACGGTAATGCCCTGCGGCCCGAGGTCGCGTGCCATGCCGCGGGTCAGACCAACCAGTGCCGACTTGCTCATGGCGTACGGTGCACCACCGGCAAACGGCATGCGCTCGGCGTTGGTGCTGCCAATGTTGATGATACGACCGCCCTGGCCCATATAGCGTGCCGCGGCCTGGCTGGCGACGAACACGCTGCGTACGTTCACGGCCAGCATATGATCGAAGTCGGCCAGGTCGAACTCTGTCACTGGGGCCACTGCCAGCACACCGGCGTTGTTGACCAGGATATCCAGCCGGCCCAAGGCTTTCTCGGTGTCATCAACCGCCAGCTGCACGGCCGCGGCATCAGCGCTGTCAGCCCGCAGGGCCAAGGCTTTGCCGCCGTTCTCGGTAATTTCCCGAGCCAGTTCTTCAGCCGGGCCGGCAGAGCTGACATAGGTGAAGGCCACTTGCGCGCCTTCGCGGGCCAGGCGCCTTACGATAGCTGCGCCAATGCCTCGGGAACCGCCCTGAACCAGGGCCACTTTGCCTTCGAGTGTAAGTTGCTTGGACATGCTGTTCTCCTGCTGGAAGCCAGGCCGAAATGCCTTGGATGGGCACAGTATCGGCGCTCGATTGCCTACTGATAAGATGGTAATCACTATCAGCAGAGTAAACCTTTGGTTGCTAATCATGGCCATGGAATCATTCAGCGCGTTGGAATGCTTCATCCGCAGTGCCGAGGTCGGCAGTTTTGCCGAAGCCGCCAGGCGCCTGAGCCTTACCCCGGCTGCCGTGGGCAAGCACGTTGCGCAGCTGGAAGCGCGACTGGGTGTGCGGTTGTTCCAGCGTAGTACCCGCAAGCTGACCTTGACCGAAGCGGGGCAGCGTTTTCTCGGCGAGGTCAGTGACAGCTTTCGCACCATTCAGTACGCCGTGGCCAACCTGGCCAGTGCAGAAGGCCAGCCGGCTGGGTCGTTACGGGTGAGCATGGGCACGGTGTTCGGGCGTTTGTATGTGCTGCCGTTGCTGGGGGAATTCTTGCGCCGATACCCAGCGATTACCCCGGATTGGCATTTCGACAACCGCCAGGTCGACCTGATCGGCCAGGGCTTCGATGCAGCGATTGGCGGTGGTTTCGAACTGCCGCCGGGGGTGGTGGCGCGCAAGCTGACCCCGGCGCACCGGGTGTTGGTGGCGGCGCCGGCCTATCTGCAGCGGCACGCGTCGATAGAAGACCCGCAGGCGCTGCAACGCCATGACGGCATCCTGGTGCGGTCACCGCAGACCGGGCGGGTGCGCTCGTGGCCGTTGACCAGCCGTTGGCAGGCGCAACAGCCGCTGCAATTGCGCCAGGCGATGACCATGAGCGATTCGGACGCGGCGTGCGCGGTGGCCGAGCAGGGGCTGGGCATTGCCCTGGTGAGCCTGCCGTTTGCCGTGCCCTACTTGCTGGCCGGGCGGCTGCTGCGGGTGTTGCCGGACTGGTATGTGGACGATGGGCATATCAGCCTGTATTTCGCCGAGCACAAGCTGTTGCCGGGCAAGACCCGGGCGTTCATCGATTTTGTGGTGGAGCAGTTTGCCGAGCAGGGGCTGGCGGGGCGGTTCGATGCCCTGCAGGCCCTTTAGAGAATTATTGCCTGTGCCGGCCTTTTCGCGGGCCCGCCCGCACCCACAGGGATATCACAGCCCTGAAGACAGTGGGGTCCTTGTGGGAGCGGGCGGGCCCGCGAAGAGGCCGGTTCAGACAACATCGACAATGAACGATACCTGTGCGCCCAGGTGCACCTCGTCATCCACCCGCTTGCCCAGCAGTTGCTGCCCCAGCGGCGATCGTGGGGTAATCACCGTCACCAGCCCGTCACCCTCGCCAATCTTCAACCCCGCTGCCTCAGGCCCGAGAAACAGCCTGCGCTGCCCGCCATCTTCATTTTCCAGGGTCACCAGGTTGCTTACCTGCACACCGCGCGCCGGGTCGTAATCACGCAGCAGCAACTGCTGGTAGATCACCAGCGCCTGGCGGATCTCGGCACTGCGGCGGGCCTGGCCGGTGGCCAGGTACGAGGCCTCCAGGCCCAGCGTGTCGTACTTGTTCTCGGCGATGTTCTCTTCGGCGGTGGCGGCCTCGTAGGCGGTTTGCGCCGCGCGGGTCAGCACGTCCAGGTCATGCTCGAGGGTGGCGACAATCAGCGCCAGCAGGTGGGGCTTGTCCATGGTCAGTAACAGAACTCCAGCACGTTGGCCTGGCTTTTTTCGGTGGGCGCGGTACGGTTTTGCTGCAGCCAGAACTGGCACTTGGGGCTGTTGAGGTTGCGCGGGTTGCCTTGGGCGGCATCGGCGGCCTGTTCCAGCTCCTGTTTGTGCAGGATGTCCTTGTAGCGTTCGAACATCTCGGCCTGGGCATCCTGGGCAGTGGCCGGTGCAGGCGTTGCAACGGGGCGGTCTGCATGCGGGGCTACAACCTGGGCCAGAGGTTGCACCTGCTGTGGCCACAACTGCTGGGCCAGCCACAGGCTCGCGGCAATGGCCATGGCGCCTAGCCAAAGGCCCAAGGCAACGCACATGATCAACGGCAACGGCTTGAGAGTGATCTTCAATTCACGGTGGCGCGGCATGGCAGCCTCCTGGCAGCGTGGTAGGGGGGCATTGTCGCATGCGCTTGGGCATTTTTCTGCGCAGGTGCTTTTGTCAGCGCCAATTTATGCGCAGAATTCGCGGTTTTTGCACCCGCACGGGAGGGGCGCATGAAAGCCACCTGGGACATCTTCTGCAGCGTCGTCGACAACTACGGCGATATTGGCGTGACTTGGCGCCTGGCCCGGCAGTTGGTGGCCGAGCACGGCCTGGCGGTGCGCCTGTGGGTGGATGACCTCAACGCTTTCACGCCCATGTGCCCTGGCGCCGACGCCACGGCGGCGCAACAGTGGCAACACGGCGTGGATGTGCGCCACTGGCCGGCAGCGTGGTTGCCGGTGGCGCCGGCCGATGTGGTGATCGGCGCATTCGCCTGCCAGTTGCCCGCAGCCTATGTCGAGGCCATGCGTGCCCGCCCGCAGCCGCCGCTCTGGCTCAACCTCGAGTACCTGAGTGCCGAGGACTGGGTGGAGGGTTGCCACGGGTTGCCTTCGCCGCAGCCCAACGGTTTGCGCAAGGTATTTTTCTTCCCGGGCTTTACCGACAAAACGGGTGGTTTGCTGCGCGAAGGTTCGCTGCTGGCCCGGCGTGACGGGTTCCAGCAGTCGGCGGAGGCGCGCCGTGCCTTTTTGCAGGGGCTTGGTGTAGACCTAGTGCCGGGTGCGCTGCTGATTTCGCTGTTTGCCTATGAAAACCCACAGCTGGGCAACTGGCTTGATGCCCTGGCCACGGCTGACCAGCCTTGCCACCTGTTGGTCCCGCAAGGGCGCGTCGTCGCGGGGCTCAGCCAGTGGTTGGGCGAGGGGCCGCTGCACGTGGGTGATGTGCGCACCCGCGGTGCGCTGACCGTTCAGGTGCTGCCTTTCGTCAGCCAGGACGACTTCGACCGGCTGTTATGGAGCTGTGATTTCAATGCCGTGCGTGGCGAAGACTCGTTCGTGCGTGCGCAGTGGGCGGGGCAGCCGATGCTGTGGCACATCTATGTGCAGGACGAGAATGCCCATTGGGAAAAGCTCGAAGCTTTCCTCGCGCATTATCGCTGCGGCCTGTCAGACGATGCCGATGCAGCCCTGTTGGGCCTGTGGCGTGCCTGGAACATGGATTTCGACATGGGCCAGGCCTGGCGGGCGGCCCGCCAGCATTGGCCGGAACTGCAGCAGCATGCTCGCCTTTGGGGGGCGCGACAGGCCGCTCAGCCGGACCTTGCCACAGCGCTAGTACACTTTTACCGAAATTCGCTATGATACGCGGCCTCGATTTTTATAAATCCATCCAGATTCGGATACTTCGTAATGAAAACTGGTAAAGAACTGAAACCCGGTACCGTCCTGCGGATCGACAACGACCCGTGGCTGGTTCAAAAAGCTGAGTTCACCAAGTCGGGCCGTAACAGCGCGATCATGAAGACCAAGCTGAAGAACCTGCTGACCGGCTACAAGACCGAAACCGTATACGGTGCGGACGACAAGCTGGACGACGTGATCCTGGATCGCAAAGAAGCGACCCTGTCGTTCATCAATGGTGACGAGTACACCTTCATGGACACCACCGACTACACCATGTACGAGCTGAACGCCGAGGACATCGAAGCCGTTCTGCCGTACATCGAAGAAGGCATGGAAGACGTCTGCGAAGCCGTGTTCTTCGAAGGCCGTCTGGTGTCGGTTGAGCTGCCGACCACCATCAGCCGTAAAGTTGTCTACACCGAGAACGCTGCTCGCGGTGACACCTCCGGCAAAGTCATGAAGCCTGCCAAGCTGGCGAACGGTACCGAGATCTCGGTTGCCGACTTCATCCAGATCGACGAGTGGATCGACATCGACACTCGCGACAACAGCTTCAAAGGCCGCTCCAAGAAGTAATGCTTCTTGCGAGACGCAAAAAACCCGGCGCAAGCCGGGTTTTTTGTGCCTGTGTTTTCCCAATCCTCAGCGCGTGCTTGTGCTCCCACAGGGGATCGCGCAAGCCTTTGCGCCTTAGACGGTTACGTGCAGGCGCACATCCACATTACCGCGTGTGGCATTGGAGTACGGGCACACCTGGTGCGCCTTTTCCACCAGCCCTTCGGCATCGGCCTGGGGCAGGCCCGGCAGGTTGATGTGCAGGTCGATGTCCAGGCCGAAACCGCCCGGGATCTGGCCGATGCCCACCTTGGCGGTGATCGAGGTATCTGCCGGCAGGGCTTTCTTCTCTTGCCCGGCCACGAATTTCAAGGCGCCGATGAAGCAGGCCGAGTAACCGGCGGCGAACATCTGCTCGGGGTTGGTGCCATCACCGCCCGCGCCGCCCAGCTCTTTGGGGGTGCTGAGCTTGACTTCCAGCTTGCCGTCGCTGGAGCGGGATTTGCCGTCGCGCCCACCGGTGGAGGTTGCTTCTGCGATGTACAGCGGAGTGACCTTTTGCATCTTGAGCCTCGCTAATGTGCTGTGCGCTCCCGTTTGCAGGAGGGCGGGGGTTGGTGTGGGATTTAAATTAGCGCGCAATTAGTTAGTGCGCAAGATAAATCATCGCCGTTCATCGGAACGGCCATTTCACAGCATAGCGCTCAGAGGTTTTTCTGCAGGTTTTCGCGCAGGTTCAGCAGGTCGGCTTGCAGTTGCTGCAACTGCTCAAGGCTCCGCCCGCTGGCCTTGAGAATGCACGGCGGCACCTCTTTGGCCTGCTGTTGCAGGGCGCGGCCTTTGTCGGTCAGCTGTACCATCACTACCCGTTCATCTTCGCGGCTGCGGTTACGCTGCAACAGGCCTTCGCTTTCCAGGCGCTTGAGCAGCGGGGTCAGCGAGCCCGGGTCGGTCAGCAGGTGCTGGCTGATTTCGCCCACGGTCAGGCCGTCACGCTCCCAGAGTACGAGCATGGCAAGGTATTGCGGGTAGGTCAGGCCCAGCGCCTGCAGCAGTGGCTTGTAGACCTTGGTCATCAGCAACGAGGTGGAGTGCAGGGCGAAACAGACCTGGTTGTCCAGCAGCAGCTCGTCACAGGAGGCTTGGGTGTCGGCGTTCATGCAGGTCCTTGAAAGTCATCAATGGAAAATTCTGGCACGCTGATCATCAGTGCGCGAATTAATCGCGCAATTCACTGCGCAAGGCCAGGTCCCAGGGTGGAATCGGGCTGAAGCGGCTCTTGAGGAATTCGAGCAGCAAACGGCTGCGAGAGTTCGTTTCATGTGCCAGGCGTAGCGCGTAAATGCCGCTGGTCTCAGCTTCAGGCAAGCCGCCGTCGCAGAACAACGGGATCAGCTCGCCGCGCAGCAGGTATTCACTGATCAGCCAAGTGGGAAGGTGGGCTATACCCAGGCCGGCGAGGGCGCCGAACAGCAGGGTTTCGGCGTTGTTGGCGGCCATGCGCATGCGCGCGGGGCGGTACAGGCGGGTTTGCCCGGCCACACTGAAGCGCCAGGCGAACGGCGGCGCCAGGCCATCCCAGTCCAGCCCGTCATGCCCGGGCAGTTCGCTGGGGCAGGTGGGGATGCCGCGGCTGGCCAGGTAGGCGGGGCTGGCGCAGGCGATGCGCACCATGTAGGCGAGCGGCGTGGCGACCAGGCGGGTGTCGGCCAAGGGGCCGGCGCGCAGCACCAGGTCGACCTCGCCCAGGTGGCTGCCCTGCAGGTCGACAAAGCTGTCGATCAACCGCAGTTGCACGTCCAGTCCCGGGTAGGCCACCAGGAAGTCGGCAATGGCCGGGGCCAGGTGGCGGCGGCCAAACGCGGCAGGGGCGTCGATGCGGATCAGGCCTTCCGGGGCATTGCTCAGTGACACCGCTTCAGCCCGGGCCAGGCGCAACTCCTCGATGATGCGCCTGGCCCGCTCGGCAAAGGCGTTGCCTGCAGGCGTGGCCCGCACTGCGTGGGTGCTGCGGGTGAACAGGCGGCTGCCGACGGCGCTTTCCAGGTTGTCGATGCGCCGTGCTACCGCAGACGGGGTCAGCGGGTGGCGACGGGCGGCGGCAGAAAAGCTGCCGGTTTCCAGCACATCGAGGAACAGGCTCAATTGGTCGGTCAGGGTATCGGGGCTCATGGCTGCCTTGCTTTTGCGAAAAACGCACAGCCATTGTGCGCTGCTGTGCGTTTCCCCGCCAGCGCACAATCGTTAGCATGCTCGCATTATTGGTACAGGCGGACGAGGCCCTGATGATCGAGTGGTTGTTGTATATCGTGCTGGGCGCAGCCCTAGGCACCATGGGGGGCTTGTTTGGCATTGGTGGCGGGCTGATTGCGATTCCGGCGCTGGGCGTGCTCTTCGGCCTGGACCAGCAGTTGGCGCAGGGGACCGCGTTGGTGATGGTGGTGCCGAACGTGCTGCTGGCGCTGTGGCGGTATCACCAGCGCAACCGCATCGCGTTTCGCCATGCGTTGCCGCTGTCGGCGTGCAGCTTCTTGTTCGCCTGGCTGGGGTCGATCTGGGCGGTGGGGCTTGATGCGCATTTCATGCGCCTGGGTTTTGTCGGCTTCCTGGTAGCGTTGGCGGTGTGGAACGTGGTGCGGATGTTCATGAAGGTGTCGCCGCCGAGTGCCGAGCTGCGTCATGCCTGGCCGTGGCTGGGTGTGCTGGGCAGCTTTGCCGGCACCATGGGCGGCTTGTTCGGGGTGGGTGGGGCCGTGGTAGCCACGCCGATCCTGACCAGTGTGTTTGGCGCTACTCAGGTGGTGGCGCAGGGGCTGTCACTGGCGCTGGCGGCGCCGAGTACCTTGGTCACGCTGGTGACCTATGGCGTGCACCACAGCGTTGACTGGGGGGTTGGGATTCCCTTGGCGGTGGGTGGCTTGCTCAGCATCAGCTGGGGTGTGAAGCTGGCCCATGCGTTGCCGGAGAAGGTATTGCGGGCGATGTTCTGTGTGTTCCTGGTGGTCTGTGCGGTGATGCTGGCGTTTGAGCTTTGAGATTTTGGGGCCGATTTTCGGCCCCAGATCACTTGAAACCCTCAACGATGTAGTCGGCCATGCAGTCGGTGATTGGCGAGGGGGTCTGCGTACTGCGCACCAGCATTACATTGGCCATGGGCAACTGCGGCAGCCCTTCGCTCTCACCCAGAATGCGGATGTTGCCCCCGATCAGGCTCTGCAGCTGCGCGGTCACTGCCAGCCCGGCGGTGACGATGGCAAAGATCGCCGCCAGGCTTGGGCTGGTGTAGGCAATACGGTAATCGATGCCCTGTGCCTCCAGCGCATTGCAGGTCCAGGCGCGACAGAAGCAGTCGGTGTTGAACAACGCCACCGGCATCGGCCGCTGTTCGTGTGGGCAAAAGCCTTCTGCCGCGGCCCACACCAGGCGTTCCTGGCGCAGCAACTGGCCAATCTCGTTACCGGGCTCGCGGGTGACGATGGTCAGGTCCAGATCCTGGCGCAGCATCAACTGCTTGGACGAATCGCAATGCACTTCCACCTGCACCAGTGGGTAGGCCTGGGCAAAGCTCGACAGGATGGTCGGTAGGAAGCGCATGGCGTAGTCGTCCGGTGTGCCGATGCGCACCAGCCCAACCATGTGCGGCATGCGCAGGGTGTTGAACACTTCGCCATGCAACTTGAGAATGCGCCGGGCATACCCCAGCAGTACCTGGCCTTCGGCGGTCAGCCGCACCTGACGGCCATCACGTTCGAATAGCTGGCGCTGCAGAATGTCTTCTTCCAGGCGTTTCATCTGCATGCTGACCGCTGACTGGGTGCGGTTGACCACTTCGCCAGCGCGGGTAAAGCCGCCTTGCTCGGCAATGGCGACGAAGGTGCGCAGGACGTCCGCGTCGAGGCTCTGGTACTGGGACATTGCATCAATCTCCGAGATGCATCGCATCAGAAACATTCGTTGGATTGATCTTAAGCCTGGCGTGAGACTGAGGCCATCAACACGGAGGGCTTCACGATGAAAGGTCATGTCAGCAGCATCCAGCAACCTGCCTTTTCCCTGAGCTACCTGTGGCATGCGGCCTTGCAGCGTCCGGCGCGCTGGCTGGAGTTGTACCGTCAGCGTCAGGAACTGGCCAGTCTCAGTGATGCAACTTTGCGCGACTTGGGGTTGAGTCGGGCGGATATCCAGCAAGAGGCCGAGCGGCATTTCTGGGATGATCCACTGAGGAAGTGATGCCAGGCGTGGCAGTAGCTTCTGCTCCAGCTTCTGCTTCTGCTTCTGCTTCTGCTCTTGCTTTGGCTTTTGCTTCTAAGCGCGCGGTAGTTCAGGCGATGCAGATTGCGACTTCAGGAGGCCGAGCGCAGGGCTTGCGGAGGGAGGTGACGGGCATGGATGCCCGTCAAGCGCTGGGCCCCAGGATGGGGCCTGCAGCGCGGTCCTCCCGGGAGCAAGCCCGGAGTGAGGGGACCCCGGAGCGTAGCGTAGGGGCCGGATGAGGGGAGCCGACGGCTTTGGTTACTTTGGCCACGACCAAAGTAACCCGCCGGAAGGGCGGAAAGGTGAATAGGCGCCTGCATCGTGAATGAATGTCTACTTGATGTGAAAGCGCACAACCCAAAGGCCCAAAAGCTCAAAAGCTTTAGCGCCGGTTCTGATCGGGCGTACAGTCCGTTTGCGATGACGACGCCAACTCACCTTTCCGCCCTTACGGCCATCCCTTTCAAGGTCTTCGGTAGAATTCGCTGAAATCCAGTCAGGAAGACCCGAGCGATGTGGGCTGATGTACTAGCGCGATTCGAGAAAAAAGCACCCGCCAGCGTAATGGCCAAACTTGCCTTGGAGCAGGCCATTGCGCCGGAGTGGGTCGATCAGGTTTTCGAGGAGCACCGCCAACGGCAGTATTCTCGCGAGCTGCTGTTCTCGACCATTATCAAGTTGATGTCGCTTGTTTCATTGGGCTTGAAGCCATCGCTGCATGCTGCGGCAAGACAACTGGACGACCTTCCCGTCAGCCTGGCAGCTCTGTACGACAAGATCAGTCGAACCGAACCTGCCCTGTTGCGTGCTCTGGTGACAGGCTGCGCGCAGCGCTTGGCGCCGACAATCCATGAGTTGGGCTGCTCAGCCATGCTTCCTGATTGGCAAGTTCGGGTGGTCGATGGCAGCCACTTGGCCTCTACCGAAAAGCGTCTTGGCGCGTTGCGCCAAGAGCGCGGAGCGGCTCGCCCCGGGTTTTCGGTGGTGGTTTACGACCCCGACCTGGATCAGGTAATTGACCTCCAGCCGTGCGAGGACGCCTACGCAAGCGAACGAGTTTGTGTTTTGCCGTTGCTGGCTGAAGCAAAGACCAATCAGGTTTGGATCGCTGACCGTCTCTACTGCACGCTGCCTGTAATGGAGGCGTGCGAACAGGTGAAGACATCATTTGTCATTCGCCAGCAGGCCAAGCATCCACGCTTGATCCAGGAAGGTGAGTGGCAAGCACCGATGCCCGTCGCCACAGGCACTGTGCGCGAGCAATCCATCGAAGTAAAAGGCGGGCACCGCTGGCGACGTGTCGAGTTAACGCTTCATTCACCAAACGACTCAGGTGATAACAGCTTGATGTTCTGGAGCAACCTGCCCGAGAGCATCAGTGCGCAACAGATCGCAGACTTCTATCGGCGCCGCTGGAGCATTGAAGGGATGTTCCAGCGGTTGGAAGCAATTCTGGAAAGTGAAATTGAAACCCTCGGCAGTCCGCGAGCCGCCTTGCTTGGATTCACCACTGCCGTGCTGGCATACAACGTTCTGGCCTTGCTCAAGCGAAGTGTTGAACAGGCTCACCGCGATGCCTTGCCCGAGAATTGGGAAGCCTCGATCTATCACTTGGCGGTGCAGATCAGAGGGGGTTACGAAGGCATGCAGATTGCCCTGCCATCCGAGTACATGCCCGTTGTTCCGATGGAAAACCTGGCTCAGCGCCTGCTGGAGCTGGCCAGAAACATCCAGCCCAGACAGGTTGCGAAAAGCCCACGAGGCCCCAAGGTGCTCAAAGCGAAGGCCTGGGTGCAAGGGACGGCTGTACATGCTCATGTTTCGACGGATCGGGTCATCAAAGCCGCCAAAACCAAAAGACCTTGAAAGGGATGGCCCTTACGGCGGGTCCCTTTTTGTCGTGGCAAAAAGGAACCAAAAACCGTCGGCTCCCATCATCCGGCCCCTACGCTGCGCTCCGGGGTCCCCTCGCTCCGGCCTTGCTCCCGGGAGCACGCGCTGCAGGCCCCATCCATGGGGCCTCAGCGCTTGACGGGCATCCATGCCCGTCATCTCCCTCCGCAATGCCTCCACTCGGCCTCCTGAAGTCGCAATCTGCGTCGCCTGGACTACCGCGCGCTTAGAAGCAAGATCAAAAGCGAGAAGCGAATTCGGTGATCGGCCGGCACCGCCGATGCATTCGGCGAGGTTCTGCCCGGTCATCTGGATAAGGATATCGCCGGCATGGCTGCCCTCGGCCTGGTGTACCTGGAAGAACGCCGTTGCTCTTGCTCTTGCTCTTGCTTTGGCTTTTGCTTCTAAGCGCGCGGTAGTTCAGGCGACGCAGATTGCGACTTCAGGAGGCCGAGCGCAGGGCTTGCGGAGGGAGGTGACGGGCATGGATGCCCGTCAAGCGCTGGGCCCCAGGATGGGGCCTGCAGCGCGGTCCTCCCGGGAGCAAGCCCGGAGTGAGGGGACCCCGGAGCGTAGCGTAGGGGCCGGATGATGGGAGCCGACGGTTTTGGTTACTTTGGCCACGACCAAAGTAACCCGCCGGAAGGGCGGAAAGGTGAATAGGCGCCTACATCGTGAATGAATGTCTACTTGATGCGAAAGCGCACAACCCAAAAGCCCAAAAGCCCAAAAGCCCAAAGCTTTAGCGCCGGTTCTGATCGGGCGTACAGTCCGTTTGCGATGGCCGCAATGCCTCCACTCGGCCTCCTGAAGTCGCAATCTGCGTTGCCTGAACTACCGCGCACTTAGAAGCACGATCAAAAGCGAAAAGCGCTTAGCGCCGTACCTGCTTGAGGGTTTCGGCAATCAGGAACGCCAACTCCAGCGACTGATCGGCATTCATCCGCGGATCACAATGGGTGTGATACCGGTCAGACAACGCATCCTCGGTGATCGGCCGGGCACCACCGATGCATTCGGTGACGTTCTGCCCAGTCATCTCGATATGGATACCGCCGGCGTGGCTGCCCTCGGCCTGGTGTACCTGGAAGAACTGCTTCACCTCATCCAGAATCTGCGCAAAATCGCGGGTCTTGTAACCGCTGCTGGCCTTGATGGTGTTGCCGTGCATAGGATCGGAACTCCACAGCACCTTGCGCCCCTCGCGCTCGACAGTGCGGATCAGCCCCGGCAAGTGGTCGCCAACCTTGCCCGCGCCCATGCGCACGATCAGGTTCAAACGCCCCGGGTCGTTCGCCGGGTTGAGCGTGTCGATCAGGCGGATCAGCTCTTCGGGGTTCATGCTCGGCCCAACCTTGACCCCAATCGGGTTGTGCACGCCACGCAGAAACTCCACATGGGCCCCATCGAGCTGGCGGGTGCGGTCACCGATCCACAGCATGTGCGCCGAGCAGTCGTAGTAGTCGCCGGTCAGGCTGTCCTGGCGCACGAAGGCTTCTTCATAGTTCAGCAGCAGCGCTTCGTGGGCCGTGAAGAAGCTTGTTTCGCGCAGTTGCGGCGCACTGTCCAGGCCACAGGCACGCATGAACGCCAGGGTTTCATCGATGCGATTGGCCAACTGGTGGTACTTGTCGGCCAGCGCCGAGTTGGCGATGAAGTCCAGGTTCCACTTGTGCACCTGATGCAGGTCGGCAAACCCGCCCTGGGCGAACGCTCGCAGCAAGTTGAGGCTGGCGGTGGCCTGGTGGTAGGCCTGCAGTAGCCGCTCCGGGTCCGGAATGCGGCTTTTGGCGTCGAAACCGATGCCGTTGACGATGTCGCCACGGTAGGCGGGGAGGGTGACGTCGCCGATGGTTTCATCGCCAGATGAGCGCGGTTTGGCGAACTGACCGGCCATACGCCCCACTTTCACCACCGGGCAGCCGGCGGCAAAGGTCATGACAATGGCCATTTGCAGCAACACCTTGAAGGTGTCGCGGATTTTTGCAGCCGAGAACTCGGCGAAGCTCTCGGCGCAATCACCGCCCTGAAGCAGAAAGGCACGGCCTTCGGTGACCTCGGCGAACTGCCGGCGCAGCTCGCGCGCCTCACCCGCGAACACCAGCGGCGGGTAGCTGGCCAGGGTCTGTTCAACCTTCAGCAGGTGCGCGGCATCGGGGTAGGTCGGTTGCTGCTGGATCGGCAGGGCACGCCAGCTGTCGGGGCTCCACGGTTGGTTCATCTTGGGCTCGGTCTTGTCGGTTGTAGGCTATGAGCCATGGTAACAGTTGGCGCTGCGCTTGTTGCATCAAGGGTGTTGGCGGACAATGCGCGTTTTTGCGCAGGTGGGTGGTGGACATGACGGCGGAACGGCAAGAGCGGCTGCTGGCACGGGTGGAAGATGCGTTTGGCGTCATCAGCGTGTACGAAGTAGACGACTACCGCTTTCTGGAATTCGGCGATGCGATCGAGCAAAGCTGCGTGTTCACCGCCGACCCCAGCTGGCTGGAGTACGACTACACCCGCGCCATGCTGGTAGGGGCGCTGTGCCACGAATCGCCGGAGAGCGCACTGTTTCTGGGCCTGGGCGCCGGCACGCTGACCCAGGCCTGCATGAAGTTCCTGCCGCTGGAAGACATCGAGGCCATCGAGCTGCGCCCGGATGTGCCGCGCCTGGCCATGGATTACTTGGGCCTGGACGACGACCCGCGGCTGTATGTGCGCATCGGCGATGCCCTGGAGCTGCTGCCCACGGCAGAGAAGGCCGACCTGCTGTTCGTTGACTTGTACACCGACCATGGTCCGGGGGTTGGGCACCTGGCGTGGAACTTCCTGGAGAACTGCCAGCAGCACCTGAACCCGGGCGGCTGGCTGGTGATCAACCAGTGGGCCACCGATGATGGCAGGCCGCTGGGCGCGGCGTTGCTGCGCGGGTTGTACCACCGGCATTACTGGGAACTGCCTGTGAAGGAGGGCAATGTGATTCTGCTGGTGCCGGCAGACCTGGAGCAGTCGCTGGACCTGGACGGTTTGAGAGCCCGGGCCGAGGCGCTGGCACCGCGTTTGGGGTACAGCCTCGACGGGCTGATCCGCGAGATTCGGCCGGCTACCTGAGTGGCTGACGCGCGCCGACACCGAGCGCGTAAGGCTTCGGGGGATTATCGATTCAGCCTGTCGTGCGCGATGGCCCGATACTGGCCCTGCCTCCATGAAAATTTTCCTCACGTACGCGACTATTTCAGGTATAGTACGCGCCGGTCTTTTAGCGGACCTCAAAATCAGGTGGTGCAAATCCTCCGAGTCCAGCTTCGGCTGCGCGTCCGCTAGGCGGACCTTCCCAAGTTTTCTTTTTCAATCGTTTTCGCAAATCCCCGCCGCCAAAGCTGCCTGGGTGACCTGACGGTCTTTCAAGGCATGTGCAGCTTTGGAGCATGGGTCTTTGCGGATGCACCTAGAGGCAGACCCATGACCCAGGAAACCGGCGGCTTCGCCGCTCTCGATCTTAACCCGAACATTGTTGCTGCCGTTGTGGCTACCGGCTACGAAGAGCCGTCCGCCATTCAGCAACAATCGATCCCGATCATCCTCGCCGGTCACGACATGATCGGCCAGGCGCAGACTGGCACCGGCAAAACCGCTGCCTTCGCCCTGCCGATCCTGAACAAGATCGATGTGAGCAAGCGCGAACCGCAAGCCCTGATCCTGGCGCCAACCCGTGAGTTGGCGCTGCAAGTTGCTACCGCTTTCGAAACCTACGCCAAGCAGATGCCGGGCGTGAACGTTGTCGCCGTCTACGGTGGTGCCCCGATGGGCCCACAGCTGCGTGCGATCCGCAACGGCGCGCAAATCGTCGTGGCCACCCCGGGCCGTCTGTGCGACCACCTGCGTCGTGACGAAAAAGTCTTGTCGACCGTACAGTACCTGGTACTGGACGAAGCCGACGAGATGCTGAAGCTGGGCTTCATGGACGACCTCGAAGTGATCTTCGACGCAATCCCGGCTACCCGTCAGACCGTACTGTTCTCCGCAACCCTGCCGTCGTCGATCCGTTCGATCGCCGAGCGTCACCTGCGTGAACCCAAGCACGTCAAGATCCAGACCAAGACCCAGACCGTTACCGCGATCGAGCAGGCCCACCTGATGGTCCACGCGGACCAGAAGATCCCGGCTGTGCTGCGTCTGCTGGAAGTGGAAGAGTTCGACGCGCTGATCGCCTTCGTGCGTACCAAGCAAGCCACCCTGGACCTGGCCGCCGCGCTGGAAGCCAAAGGCTACAAGGCTGCTGCACTGAACGGCGATATCGCTCAGAACCAGCGTGAGCGCGTGATTGACTCGCTCAAGGATGGCCGCCTGGACATCGTCGTCGCCACCGACGTCGCTGCCCGAGGCCTGGACGTACCGCGCATCACTCACGTGTTCAACGTTGACATGCCGTACGACCCGGAGTCCTACGTACACCGTATCGGCCGTACTGGCCGTGCCGGTCGCGATGGCCGTGCACTGTTGCTGGTTACCCCGCGTGAGCGCCGCATGCTGCAGGTGATCGAGCGTGTTACCGGGCAGAAGGTTGCCGAAGCGCGCCTGCCGAATGCCCAGGCCGTGCTGGATGCCCGCATCAAGAAGCTGACCTCGAGCCTGGCGCCGCTGGTAGCCGAAGCAGAAGCCACCCACGGCGAGCTGTTCGACCGCCTGACCACCGACCTGGGTTGCAGCGCGCGTGCCCTGGCTTCGGCCCTGCTGCGCAAGGCCACCAATGGCCAGGCGCTGGACCTGGCGGCGGTAGAGCGTGAGCAGCCGCTGGTGCCGAGCTTCGCCCCGCGTGGTGAGCGTACCGAGCGCGGTGAGCGTGGCGAGCGTCCTGATCGTGGTGACCGTGAGCGCCGTGCACCGTTGCCGTTGGCCGAAGGCCGCGTGCGTTGCCGTACCGCCTTGGGTGCCCGTGATGGCATCGCTGCCAAGAATCTGCTGGGGGCGATCCTCAACGAAGGTGGCCTGGCGCGTGACGCTATCGGCCGCATCCAGGTGCGCGACAGCTTCAGCTTGGTCGAGCTGCCGGAAGACGGCCTCGAGAAGCTGCTGTCCAAGCTCAAGGACACTCGCGTGGCTGGCAAGCAGCTGAAGCTGCGTCGCTACCGCGAGGATTGATCCTGGCGTAACGAAAAAATCCCCGGCTTAGGTCGGGGATTTTTTTTACCTGTACCGGCCCTTTCGCGGGCTTGCCCGCGAAGAGGCCCTTCAGTCGAACCGATAGATGTCCATCCCCAGCGCGCCCAGGGTAAACCCCTGATGCACCACGCCGAACTTGCTCCCGGCCCCAAGGGCAAAGAACAGCGGCAGCAAATGCTCATCACTGGGATGGTTACGCACCGCAAACGGCGCCTGGTGCCGGTAATCCATCAACGCCGCCTGGTCATCCTCCTGCAGCCGGTCTACCACCCAATCCCTGAACGCCAGCGCCCACGGCTCGATCACATCTGGCCCTGCATGCCAGTCCAGCTCACCCAGGTTGTGGGTAATGCTGCCCGAACCTATTAGCAGTACATCCTCGGCACGCAACCCCGCCAGTGCCTGGCCCACCTTCAGCTGCAGCGCCGGCCCCATGTGACTGGGCAGGGAAACCTGCACCACGGGAATGCGCGCATCCGGGTACATCAGCGACAGCGGCACCCAGGCGCCATGGTCGAATGGGCGTTGCATGTCCAGCCGCGCGGGTAACCCCGCAGCCTTCAACCGCTCACTGACCTGGCCAGCAAGCCCGGGCTCGCCCGGCGCCGGGTACTGCACCGCATACAGGGCTGGTGGGAAGCCGTAGAAGTCATGCCAGGTTTCGGGCTGTGCGCTGCCGGTGACCAGCAGCTCGCGGCTTTCCCAGTGTGCCGACACCACCACGATCGCTTTCGGCCGGGGCAGCGCGTTGGCCAACCCGGACAGTGCCGGCCCGCTGGCGCCGGGTTGCAGGGCAAGCATGGGGGAACCATGGGAAATGAACAGGCTGGGCAGCATGGCGGGGTCCTGAAGGTTAAGATGCAACCATCATCGATTAACTACAGATCGAAATCCAAACCAAGTTTTACCGACAAATCATCTAAAAATCGGGAGTGATCATGGAACCAGCGTTCTGGCAGCAGCGGTGGGCCGACAACCAGATCGGCTTTCACCAAGCGCAGGTGAACCCCTATCTGCAGACGTATTGGCCACAGTTGCAGTTGGCGCCCGGCAGCCGCGTGCTGGTGCCGTTGTGCGGCAAAAGCCTGGACTTGGCCTGGCTGGCAGGGCAGGGCCATCGCGTATTGGGTGTGGAGCTGTCGCGGCGGGCGGTGGAGGATTTTTTCCGTGAGCACGGGCTTGAGGCCGAGGTGCGGCAGCAGGGCGCATTTGAGGTTTGGCGCAGTGGAGATGTGCAGCTGTGGTGTGGCGACTTCTTTGCCTTGCGGGCAGAGGATGTGGCTGACTGCGTAGGGCTGTATGACCGGGCGGCGGTGATTGCGCTGCCGGTGCAGATGCGTGCGCGGTATATGCAGCTGTTGTCGGGTTTGCTGCCGGCGAATTGCCGTGGGTTGGTGGTGACGCTGGAGTATGACCAGTCGTTGTTGGCCGGGCCGCCGTTTTCGGTCAGGGATGAAGAGCTGAGGCAGGGCTTTGCGGGGTGGCAGGTGGAGCAACTGGAGGCTGTGGATGTGATTGAGGACAGCCCGAAGTTTGTGCAGGCCGGGGCGTCGAGTTTGTTGGAGCGGGTGTATCAGGTCAGCCGATAAGCAGGTATGGCAGGCTGACCCGCTCCCACAGAAGGCTGCGTAAGGCCGGGAATAAAAAAAGGGCGACCGAAGTCGCCCTTTGTTTTTATCAGGTGGATCAGCCGCGCTGACGCAGGGCCTCGATGCGGTCTTCCAGCGGTGGGTGGCTCATCAGCAACCCGGCCAGGCCGTGCTTGAGGCCGCCATTGATGCCGAAGGCCTTCATGGTGTCCGGCATGTGCACTGGCAGGCCTTGTTCCACGCGCAGGCGCTGCAGGGCGCCGATCATTGCTGCGGTACCGGCCAGCTGCGCACCGGCTTCGTCGGCGCGGAATTCGCGGCGGCGCGAGAACCACATCACGATCATGCTGGCCAGGATGCCAAGGATCAGCTCGGCAACGATGGTCGCCACATAGTAGGCAATGCCTTGGCCCTCTTCGTTCTTGAAGATGACCTTGTCGACAAAGTTGCCGATGATGCGGGCAAAGAACATCACGAAGGTGTTCACCACGCCCTGCACCAGCGCCAGGGTGACCATGTCGCCGTTGGCAACGTGGCCGATTTCGTGGGCCAGTACCGCGCGCACTTCATCGGGCGAGAAGCGCTCCAGCAGGCCCTGGGACACTGCGACCAGCGCGTCGTTGCGGTTCCAGCCGGTGGCGAAGGCGTTGGCCTCGTAAGCCGGGAAGATACCCACTTCAGGCATTTTGATGCCCGCTTCGCGGGACAGCTCTTCGACCGTTTGCAGCAGCCACTGCTCGTGGCGGGTGCGCGGCTGGCTGATGATCTGGGTGCCGGTGGTCATCTTCGCCATCCACTTGGAGATGAACAGCGAAACGAGGGAGCCGGCAAAGCCGAACACGGCGCAGAACACCAGCAGGCTGCTGAGGTTCAGGTCGACCCCGTTGGCGGCCATGAACCCGTTGAAACCGAACAGGCTCAGGGTAATGCTTGCAACCAGCACCACCGCGAGGTTGGTGGCTACAAACAACAGAATGCGCATCATGGTTGTTACGTTCTCCTGACGGATGAGTTGTCGCTTACTGCGGGGTATATAAGGGGCCTGCCGCGCCGATTCAATCGGGGGACTATTTCAAACTGTGTACGGCGGAGTATGGCAGAGGATGGCGTGGGGGCTGTGGGATAGAGCGTTGCAGGATGTAAGAAACATTCGGCTTGGGGGCTGCGTCAAGGCCGCTGGGTGTTTGCCGCAAGTGGTGTGGTGCCTGTGAGATGAGGGTGTCAGAAATTTTGTGTTCGGGCATAACATGAGTAAGAGGTGCATGTATGCCAACCAAAAAGAAACCCTTGCGTGACCTGCCCAAAATCCCCAAAGAGCTGCTGGAGCAGTTCGGTGAGGGCCTGATGACCGCAGAGGCTATCGAGGATGCCTCTGCGGCGTTCAAGAAGGCCTTGATCGAACGCGCTCTGCACGCCGAACTTGGCCACCACCTGGGTTATCCGCCGGGCGCGCAGCGCCCAGAGGATGAAACCAACCAGCGTAACGGCAAGAGTGGCAAGACGGTTTTGACCGGCGATGGCCCGCTGCGGCTGGAAATTCCTCGTGACCGAGACGGCAGTTTTGCGCCCATTCTCATCCCCAAGCATGAGCGGCGGTACACCGGTTTCGATGACAAGATCATCGCCATGTACGCCCGTGGCATGACGGTCAGAGAGATCCGAGCCTTTCTGTCCGAGCAGTATGGAACAGAGGTCTCACCCGACTTCATCAGCTCTGTGACAGACGAGGTCATGGAAGAAATTGGCGCGTGGCAGCAGCGGCCACTAGAGCCCATGTACCCGGTCATTTTCTTCGATGCACTGCGGGTGAAGATCCGCGAAGAAGGCTTGGTGCGCAACAAGGCCATTTACTTGGCGCTGGGCGTTCTACCCGACGGGACGCGCGATATCTTGGGCATCTGGATCGAGAACACCGAGGGTGCGAAGTTCTGGATGAAGGTCTTTAACGATCTCAAGACACGTGGTGTCGAGGATGTGCTGATTGCCGTGACCGATGGCCTCAAAGGCATGCCAGAGGCTCTCAGCGCCGTGTTTCCAGAGACGACTCTGCAGACGTGCATCGTGCACCTGATCCGCAACAGCCTGGACTTTGCAGCCTGGGACAAGCGGCGGGCACTGGCCAAGGCGCTCAAGCCGATCTACCAGGCCATCAACGCCGAAGCGGCTGAGCAGGCACTCGATGAGTTTGAAAACGGGCCCTGGGGCAAGCAGTATCCAACGGTCGTTGCGGCCTGGAGACGCGCCTGGGATCGAGTGATTCCCTTCTTTGTCTTCCCACCAGCCATCCGGAAAGTGATCTACACCACCAACGCCATCGAGAGTATCAATGCCCAGCTGCGCAAGATCATCAAGACCCGAGGCCATTTCCCGAACGATGACGCAGCTACCAAGCTGATCTGGCTGGGGCTGCGAAACATCACGGCAAACTGGGGCTCAGCGGCGCATGATTGGAAAAGTGCGATGAATCAATTCGCGATTTTGTACGGAGATCGGTTCATCAGGCCGACCTGGTGAAAGTCAGGGCCTGCCTGACGGCAGGCCGTTACCGGCCCGCACACAAAAAATCTGACACTTCCTGTGAGATCGAGCGCCGCGCGGGCGGCGCTCGATCTGCGCCCCACCACCACCCCCGCGTCGAACCTCTCGTAGCCCCCGGCGCCCCCGTCGAACCCTACTGCGAATAACCCTTCAGGAAATTGCCGATCCGGCCAATTGCCGCTTCCAGGTCATCCACCCGCGGCAAGGTCACCACGCGGAAGTGGTCCGGCCACGGCCAGTTGAACGCCGTCCCTTGTACGATCAGCAGCTTCTCCGACAGCAGCAGGTCAAGGGCGAACTTCTCGTCGTTGAGGATCGGGCAAACCTTCGGGTCGATCCGCGGGAACGCATACAGCGCGCCCATCGGTTTCACGCAGCTGACGCCAGGGATGTCGTTGAGCAGTTCGTAGGTGCGGTTGCGCTGCTCCAGCAGGCGGCCCGGCGGCAGCACCAGGTCGTTGATGCTCTGGTAGCCGCCCAGCGCGGTCTGGATGGCATGCTGGGCCGGCACGTTGGCGCACAGGCGCATGTTGGCCAGCATGTCGATGCCTTCGATGTAGCTGTGTGCGTGGTGCTTGGGCCCGGAAATGATCAGCCAGCCAGAGCGGAAGCCCGCCACCCGGTACGACTTGGACAAGCCGTTGAAGGTCAGGCACAGCAGGTCCGGAGCCAGCGAGGCGGTGCTGATGTGCACGGCTTCGTCGTACAGGATCTTGTCGTAGATCTCGTCGGAGAACACCACCAGGTTGTGCTGGCGGGCCAGCTCCAGCATGCCCAGCAGCAGTTCTTTGGAGTAGACGGCGCCGGTCGGGTTGTTCGGGTTGATGATCACCAGCGCCTTGGTGTTCGGGGTGATCTTGGCCTTGATGTCCTCAAGGTCAGGGAACCAGTCGGCCTGCTCGTCGCACAGGTAGTGCACCGGCTTGCCGCCGGCCAGGCTCACGGCGGCAGTCCACAGCGGGTAGTCGGGGGCCGGGATCAGCACTTCGTCGCCGTTGTTGAGCAGCGCCTGCATCGACATGACGATCAGCTCGGACACACCATTACCCAGGTAGATGTCCTCGATGGTGACGCCTTCGATATCTTTCTGCTGGCAGTACTGCATCACCGCCTTGCGGGCACTGAACAGGCCTTTGGAGTCGCTGTAGCCCTGTGCGGTGGGCAGGTTGCGGATCACATCCTGAAGGATTTCATCAGGCGCCTCGAAGCCAAACGGCGCCGGGTTGCCGATGTTCAGCTTGAGGATGCGGTGGCCTTCCTCCTCCAGGCGTTTGGCGTGCTTGAGCACTGGGCCGCGAATGTCGTAGCAGACATTGGCGAGCTTGTTCGATTTGCTGAACTGCATGATGGGATCCCGATTGAGAAAACGCGCTACGCCCCGCCGAAAGGTTTGAAAGGGCAGGAAGCGGGTGCCAGACTGAACGCCTGGCACACGAAGCCAACTAATATACGTGCCACCCGCGCCCCGGAAAAGACGGTGCGGGGTGAAATTCAGCCTGCCGAGGTCCCTACATGAAAAAGATTGAAAAAACCCTGGACGAATGGCGGTCGATGCTCGACCCCGAGCAGTACCAGGTATGCCGCCTCAAGGGCACCGAACGGCCATTCAGTGGCAAGTACAACAGCGAGCGCCGCGACGGCATCTACCACTGCATCTGTTGCGGCCTGCCGCTGTTCGATGCGCAGACCAAGTTCGACGCCGGCTGCGGCTGGCCGAGCTTCTACGCGCCGATCGAGGACAGCGCGATGATCGAGATCCGCGACACATCCCACGGCATGATCCGCACCGAGGTCACCTGCGCCCGTTGCGACGCGCACCTGGGGCATGTGTTCCCTGACGGCCCGCCACCGACCGGCCTGCGCTACTGCATCAACTCGGTGTGCATCGACCTTCGTCCGCGCGACTGACCGGAGCCCGACCATGGCTGCAACGATGCTGAACATCCCCTGCGTGACCCTGGGCGGCGAGCACAAGACGCTCGGCGACTTCCCGGGCAAGGTGCTGTTGGTGGTCAATACCGCCAGCCAGTGCGGTTTTACCCCGCAGTACAAGGGCCTGGAGCAACTGTGGCAGGCCTATCGCGACCGTGGCCTGGTGGTACTGGGCTTTCCGTGCAACCAGTTCGGCAAGCAGGAACCTGGCGATGCGCGGGAAATTGCGCAGTTCTGCGAGCGTAATTTCGGCGTGAGTTTTCCGCTGTTTCGCAAGGTCGAGGTCAACGGCCCGGGCGCTCACCCTCTGTTCGTCGAACTCAAGCAACGCGCCCCGGGTATTTTGGGTAGCCAGAAGATCAAGTGGAACTTCACCAAGTTTCTGGTCGACCCGGCCAGTGGCCAGGTCAAGCGCTATGCCCCACCACCAAGCCACAGGCCCTGGAGGCGGACATCGAGCGTTTGCTCAGCCGCTGAAGGGCACCCAATGGTCGACCAGGGCCAGTAGCTCTTCGCGGCGGAATGGCTTGGCCAGGTAGTCGTTCATGCCCGCCGCCCGGCAGCGTTCGCGTTCTTCGGGCATGGCGTTGGCGGTGAGGGCGACGATGGGCAACTCGGGCCAGCGGCCGCTTTGGCGGATACGCCGGCTGGCCTCGTAGCCGTCCATCACCGGCATGTTGCAGTCCATCAGCACCAGGTCGAATTCCTCGCGCGCCAGCAGCTCAAGGGCCTCCGCGCCCTGGGTGGCCAGTTGCACCTGGCAGCCGAGCTTGGCCAGCATGCCCTTGGCCACCAACTGGTTCACCGGGTTGTCCTCTACCAGCAGTATCCTCGCACGGCCTTGCTCCTGGGTAATGGCCGGGATGGCCAGCGGGTGTTCGGGCTCATGGCCTTGCAAGGTGCGGCGCAGGGTCTGGTACAGGGCGTTGCGTGCCAATGGTCGGGCCAGCTGGTGCAGCGGGGCCAAGGCCAGGGACTGCTCGTTGGGCAGGAAGTTGCCGTAGGCGGTCACCAGCAGAATCGGGGTTTTCAATGCCGGGCGCAGTTCGAACAGGTGCTCGACGTCGTCGGTGATCAACAGGTCGATCACTGCGGCAACCAGCGTGGCGCAACTGTCATGGCGCTGGTAGGTCAGGCCCCAGGCGGGCAGCAAGTGCTGCAACAGTTCATTGAGCCCGCTGCCGGCTGCGCTCAGTGCGGCCACGCGGCCATGCAAGGGCGCTGGCGGGATGGCTTCGGTGTGCACGGTCAGCGGCAATTCGGCGGTAAAACAGCTGCCAAAGCCCGGCTCGGAGCGAATGTGCAGGTGGCCCTGCATGGCCTTGCACAGGTTACGCGTCAAAGCCAGGCCCAGGCCGGTGCCACCGTACTGGCGGGTGATGCCGGCACCGGCCTGGGTGAAGGGCTGGAAGATGCGCGCCTGGGCGTCTTCGGGGATGCCGATGCCGGTATCCCGTACCTCCAGACGCACACCACCGACAATGGCCGCCAAGCGCACGTCGACGCGGCCGAAGCGGGTGAACTTCAGCGCGTTGGACAGCAGGTTGCTGACGATCTGCCGCACACGCGTGGGGTCGCCGAGCACGCTGCTGGGGAAGTCGCTGGCGATCAGGCAGGTCAGCTCCACACTTTGCGCGGTGTTCTGCGACAGCAGGTTGGCGGTGTCTTCCACCATCGAGCCCATGTCGAACGCAATGCGTTCCAGCTCTAGCTGGCCGGCATCGAACTTGGACAAGTCAAGAATATCGTTCAGCAGCTCTACCAGCACCTTGCCCGAGTCATGGGCGATAGCCAGTTGCTGGCGTTGCTCGCTGGGCAGCGTGTTGTCCAGCGCCAGGGCGATCATGCCGAGCATGCCGTTGAGCGGGGTGCGGATTTCGTGGCTCATGTTGGCCAGGAAGGCGGCGCGCGCCTGGGCCATGTCCAGCGCTCGGCTGCGGGCTTGTTCCAGCTCCTGGTTGGACAGGCTCAGGCTGCTGTTGCTGGCCTTGAGCTCGTTGGTGCGCGCCGACACGATGTCTTCCAGCTCGTTCAGGTACTGGGTCAGGCGGTTTTCCGCGGTGCGCCGCTGTTCGATCTCGGTGGCCATGCTGACGAACTGCTGGTTGGCGACCTTCACCAGCACGCCGATTTCGTCATGCTCGTGTCCATGTGGGCATTCCAGGCGCGTTTGCCGGGGTTTGCGCGGGTCGCTGCCGCTGAGTGCGCCGATCACCGTCACCAGCGGTTTGGTCAGCATCATGTAGAACAGCGCCAGCAGAAGGCCGGTGAGCACCAGGCTGCGGGCAAAACCATTGAGCAGGGTGATGCCGGCACGGTCGAGAAAGCGGCTGCCGAAGGCGAAGGTGTCGATGTCCAGGTACAGGGTGCCCAGGTATTGCTCTGGCATGTGGGTCAGGTACAGGCGCTCCTTGAACTGGCGTTGCTCGCCGAACAGGAAGTCGCTCAGTGGCCGATAGCGGTCCTGCAGTTTTGGCCGCTCGACATCGGCCAGTACCGTTTCGTTGTTGTCGATCAGCCGTGCGCGGATGACGGCCGGCGACTGCAGCAGGCCGCGGGTCAGCTCCAGCGCCAGTTCCGAGTCGATGTTGTAGGCGATGCGCGAGGCCGGGTTGTGGCTGATTTGCAGCAACGCGTTCACTTCACGGTTGATGGACGCGTCTTCGCTGGCATAATCGATGCCGATCTGGATGAGACTGAGCAATGTTCCCAGGATGAAGCCGACCAGGACTGTCAACCGGGCTTGCTTGTATGACAGGCGATTGGTGAACTTGATATCCATGAGTCCCGAGCCGGTTTCCCGTTCCTTGCGCTGCGCAAGCATAGCCGAATAGCCCCGGCTGCTGGTGGGTCTGTCTGTTCATTTCAGTTGATCGCCAAGCGGGGGCCGCTTGGCGCCCCTCCGCGGGCTTGCCCGTTCCCACAGGTACAGCTTAGCCCCAGGCTGAACGCAAGCCCTGTGGGAGCGGGCAAGCCCGCGGAGGGGCGCGCAGCGGCCCCCAAAAAACTGAGATTGTTAGGAGTCGTCATGGACGCTCGCTTGATCGCTTTTCTGGACCGCGCCGAATCGGTACTGGCGCGCCTTGAACCCCTGTTGCCGGCACAACGCCCGCACATCGACTGGGGCACCACACTGGCCGCGCGCTGGCAGCGTGATGGCCGCAGCGGCTACCTGCTGCCGCTGGACGTCAGCCTGGATATCCGCCTGACCGACCTGATCGGCGTCGACAAACAGCGCGACCAGCTGGGCCGCAATACCCATCAGTTCATCAACGGCCTGCCGGCCAACCACGCGCTGCTGTGGGGCTCGCGCGGTACTGGCAAGTCGTCGCTGGTCCGTGCCTTGCTGGCCGAGCACGCCAGCGCCGGCCTGCGCTTGATCGAAATCGAACGTGACCACCTGGCCGACCTGCCACGGGTGGTCGAGCAGCTGCAAAAGCTGCCGCAACGCTTCATCCTGTTCTGCGACGACCTGTCGTTCGAAGCCGGGGAGGGCGACTACCGGGTGCTCAAGAGCGTGCTCGACGGCTCGCTGGAGCAGGCCCCGGACAATGTGCTGCTGTACGCCACCTCCAACCGCCGCCACCTGGTGCCCGAGAAGGAAAGCGACAACGAGAACTGGAAGCGTGTCGACGGCGAGCTGCACCCCAGCGAAGCGGTGGAGGACAAGATTGCCCTGTCTGACCGTTTTGGCCTGTGGCTGTCGTTCTACCCGTTCACCCAGGACCATTTCCTGAACGTTGTCGAGCACTGGATTGGCCAGTTGGCGCAACCTGCTGGCCTTGTGTGGCAACGCACCGAAGCACTCGACATCCTCGCCGTGCGCTGGGCCACCGGCCGCGGCAACCGTAATGGCCGTTGTGCCTATCAGTTCGCCCGCTACTGGGTCGGGCTGCAATTGCTGGAGCAAAAGTAAATGATCGACCTCAATGCCAGTGGCGCCGGCCTCGACGGCTATAACCTGCTGGCGGCGCAAGTGCAGGCGCTGTTCGCCGACGAGCGTGACTTCATCGCCAACGCCGCGCAGTTTTCCGCGTTTCTGTATAACCAGGTGGACGACCTGAACTGGGCGGGGTTCTACCTCAACCGCAACGAAGAGCTGGTGCTGGGCCCGTTCCAGGGGCAGGTGGCGTGCGTGCGCATTCCGTTCAGTAAAGGTGTGTGCGGGGCTGCGGCGGCAACGCGGCAGACCCAGCGGGTTGAGGATGTACATGCATTCCCTGGCCACATTGCCTGTGACAGTGCCTCCAACAGCGAGCTGGTGATCCCGTTGGTGAAGGACGGCAGGTTGATTGGCGTGCTGGACCTGGACAGCCCGACGGTCGGGCGGTTCAGCGAGGCGGACCAGGTGGGGCTGGAGCGGTTGGCGGCGATCTTTCTGGCGTTGACTGACTGCTGATCAATGTTGCCTGAGTCGGCCTCTTCGCTTGTAGGAGCGGGTTTACCCGCGAAGAGGCCGGCACAGGTTAACCAATCAGTCGTAGATCACCTTCTTCTTCCAGGTTTCTTCCTCATCGGTCTTGAGCCCATCGGTCAATTCGTTGTGCTCGTCTTCTGCCGGGGCCATGCGGTCCAGTACCTGGGCATTGGCCCGGGCCAACAGTTTCTCAAGATACGTCAGCTGCTCTTCATACACCTTCGGCTCCGGCTGCTTGCGCAAATACTGCACGCCGCGCTCGAAGGCCAGGCGCGCCTGGCCGGGCTGGCCTTTTTGCAGGGCCTGTTGGCCGAGGTTGTTGAAGAACTCTATATGCAGCAGCACCAGGATATGGCGGATTTCCTTGACCCAATGCTTGGCCTCGACAGCGGGCAAGAAGCCCTCATGGGCAGCGCGGGTCACCTGATTGTGCAGCGCCTCCAGCAAGAAGCGTACGTCCTTGGCCTTGATCTCGGTGTGGATCGGGTTGGGTGGGTTGTTGACCGGGATCTTGTCGCCCAGGGCAATCAGCCCTTCCAGTTCGGCGATGCGCGCCTTGAATTCGGCATTGTGCTTGTCCACCGCCAGCAGGCGCTGGTTGAGGTTCAGCTCCAGGCGGGTCAGCAGCAACTTGAGGGCCGGGGTCATGAACTGGCCGGGGAACGTTTCGGTGATCTCGCCACAGCGGCGCAGGCGGTCGGCGAGCTCGATCTTCATCCGGGCGCGCTCAAGCTTGCCATTCTCGACCACATTGTTGAGGTAGCCGATCACGATCAGCAACGCGATGCCCGCCACGATGAGCAGGGTGATCAGAAGTGGTGTCACCGTTAAAGCCTCATGAATAGGTTTGCATGATTGAGTGTAGGAGCGAGCTTGCTCGCGAGAGCCCTGACAGCCATTCTCTTTTTCTATCGGCAAACTGTGCCATGACTGGATGCTGGCACATTAATGCTGAGTTAACGCCAGAAAATCAACGCCAGACCCCAACAGGCGTACCAAAACAGCGCTAGGTGTACCCGGAAGTCATTGATTTAAATAAATTTCTACAAAGGGGTTGACGCCTTCCCGAACCATCCATAGAATGCGCGCCACTTGCAGCGTAAAGCACACAGCGAAACGCGGCAGGGAGTGAAAGCAGGCAGTAATGCCAGCAGCGTGTCCCCTTCGTCTAGTGGCCTAGGACACCGCCCTTTCACGGCGGTAACAGGGGTTCGAGTCCCCTAGGGGACGCCAATGCGGGAATAGCTCAGTTGGTAGAGCACGACCTTGCCAAGGTCGGGGTCGCGAGTTCGAGTCTCGTTTCCCGCTCCAGTTTCTCCGGCACTGCTTAGCGGCGGGGCAGGAAAAGAAAACCCAGGCTGAATCGTGAGGTTCATGTTCTGGTGCACTGAAAAGTGTTGTGTGTCCCCTTCGTCTAGTGGCCTAGGACACCGCCCTTTCACGGCGGTAACAGGGGTTCGAGTCCCCTAGGGGACGCCAAATGCGGGAATAGCTCAGTTGGTAGAGCACGACCTTGCCAAGGTCGGGGTCGCGAGTTCGAGTCTCGTTTCCCGCTCCAGTTTAAATACTGTGGCGTCTATGCGGTGCAGTGGTGGTGAAGGTCGTAAAGGCGCTTCACGCCGAACGTGGTAAAGCTTCAAATTGCGGGAATAGCTCAGTTGGTAGAGCACGACCTTGCCAAGGTCGGGGTCGCGAGTTCGAGTCTCGTTTCCCGCTCCAAATCAAGATTTACAGCCTTCCACGGAGGTCTGTAGATCCTCGAAAATAGACGCTTCGGCGTCTTTTTTCGTTTCGGTCAAAGCCATCGGGATCCATGGGCATCCCCACATTTGGCTTCACTGCAAAAAACGCCACTCTTTCGGGTGGCGTTTTTTTTTTGCATCGGGCTACGGCTTGTCTTCCAGTTGGGCTGCCGCATCGGGAAATTTCAACCAGCTCAGCTTATCGTCGAACGACACTTCAACCGACACCCGGAACTGATAGTTGATTGCCAGCCTCAACAGTTCGGTTTTCGTGACGCTACCCAGCACCATCACGCCCGTTTCGCTGGGTACAGGCAGCGCGGTGGCAATCGGCAGCCTGATTTCCCGAGTGACGTTGCCGCTTTCCACCCCGTCGATCCAGGCGTTGACGAATTGCGACGTATGCCGGAACGGCCAGCTTTCCAGGGTAAAGGTGGTGCTTTCGCCCAGTGTGCGCAGATTCAGTGCGCGGTTGCGGATATCACTGCACTGCACGATTGGCAGTCCTTCGATTTTCCGCACCGTGACATAGTGCGAAGGCGAGGGGGGCACGTCAGGCTTGTCGATTTGGTAATACAGTTCCACCCGGCCGCTCATGTGCGGCGGCACATATTGGCTGGGGATCAGGTATTCAAGTGCGCCTGGCGATATGGGCGTGCTGGTGGAGTAACCGCCGAGCGTCCCGGGTTGGCCCCAGAATACGGTGACAGTTTCATTCGGCCTGATGTCGGCATCGTCGGGTATGACGAATGTGACGCCGTCGAATGCGTTGCCAGGTTCCAGCGTGCTTTGGTAATCGCTGCCCTTCGCCTCCTTGATGCGTGGCGGTGGCAATTCGCGTGGTGCCAGGGAAAGGTCGGACTCCAACGCGACCGCTAGCGCACGCTGGGGCTGTGTGCCAGCGCGGTCCTGCACTTCATAACGCACGTAACGCGTGCCGTTGCCGGACTGGCGAATGAAAGCGCCCGGGAAGGTCAGCTCGAGCGGTTTGCTGGTGCCTAGCGGGCCCAGTGTTTCGATGTGCTCCTGGGTCAGTGTCATCATGTCGACCATTTCCTGCCCGGCGCCGTTCTCGCTGTAAAACCACTTCACGACATCGCCCGGCTCTGCACCAATGAACGAGGGGACTGTGCAGACGAGCTTGTCGCCGTTGGCCGCGAGGTACTCCTCGGTGACACCTTCGCGAATAACGTAGTCGGGAAGCATTAATCGATCATCCGCGGGGAGCAGTGGCGGGGTCTTGTCGATGTAGATATCCAGTGGCCGTGAAGACACATGGGTATCGCTGTACAGCGTGACTTCGTAGTGCAGGCGGTGCGGGCCTTCAATAAGCTTGTCGACCGGTACCAATATGAATAGCTCTTCAGGTTCGATAGGCTTGCTGAAGGTCTTCTTGTCGACCAGTACGTCATTCCAGTAGAGGAAAAGGTATTCCTCATCTATTTCCGGGTGCGAATTTGCCCACGGGTGGAACTCCACCCGCAGGGGGGAATAGGTTGCCCGGAACTCGACCGTGTTGGGTTTCCCCCCTTCAACATCGTCCACCACGCTTGGTACGGTTGGGGGGACAAGAGAGGCCGAGTCCAGTTCAGGGGTTGGAGTTCTGCGGTTACCGGAGCGCTTGTTCTGTGTCATCGTCCATCTCCATGTGTCACGCATGAATGCAGAAGGGAAGGCGCATTGGCCTTCCCTCGTTTCTTTACCAGTTGTAACGGGCGCCGACGCTCACGCCCCATGGCTGTTCAAGCTTGCTGCCATGGCTGTAATCGAAGTCGGCGTGGGCCTGCCATTTTTCGCCCCAGGCGACCGCCACCCCTGCACCGATTTCAGCACGCGAACCGGCCAGGTTGCTGCTGAAGCGGTTGTCGTTGACTTTCACCTGGTTGTCGTTGACGAACTCATGAACTGCTGCCACCCGCAGGTAGGGTTGCACGCTACGGCCTGTGCCCGCGCTGAAGGTGCGCCCGACCGAGGTACCCACTTTGCCCAGCAGCGAGTGGGTACTGTTGCTGTTGGCGCGCATGCCGTTGTCCAGGCTGTAGTCCTTGCCCTGGACCACGAGCCCGGACAGTTGAGCGAACGGTTCGAGGAACCAGTCGTCGGCCAGGTTCAGATGACGCCCCACCTCCAGCGAAACGCCAGCACCCAGGTTGCTGTAGTCACCCTTGGCCTTGCTGCCGTCACTCAGGCGCACGTCGGCCTGATTGCGGAAACGGTTGATGCGCGCCACGGTGTCGATGTAATAGCCGCTTTCGGGATCGAGCCAGGTGGCGTAGGCACCGGCGTGGTAGCTGTCGACGCTGGCCGAAGAGCCGCGGGCAAGGTTCAGGTCGGAATTGCTGTAGCCGGCCGTGATCCCGACCAGCCAGTTGCCGTCGCCAGCTGCCAGGGGCGCATCTGCGCCGATCGACAGGCCTTGTTGCTGTTGCTGGTACGCCGCGCCAGACGTCGCCGAGACATTGAATTGGTTACCGTAGCTGCGTACCCAGCCACCGGCCTTGCCAGGGTTGCGGCGCACGTCGCCCATGCGGCTACGCAGCACGCCGAGCTCGCCGTACCAGATGGTCGGCACGACGTTGGCCAAGGCCATCACCGTTTGTGTGCCGGGGCTGACCGTACGGGTGGTCGCGTCCAGGTACCAGTCATTGTCGCCGCGTTGCACCAGGTCGTAGGAATAGGCTCCCAGGTCCACGGAGCCACCCAGCAGCGAGAATTGTGAATCACCAGCAGCGGTATGCACCACATGCAGGCTGTTGTCTGTCAGCGGATCGTTGCCGCTGGCGCTGATCAGCAACTGGTGGTTGCCGCTGGCGGTGCCCGTCACGTCGAGGAAGTCCGACTGCGAGGTGCTGAAATCGGCCTCCATGATGAAGGTGCCGTTGCCGGTGAGGTTTTCCACGGAAAGGGTAAAGAATTCGCCCGGCCCGCCGAAGCGCACGGCACCGTTATCCAGTGACAGGTCGGTCACCTGGCTGTTGTCGACCAGGGTCCATTCGCCACCGCTGTTGATTTCCAGGCTTGCAACGTTGTCCAGCCGGCCTTTGAGGGTGGCGAAGTTTTCCAGCAGCACGTTGGCGGTGCCGCCGCTGGCGGCGACGATATCGCCGACCAGGTGGCTGTTGTTGACCCGCAGGTTGGCGGCAGCATCCTCCGCCACGTGCAGCAGCATGCCGTTGCCACCACTGAGGCTGGCACCGTTGATAACGTCGATCTGCGCCGATGCTGCAAAGCCGGCCCCTCGGCCGACGGCAATCGCTGGCCCGTTGCGTCCCTCGATCAGGCTGTTGTCGACCACCAGCGTAGAGCCGCGGCCGTCGTCCTCAAGAATGCGCGCGCCATAATTGCCGCCGCTGATGGTGCTGCCGTCCCTGGCAATCAGGGTGCCGGCAACCAGGCGTGCGCCCTCGCTGCTGGCGCCCGTCCCGCGTAGTTCGCTGCGCTGCAGTTCGGCAGAACTGGCATTGAGGGTCGCGCCTTGTACGCCGCCTTCGATCACGCTGTCGTTGATCAAGGCGCGCGAGCCGTTTCCCGCCCCTGCAGCACTCAGCGCCAGGCCACGGGCGTCACTGCGGATGGTCGAGCGGTGTACGGTGGCACTGGCACCATTGAGCGCCAGGCCATTGCCATTCGATTCAGCGGTGACCTGGCTATCCGACAGGTTCACGGTGGCGCCCGCCTGGGCGGCGATCTGCAACGTCGTCGCCCCGGTGGCTGTCAGAACGGCCGGGCCGATCACCCGGTAGCTGTCGAGTGTGCTGCCGGCATCCAGCTGAGTATCGGCATCTACGAGGGTTTCTGCCCAGCAGGCACTGGCGAAAAACAACGGGCCCGCCAGCACGAGATGAGCGGGTGTTGAACAGTGGCGAAGGGCGTGAAAAAGGCGGCTCGGCATTCAGGGAAAACCTCGAAGTGAACAAATTTTTGTAAGACCGTTCTGCTTTTCGCTGGAGAACAATCCGCATACCGCGAGGCTAAGCGCGTTAAGTCGCAAAAAATGTAAGGAAATTCCTACTCTTCAATGGAAAATTCCTATAAGTGGATCGGCAGCGGACGATTGCCAAAGCCGCTGCCGAGGCTTGCTCAAGGTTGGCTCACGTCACACGAGCCTCCGGTACCCTGATCGGCGACGCTGATCTTGTTGGTCGTGGTATTGGAGGTAATAGGTGGCTGCGTGTTGATGACGTAGTTCACCTCGGCCCGCCCGCCCGACGGCGCGGCGTCATAGATGGGCTTGATGTGCTGATCGTACGGCTCGACTCGCGTGACGAAGCCGTTCGCGATCTGCCCGGCGTTCAAGGTCACAGTCCAGGTTTTCTCGACGCCATCGATCAGGTTGCCATCCACAATTTGGTCATACACCACCCAGTTCAGTGTCATGGTGGTGTTTGGTGGCACGTTGAAGCGGCTGCAGGGCGGTACCTTCACCCTGATCGCCGGGGCGGCGGAGGGGTCATCAGGGTCCCAGAGGGATTGGCAACTCAGCCAGAGCCGGTCCGTTAAACCCAGGAACTCGAGATCGTCGGCCGTCATGTCGATGGCCGATACCTCTACGAACTGTGGAAGCGACTCCTGTTCATTGAGCGCGTTTTCGTCGCCCCTCACGGTGTAATGCACAGGCAGCGCCAGCTTGTTACCAGCTGCCTCGATATAGCTCCACGGAATCGTGACGGACTTGTCGGCACCGGGTGCCTCATCGACAACCCAGCGTGCCGGGGTCACCTGCGTGCCGTCCCAGTAGAAGTCCACTACCTGGGGGGCTGCGGCGCCCTCGAATACCTTGAAGGTCAGCGTGGCGTCTCTGCCGCGGTCGGCCGGGGGAATGAGATTCGTATCGCCGCTGAAACTGGTGATTGTGGGCTCGAGCATCTTGTCGTTGACCGGGTCCGGCCAGTCGGGGTCGGGGTCAGGGCGTTCCGGGCCAGCAACGGAAAAGTCGACAGCGAAGTCATCGGCCGCCGGTCCGTAGGCGGCGTGGCCACGTAACACCTGGTAGCTGACAGGGGTCGCTACCTCCCCGGAAGCCTTGCCGTATTCGTTTCGCAAGATATCGCTGGGTACGGGTATCGAAACAGGGAATGGGCGTGAGCCTACCTGTTCGACGATCAGGGGCGTCGTGCCCCACTTGATCGCGATCTTGTCCTCTTTGCGGGAATTGGTGTAAGCCCGTATTTCTATGTGCACACCCGCCTGTGCATCTTTCAGGCTCAGTACGCCGTCATCTGCCGCTAGCGGCACCTCGGGTGGCAGCAGGTCCTTGGGCTCTGGTGTGAGCACCACATCGACCGTCGCCGGCAGCCGGATGCGACTGCGGTTCTGGGCTTTATCGAACAAGTAGTAGACGATGTAGAACCTGCCATCACCCAGGCTGCGTACCACATCTGCCGGAATGGTTATCTTGCGGTCGTCTGTGACGGTGCCATTGACGACAGGGTTATCGTAGTCCGCATTTTCTTCAGGCCATTCCTTCAGATAGAACGCCTGGTAGGTATCTTTGGATGTACGGTCCGGGTACTCAGGTATACCCAGTTCAATGCCGGCTTGGTGGTTGGTCAGGTAGGCTTCGTTGATGATGTCCGTGGGCGCGGTCAGCGGGGGAGCGGGCTCATCCCCCCAGGGCGGAACACTGTCGCAGATCAGCTCGATGGGGTGTGAAACATATTGGTCGCCCTTGTGGTCGACCAGTTCGTAGCGAATCCACAGTTTGCCATTGCGTGGAATGGACGCCTGGGGAAAAGCCAGTGCTAACGGAAAGTCTCCTGGCACGAGGGGCGGGAGAAACTTTTCGACAGGGCCAATGGCCCTGAAGGTGTTTTCGGCGCCAGTCAAGGTGAACTGCAGTTGTAACGTCGAGTAGTCATTTGGATCACTGCCCGGTGGCAGGTCAGACCATGCGGGGATCTCGACGGTCAGGTCGGTTTTCAGGCGGTCTTTGTGCAGCGTGCCATCGTCACTGTCGATGATGCCTTGGACATTGGGGGCGGTCACCGGTAACGGCGCTGTCTTGTCAGGGGCATCTTGCAACTTCAGATACTTGCGCCGGGCTTTGGTGGTGCGGTCATGTTGCTGCGTGCTGAACGTTAGTGGTTTCATTGTTGTCTCCAACAAGTATGCCTGCCTGAAGTGTTTAACTGCAGTGACGGGTTTTGTGTTTCGGTTTGTTATTTAGCGTCTGATTTCTGTAGACGGTAAATATATTTTATGGCCGACTGGAATATCCTCTGCTACGGGGAAGAAATGCTTGGATTTTGAGACTGAGACAGGGCTTCTTGGGTGGATGATTTGCCTTGCCATTTTTAATTCGGATAGGGTTTTCCCGCTGTTTATTAGAGGGTCGTCGGTGATCGTTGTGACTGTATAACTGCCAGCGCGCCATGCAAGATTTGGTATTTTTGCAATCAACTGCATCGCGCCCACCGCAAGCCCCAAGATAGCTGCCGAGTAATTCAGGATTGTCCCAATATTGTTCCGCTTTTCATGCCCCGAAAGTATCGCTTCCGTTTGGAGCGCCGTACCGGTGACTGACAACGTGGCTGTAGCCACCGCGGCCGCCAACTTGATGCCGACGGCGAGCGATACGCTGGCAATTGCCCCGACACCTGCCGAAAGTGCCGCACCCGCGCCACTGATGCCGCCACCGGCGGCTGCCCAGGCAGCCGCGATTGCCGGCGCAGCTACGCCACCTGTCACCACGACGGCGGCCACGGAGGCAACTGCGGCGAAGAGTATGCCCAGGCCTATCCCCGTCCAGCCGATCGCACCTAAGGCCTTGCCCCGCCAGATGCTGTAGCTATTCAGGTCTGCCAGCGATCGGCTTTGCCCGCTGTAGCCGATGCTGTAATGCCCGGTCGGGTCGCGGAAGGTTATCGGGTTGCCTTGGCAATAGCCGTAGTAGTTCAGCCCCCCCGCGCCGAAGGGGCTGAGTGCGTCGGGGCTGTGAAAGCGCATCAGCACCGGGTTGTAGGCGCGGTAGCCGCTACCGAGCAGGTACCAGCCGCTGTCGGGATCGAGCGCTTCGCCGTTGTAGCCCAGGGTGCCGAGCAGTGGATCGTCGGCGTGCCGCTCGCCATAGGCGGTATAACGGACGGCGCGCGTGCTGCCGGCCTGGCTCTCGGCGATCACGCTGTGGCTGGCACTGGTGTGCAGCAGCAGGGGCGATTGCGCACCAGTGCCTTTCTGCTGCTGGCCCAGCGCCTGCTCGTCATGATGCAGGTACAGGGTTTGCAGGCTGTCACGCACGGCCATGCGCAAACGCTGGCCGTCATGCAGCAGCAGCGTGCGCTCGCCGGCCTCGGGCCTGCTGACCAGCAAGCCGCCTGCGTCGTAGCCATAGGTGTCCGGGGCGCCGCTGTCGTTAAGGCCCAGCAACCGGTTCTGGCTGTCGTAGCGAATTGGCCGGGCTTGCTCGTCTCGGGTCAGGTTGCCATTGGCATCGTAGCTGAACTCAGGATTGGGCGCGGTGCGCGGCGGTGTGTACTCGATACGCTGCAGCTGGCAGGGGTCGCGTTCGGCATGAATGAACGTGGCGCGTTCAGCGGCCGGCCCACCTGTGAAGGAAGTGACGGTCAACTCGATGTTGTTGTAGGCATCGAAGTTGAACACCTGCATGGCGATGCTGCGGCCCAGCGCATCGCGAGGTTGGTCCGGCCCTGTGCAGTTGTACATGTTCAGGCGTGCATGGCTGTCGTAACCGAACTTTTCGACCAGTCGCGATACTCCGCCGACCTGCAGGGTGCGGCTGAGCAGGAGGTCATCCTTGTCCCAGACGGTTTCCTGTGTGCGTTCTGGCTGCCCGGGCTGACGCCAGGTGCGTTTGACTTCACGGTCCTGGTCGTCGTACTCGATCTTGGTTTCCAGGGCCTGTGCGCTGGCTCGGTCATGGCTTGTGATGAGTTCTATGCGGCCCAGATCATCGTATTTGAACTCGGCCTGCAGCTGCCCCTGAAGGGTTGAGACCAGGCGGCCCTGGGCGTCGTATTCATGGGTGGTGTCTTCACCGTAGGGTTCGTGGGTGTTCTTCAGACGATCTTGCAAGGTGCTGCTATGAATGCGGCTCCAGGTCTTGCCGTCGCGCTTGTCCTCCCAGTGTTCGGCGGTCAGCTGATTGGCTTTGTTGTATTCGAAGCGCCGTGCGCATTGCCGGTTGTCGTCGCTCAGCAATCGGGCGCTGACAGGGTCGTAGGCGAAGCTGGCGTGTTCCTCGGGCGCGGTGTTGCTGATCGGCTCATTGGTCAGCTGCAGGTTGTAGTCCTGCTCGATGGTCTCGCCAGCGGGGTTGATGCGTTGGCGCGGTATCGATTCACCGTCGCGGAACAGGAAGTACTCCGTCCGGTCACCGGTGGTGGTCCCTATCAGGCGGTCCAGGCCGTCGAAGTACTGCGCGCCGAACGGTGTCTCTGGCGATACCCTTTCCTCGGTGACTCGGCGCAGGGCGTCGTACGCCCATTGTGTGTGAACCCCGTTCTCGTTGAGTTCGTAGAGCTTCTCGCCATGCAGCAGCGAGCGCCGTTGAACGGTGGACCGTTGCGCGCCGTCGTAACCAAAGAGGGTCTTGCGGGTTTCCAGTACCTGATGGCCGCCCAGAGGGTCTAGCAGTGAATTGAACTGGTACTGGGTGGTGGTTTCCAGCTTGTTGCGTTTCACCACCTCCTGATAGCGACGGCCGTGCCGCAGGCTGGACTTGGGCGCATCGAGGTAATAGTAAATTTTCTCTTCCAGGGGATGCGCCGGATCGTGCGCATGCGTCAGGGTTTCACTGTGCTCGACAATCATCGGGTTGAGGGTGATGGCGTTGCCTGCCAGTGGCGCCAGCGCCTTGTAGCGGTAGTGCTGAGTGAGAACAGGGGCTTGCCCCCGGCCGCTGCTCGCCGGGGTGGTGGTTTTGCTCTTCAGGTGACGAACGAAACCATTGGCATCACCGGGGTAGTCATCTTCCGCTTGGGTGCCATACCACTCTTGGGTCTCGGTCACGCCGTTGGCGAGTTTGCGCCAGATGATGTTGCCCGATGTATCGTAGGTGGTTTCGACGGTTTCAAGTCGGCTGCGCGTGATGTTGTCCGCCAGCGACCAGCGTGTCTGTTCCCTGATCGGCATTTGCAGGGTCGACACCTGTTGATTGAAGGGGACGTCCTTGATGTTGTACTGCATGGTGACTTCATGTACGCAGTTGTTCTGCACGGTTCTGGTCGAGGTCAGCAGATGGAAGCGGTTGAAGGTGCGGGTGATGTCGCGCAGTGCCGTTCCGTCCTCGTCGCGCAAGGTTTCGACCGTTTGATACTCATAGTCGTACCGTTTCGACTCGTACAGGTTGTCCAGCCCGTTGTCAGACCAACCGATCCCGGCGCCGTAACCCAGAAAGTTGTTCAAGCCCGGATAGGTATAGGTTCGCTGGAACGCAGGTTGGCCACCGCGCGGTTCGATGACGTGCCGGGTCACGCGCGGCAGGGGGGGCCGGGCGTCACCGGGGAACAGATGGCCACGGTCCTGGTAGTAGAGATATTCACGGGCACCGGTCGGGGGCTCGACCTTGCTCACGCACAACAACCCGTTCACCAGGGCGTATTCCAGGCGCCAGCTGGCCAGCTCATGGGTTGGCAGCACGATCGATGTGACCCAGTCCGTGTTGATCAGGTTCATCGCATATCCGGAGCTGGAATTGGGCGATTCGCTGGTGCTCTATGCCGTAGGGCCGGAGGTGACGCTGCGCAGCCTGCGTGTGGATGCGAGTTCGGTGGACAGCAAACGCTTGACCTTCCACCTGGAGCGGGAGTGGCTGCAGAGCGAGGTCAACCGCGGCAAGCGGTTCGCGTTCAGCTATGAGTTTTCGCGTCAGGGCGCGCAGAGGCGCTCCCAAGTGCTGGATCTGGTCTTGCAGCGCAAGCTTTACCTGCCTTTACCGATAATCCCGGACGCCACGCAGGAAGACGGTGACGCGTCGTACCAGGGCGTGGTCCATCCAAGCAGGCTGGAGTCTGGCGCCAAAGTGCGAATCCCGGCAGAGGCCGAGCTGGGTGATGGCGCGGAGCCTGCGCCGACCGTCAACCTGCATTGGGAAGGGCACGGCAGCACGGGGGCAGCCATCGTTCCCCGGCCGCCGTCAGGTGACACACGCCTGTTCACGGTGCCGCGGTCGGCCATGGCCGCCAATCTGGGTAGACGTCTGTGGGTGTACTACACCGTCACCCGCGCCGGCGAAACGCCACGCACATCAGAAAAGTTCGAGCTGCGGGTAAGCGATTTCGATCAGCGCAGCTACCCGATAATTCAGGTCGAAGGTGCCGAGAACCGGGAATTGAAACTGCATGAGGTTCCAGTGGGTGGCGCTTTGTGCACGCTGCCTTTTTGGACGTTCATGGCAGAAGGGCAATTGCTGGGTATCGAGGCGCTAGGCCGTTCGGCATCTGGCCAGGATGTCACGCATATTCTGCGCCCCCCCACCGAGGCGGTGACATACGACGAATATTCTGATGGCGTTATTAAAGCCTACCTGCCCAAACAGTTTCTCGGGAACTTGGACTTAGGCAAAGATTTCAGATTGACCGTATCTGCAAGTTTCGATGACGGCGAAACCTGGCGGGCATTTCCAATCGTTGATCTTAAGCTGGTTTCTTAAACAGACGCGCCTGCGTGTGTGTAAATGTGAGGTGATTTATGTCGAGCAATTCGAAACAGGATTTGCTGGAGTGGTTGCAGTCTGACTACCGGATGTTGGGGTGGAATACGATTTTCGCTATCCAGAAGGACAAGGCGGACGCTTTATTGACCCAGGAATATATACGGCGCTTCAAGACCAGCGCTTACCTGGACCCTATCAGCGGTGAGACGGCGCCGGACAATGGTTACAAGGTTTATATGCAGAACTTTGTTCTGGATCACCCGCGGTTGTCATTCGATAATGCCGATATCACCGGTTCGCGTGCCAGCCTGCGTATGAAAATACTCGGCGGCAACCAGGGAGGGCTGAAGCAGGTGGGGGCCCATTGGTACCCACAGCGGATCGATCGGATAGAACCTCTGGTCGGGCCAGAGCTGCGCCTGCGTCTGGAACTGTCCGACGTGCCTGGCTATGTCGCTGACAACGGCGCATTGACGCTGGACTTGCACAACAGTGATGACTTTGTAGTGACCTTCTCGGATTCCAGGCGCGTTCGCGAGCTGGGGGGGGACTTCTTCAAGGAGCTGTTTCGGGGGTTGCCGGACCATCAACGTGTCTGGTCATTCGGCAGCATCGAACATGGCGAAAATGACCTGATGCGGCCCGAGTCGTTCATCCTGCGTACCCAGCGTAACCCCTCGGTCGCCCTGGCCCCGATGGAGAGCGATGACGCCGCTGACGTGGACGGTGCGCTCGTGGGGCTGGTCGCCATGGGGCCCAGTAACGGGCCGCAGAATATGCCTGGCCCGGAATACCGTTACTTGATTCCCGATGACAACGGTGATTACTCGGCGACGGTACTGCTTGATAAGGCCTGGGTGGCGTTGGCTACCGTGTTAAGCAAACTGCCATTGGAGTTTTTCACGAATGTTGAATTTGAATTTGAACGTGCAGAAAACGGTGATCTGACAGCGACTGCCATTGCAGGTGTGATCGCCGCAGAGAAAGAAAGTTTTGTTAGTCCTTACTATGAGTCTTACTGGCGCGGTAGTGTTGATTGTCGGGCGTACATCGATTTGATTACCGATGAGCTGTCGCTCAAGGATGTGCTGAAGTTTCGGGTGTCAGGGGACCGTGTGTCCATGGAACTGGTCACCGTTCATACAGCCACTGCGGATTTTACCCGATATGAAGAAATCGTCGCCACGCCGCAGTCCTGGACGTGGGGGCACGCGTGCGTGGGGCTCTGGCATGCTGAAATCAATGTGGAAATAACAGCCAGTTGGCAGATACAAGACCTGCAAGGCGCTACGTTGAAACTTGAAGAGTATAAGCACAAAATATACCCCAAACAGGACGGTTCGTTTAAATTTGAAGGGGACCCCTACGAAGATCAGATCAGCGCGTTGAGCCTTTTTCATGTACTTTGGGGAGTTGCAGCGCCGAATGTTTCATTTGTCTCGCTGAGCTCCGATCGCGGCCCCCTTGCCGCAGCAAGAGCCGCACTCGCCAAGGACCTTCGTTTAGACCTGTACATGGAGGAATTGATCGATAAGACCATCAAACTGAACTTTGGTGGCGCGATACTCGCAGGCGAGCGGCACATGCCCCGCGACATTGCCTGTTTTGGCGGCGTCGCTCCACAGCTGACCACGTTCGCCGTCACCCCCCTGGAAAAAATCGTGACCCACGGCAGCACGTTGCAGCTTGCCACCGTCCCGGCGCAAGCCAACGTAACCTGGTCGGCCGAGTCGGTAGAGGGCTCCTCGGATGACCCGGGCCATTTCGACCAACACACCCATGGCCTGTATCTGGCGCCCGGGGCCACGGGCATCGAAGGTGAATTTACCAGGGTGCGTGTCACTGCCACTGTTCCAGGCTCAGGCTTTGCCAGTTCGGCCCTGCTCACCGTGGTCAAGAACGCGCTGCAGGTCAGCCCATTGCTGTCAGTCTGCCAGGTGGGCGATGAGGGCGTCAGCCTCAAGGCGGACAGTGTCGCTGAAGGACCGCTGCAATGGCGCATCCTCGGCGCTTCACCCCATGGCAGGCTGGCGCAGGAATCGGGCACGGCCAATCGCTATATCCCCGGCGAGAACCTGCCCGACAAGTCATTCATCGTCGAAGAAGTCGAGGTCCGTAACAGCTTGACCAATGAGCACCGGACGCTGTGCATCGTTACCCAGATGACCCTGAAACGTCCCTCTGATGTGGTGGTGGACAAGCGCGATGAACAACACGCCAGGGTGTGGCTGTCGATCCATTTCAGCGAGGCGTCAGGTGTCGACCAGTTGACGGTGGTGCATGGCCCGGGGCAGATCGATATCGATGAAGACGGCAAGCCTTACTACCAGGCCGACGCCGCGAGCCCCGCACATTTCTGCGTGGTTGGTGCGGTCTGGAGGCTCTCCCCCGACTTACCCATCACGCTCGAGGGTTTCATCGTGCTGCCGCTGCCGCTGGGGCAGCACAGTCAAGCCTATCAGGCCCTTGAGCAGGCAGCGCAACGGGCAACGCGCAGGTAGTCAACCGGCGTTCACCTAAACCCATACCTTTCAGCACTCCAGTTGAGCGGGGCCACATCATGCCTACCAATTACCTCTCGGTCATCACGACCTGGATGAAGCATAACCACAAGCACCTGAACTGGGACCTGACGTTCGCCACGCGTCCCGAGGCCATCAATGACCTGCTCGCGTTGGCACATTGCAGCCAACCAGACAGTGCCTTGGGCGATATCGAAGGTGAGATCGCCATGCCCGATTCCGATGTCACCCACATTCTGACGGGCTACCGCATGGGGCCGCCCGCACTGGTGGATATGCAAGCGAACTACACGTCGCCCAAGGTCCGGCAAAGCCTGGCATTGGAAGGCGGCAGCCATCTGGTCATGGACAAGACCGACGGGTTGCTCAGCCTGTCGGTTCATGACCTCCTCGACCCGTTGCCGGTCACTCAGACAGTGCCGCTGAGCGCCGATGCCCAGGGCGTGAGCGCCGACCTGCGTGAAGGCACGGACACCGAGCTGGACCTGGGCGGTGGTTTGCCACAGCGGCAGGCCGCCGGGCGATTCTTCAAGGAGGTGCTCAGCGGATTGGGCAGCGCCCGGCAGGTCTATCCCTTGGCGGACTTCAAGGCGCTGTCTGGCAACCCCTACCTGGCGGTTCGGCACAGTGAAGTACGCACCCACGTCAGCAAAGCCGACGGCAAGTCCGCACTGGTGATATTCGCGGGTATCAACAATGGCTCTGTGGGCAACCTGCCCGCTGAGCAGTCCGATTACCCGTTCCTGCTCCCCGATGATCTTGCGCAACCGGTCGACAGCGCACTGTTGCTGACGTCGCGCTTCCTGCACCGTGCAGCTTACGCCACGGGCCTGGCGCAGATGCTCGAGGGAGGCGCGTTCGAGGCTCAGTTCGATGAAGACAATAACCTGCAGCGGCTGAATGCCACGGCCGGCCTGTTGGAGGTGTACCCCAGCACTTATGAGAGCGACAAGTATCAGTTTGCCTGCGAGGGTTTCAAAATTGCCGTGGACGCAGGGGCCCCGGCCAGCGATCAGGCGCGGGCTGCCCTGGCGGATTTTCAGCCCCTTCTGAGTGTCACCTTTGAACACGATGAGGTCCGCCAGCACTGGAAGTCCCATTGCACGCTGACCTTCACCTACAAGCCCAAGCCAACAGGTCCCCTGTACAGCCGAACCGCAACGTTCCAGTTCGACCTGCAAACGGTGTTCACCCTGAATGCACCTGCATCACCTGAGGAAAGCGCTGGTTGTATGTTGCTAGGGCAGGTTTTGTGGCCGTGGCAGGCGGCCGAAGTGACGGAAGTCAGTGGCCTGCCCAGCGACACGCCATCGGACCTGCGAGAGGAGATTTATGCGTTTGTCGCCTTCCTGGTCAAGCAGGCGGTACTTGAAGGGTTGGCCAGGGAGTTGACGGCGATGATCCCGGAACAGGTGATGGCCGGTCTGTCGCTGGCAGATGGCAAGCGCCTTGTACCGTTCGACTTCCAGTTACCCGATGGAATGGCCGTGTTCGCCAGCGGCTACGGCACGGCCGGCATGCGCATCGTCGATCGCCCCGTGACGCTGGCACCCGGGCAGCGGCATACGTTCAGCGTTGAACCGCCGCGTGAAGGGCTGACATGGTCCCTGGAGGCTTTGCCAGGCACTGTCGGTGATCTGGGGCGCATCGACCCCGCCAGCGGTGAATACCGGGCACCGCCTGCGCACGCCATGGCGGGGAAACCCGTGCGGGTCCGGATCATCGCCACCGACCCGGGTACCAGCAAGCAGGCCATCAGCATGGCCTCTGTGGCGCCCGCGACATTGACGGTCAATCCACTGATCCGGGTCTGCTACTTCGACGACACACTGACCCTCACGGCGGGTGCGCAGACCGGAGACCTCGACTGGTCTGTGGTCGATGATGGCGAAGAAGGACGGGGCTCGGTCGTCGCTGAGGGCGATGGCAGGCGTTGCACCTATACCGCAGGCAGTAAGGTGGATGCCAACGTGGCCTACGTGCTCGATCAGGTCAGGGTACAGAACCGGGAGACCAGCGAGTCGCGTTCAATCTATGTGCTGGTACGCCAGCGGCGGCCTGAACTGGTGATCGACGTCAAGCAGTTGCCCGATGGCGACCTGCAGTTGACAGGTATGTTCGATGGGGTAGGCCAGCCAGACACCCAGTGGGCATTGCCAATTGCAGGGACTGGCGAGATCGATGAGGCCACTGGCCGCTATTCCCCTGCATCTGCCGACGCCGATGCGCGTTTCGCGCTGATTACCGCCAAATGGGCGATTCCAGGTTCTGTCTTCATCCTGGAAGGTCACCTCATTCTGCCGCTGCCCCTTTCCTTGCACTTCGACGCTGCACGGCGCGCTGCCAGCCCGACAGGCCTGCGTGTGGCCACATCACCATCCATTGGAGGTTGAGACCATGTCCAATTCACTGGAAGAACTGCTTGAGCTCATGAAAAAGGGCTCAGTAACGCTAGGCTGGGGGGCGGTTGCTGTCTATAGCCGTGACCGGCTCAACCGCTTGCTGGAGCAGCAATACCTGACGCGCTTCAAGGAAAACCGCTACCTCCCGCCTTTCAGTCACACGTTCGCAGGCGTGGCCATGCCTCCGACGACGGCCTGGAGCTGCTTGCCCGACTGCTGTTCCCTGAGCTCAATGCCTTTGTCAAGAAAGTGGACAGTACGCCGCTGGACCGCGTCATGTTCGGCAATATCGACCCGTTGCGCACGCAACTGACGGTGAAACCGACCATGGGCACCGTGGTGACGGCCGGCAAGACGCAGCAGTTTCGGCTGTACGACGGCAAGGATCAGCTGATCACTGCCAGCGCCTGGTCGGTGATCAACCCGCAAAGCCATGATGACGCAGGGCATGGTTCGATCGATGGAAATGGCCTTTTCACGGCCCCTTCACCGGAAGTGATCGGACAGGAAGTGCAGACATTCATCATCAAAGCTGAATATAAGCAGGGTGAGGAGACTTACCATGCCGCCGCCCGCGCGCTGGTGATTTCCGAGCCAGTGCTGGCGATGCCTGCCTTCGGCGCCTATCGCCCGCAAGAGAGTGCGAACGGGATCGACCTGTGGAATGCAGGCAAAGGCAACGTCAGCTTTGAAATGCTCGGGCAGCCGCTGGGCCAGATAGCCAGCCTGGGCAATGGGCGCTCGCGCTTTGTGCCTGATCAGCAAGCCGGCCGGCGGATTCTGGGCGTGCAACGATTGCAGGCCGGTTCAACGGCAAAGGGCTACAACGCGCTTGTCCTGGTGAACAGCCAGCCACTGGTTTCGGTTGACCCACCTTTCGTACCCAGGGTCGGCCACGGTGAGACCACCCAGCTGAGCGAGGTGAACCGCATCATGCCCAACGAAGCGCGGCGTTGGCGGATGCTGGCAGGGCCGGGCAGCGTCTCGCCATCGGGCCATTTCCGGGCTTCTGAGCTTGCTGTTTCGCAACCCAACGTAGTGACCTGTGAAGTGGTGCGCAACGGTGTCGTGTTCGCGGCGGGCTACAGCGTGGTGAAAGAGACTGCGGTCAAAGCCATCAGCGGCTGGGTGGATCTGCAGCGCTTTGCCCTCACGGTCGGCAAGAGCCCTGACGGTGTGATCGGCACTGTGGGTTCCAATGGTTACCAGCAACTGGAACTCGAGGTCACCGTCGAAACCATGCAGGCGGATGGCCAGGACTACAAACTGTGTCTGGACGAGATAGCCTCCATCGCGCTGTTCGACAGGTCGGGGATGAAGATTCCTTTTCTGTGCGGGGATGGGATTGACTCGGGCTCTGGCAATGTCTGGCGCACAAACCTGAAGCCGAACGATTTCATCCGCGCCAATGAAAGTCTAATGGCGACTGAAGGGCAGGGGCCGCAGCCCGCAGCGCCACGAGGTGCGGAGGACCGAACCATCCGCCTGCAGATGTTCTTGCACCGCCGCGGAGCCTCTACGTCGGAAGTTTTTTACGCCGGTTTCCAGGCAAGGACCGGGCGATGGTTCTACTCGAACGACACCCGTCATCAGAATGCCGAGATCGAGGTCAAGGTACACACGCCGGACGCCTACAAATCCACAGACTACACATTTACCCGCACACGGGCGGCGGGTGGCGGTGGTAATTCGGGCTCGACAGATCCGGAGCACGAAGATTTCGACCTGCACCCGGAGACCGACGATTACTGGATGTTGAGCTACAACCACGGGACCTTCTATACCGCCGAATTCGTCAAGGCCAAGGAAAGTGATAACGACAGGGATGTGAATACCTCGATGGTGCGCTGGGAAAGTTCTTTTCCTGGAGAGTACTATCGCAGTTACACAGGGTATGTTTTTCAGGGCTACAACGAGCCGCTGCCGAAGTTTGTTTCCTTTGATCCCGATTCGAAGCCTTTGATCGATGGCGTCGAACGTGAAGTCAGCTCGGTGTACCAGCCCGGTCTTTTGGCAATTGTCAATTACCGTCGGCGGGATCTGCCTTTTAATCGTACAAGCGATCATAGGGCTCTCTTTGAGAAGCTGAGTAAACCGTTACGCGTTCAGTTGCGCGATGCTCACGCTAATTTGCATATTATCCAGATCGATTATCTGCCCGCTGACACCATCGGTGATCGTAATATTCTGGCCCACACGGTCCCCTCGCGACCGACGGGCAGACAAACTTCGATTACCCGGCTTAGTAATTACCAAGAAGGAGAGCACGTATGAAACGCCATTGCATGGCAGCCCTTGTGATCGGTATGTTTTCCGGCTTCCACAGTGTGGGCCAGGCAGCGACTGAGCCAGTTCGTCCAGGTACGATTCAGCTCGCCGAGAATATGGAAGCAGGGCTACCCAGTGGCAAGCAATGTACGGTCGTGGGGGTGGCGGGTATGCCTGCACCCTACAACATGTCAAACACCAACTGTAAGAATGATACGATTAGCTACTTCAAATTCAATAATGTACCCTCAACGACAACGGTGACGTTTAAGTCCGATGGCTGCAACGATAGTAACTATGACTGGAGGTTTGTCGTTAAAACAACAAAACAACCGACTACCACGGGTTGGATGAGTATCGAAGAGCTCAATGCGCATCGTGAAGGCGACCCGGTGACAGCGGGATTGGAGCTTATTAAGCATGTCTATAATCATGGCAATATCAAAGGCAAGCTATCTTGTGTGGTCATTCGTGTGCCGGCGGGCGAAGTAGGGTCTAGTGCGCGTAAATAGTCTCGATTCTTTGATGGAGCCAAGTGATGAGCACATCCACTTCAGTGCATTCCAATGCCTTTAATTTTTCTTCCTATATAGAAAGCGGCGTTGATCCTCGCACCGGGCAATACACCGTGTCGATCAGGCTGCCCGAACTGCAAGGCAATGATTTGCAAGGCCCAGGTTTCGAGCTGGCCTTGTTCTACAGCCCGTTGAATGGCGAGGACTCTGGATTCGGCAAGGGCTGGAACCTGCAACTGACACAAGTACGCAAGCACATCGTGACGCTGAGCAGTGGTGAAACGTACAAGATTACCGGTAAGTCTTCGGTTACCGGGCGGCTGGAAATGAAAGAACAGAAGCTGCGGCAGTTCGATCTGTATGAGGATCCCCCTGGGCCCGGTGGGGCCGCACGTTTTCGCGTGGAGCACCGCTCAGGGTTGGTCGAGGTGCTGGAAGTGATGGGCTCGGGAGAGGGCGAGGTCGCCTTGCCCGTGGAGCTGCATTCACCGCTGGGGCACAGGTTGCACCTGAGTTACCTGCCCTTCGGCCAGGGTCACATGCGTTTGAGCGAGGTCCAGGATGAAAGTGACGTGCTGCTGAGGCTGCAACGCAGCGACAATAGCCGTGTCGAACTGCTTTGCTACCCTTCCGGTGGTGATGATGGTGGCCCGCTGGCCCGGTATGCGATGACGTTGAGTGAAAGCGACAACCGGGTCAGTGAGATCATCCTGCCCACGGCCAACCAGGCCCGTTGGCGCTTCACTTATGAGGACGTGTTGGGGTACTTGTGCGTACGTGAATGCACAACACCCTATGGTGGGGTGGAGCGCGTGTTCTACCAGGACGCCGGGCATAAGTTCCCAAGCAGCGCAGCACGTGACAAAAATCTGCCCAGGGTTACCCGCCATGAAATCGATCCACGCTTTGGTCAGGCGGCGAAAGTGGTGCGGTATGAATACCCCGGCACGCACAACTTCATCGGCGGTGGCAGCAGCATCTCGTGGTCTGACGATGGCCTGGACAATCTCTATAAGGTGCCGGAGGACTATACCTACAAGTCGATTCAGATACAGGAAGTGCGGAGGCAGTCGGTGCGTACGATCACGCGTACATTCAACCGCTTCCATTTGCTTACCGAGCAGGCCACCGCTCAGGGTGACAAGCTGTTGCAAGCCTTCACCCGTTACGCTGACAACGCTGGCAACTTCGAGAGCCAGGAGCCTTATTTCCAGCTGCCCCATGACGAAACCCAGCGTTGGTCGCTGATCAGCAACCCCTCCCGGCAGCGAGAAGAAAAGCGAGTCACCCGCTATGACAGCCACGGCAACGTGTTGACTCGCCTGTTGCCGAATCAGGTACTGGAAACCAATGTCTGGTACTCGGCCGAGGAGGAGGGTGATGAGCACGGTTTCGTGCGCAACCTGAAGACCCGGACCGTGCAACCCGCAGCGACAGGACACGGGGCGGCCGCCACCTTGACCCAGGCGTTCCAGTACCGGGCGCTGACCCCGTTGGGTAGCTACCTGAAGCAGCCCTGGCGCTTGCTGGAAAGCGAGACCCTGAGCGAATCAGGTAGCGCGCCTGGTACGTTCCTGGAAAAAATCAGCAAGCTTTACCAGGAGGAATCGGCCGAGCGCTTCAGCTATGGGCGAGTCAGGCAGCAAACTGTCAGTTACCCCGGTGTCGATGGAGGCAGCCCGTTCGACACCCTGACCCATTATGGCTACTCCCTGCCGGACGATGAGCGTGCACTGCAGACGGTGGAAAAGCTGGTGGGTGTTGACGGTGAGTCCAAGACCATCACCTTGCGACATGCCCTGGACACGGGCGAGCCGCTGCTCAACCTGGACGACAACGGTGTCGAAATCCGCTACTACTACGACGCCTTGCGTCGGGTAACACGCGAGGTCGTGGCGCCAGGCAAGCCTTTCGAAGCGGAACGCAATTACAAGTACTTCCTCTGCGCATACGACAACGAGCAGGCCCAGCAATGGGCCTATGACGTGAAGCAAGTCGAGACGCACACACTGCTCGACGGGCTCAGCCGACCCATCTTCGAAGAACGCGCAGACAAGGACAGCGCGACGTATGCTGGTGCTTTGCGGCCTATCTATCGCGCACGTTACGACGAACTGGACCAGCTGGTCGAGGAAACCGAAATCGACTGGCTGGGTGATGGTTTGCTGGAATTGACGAGCCACATCAGTTACGACGACTGGGGCCAGAGGTACGCTGTCCTGAATCCGGATGGCACGACTCAAGTCGAGGAAATCGACCAGGTGGCGAGCACGGACGGTCCGGTGCATCGCGCCTGGCGTGAGGTGGAGCACTCACGGGTCAGCGGCATCACCGAGACGTGGTACAACCTGTTCGAGAAGCCGGTGCGGATCGAGCGATTTGCCCTGGATGGAAGCACCAGTATCAGCTTGCAGGTCAATGACTACGATGGGCTTGGCCGGCTGAGTAGGGAAGCTCAAGGAAGCGGTGCAGGCCAGCGTGTGGTTGAGTATCGTTACGATGCTTTCGACCGTGTCCGTGAGGAACGGCTGGCCGATCGAGTCAATACGGTCTATCGCACCTATGCCGGGCACAGTCGCAATGACCTGCCGGTCAGCATCAAGGTGGGGAACACCGAAAGTGCCGCCGTGTTGTTGGGCGAACAGGTGTTCGATGGCCTTGAGCGGCGAACCGTAGCCATTACCGGAGGGCGAGAGCAGACATTCGAATATGACCCAGGTGAGCGGCAACCGCATTGGGTGAAGGCGCCGGATGGTACCCGGATCGAGTACCAGTACCGGCCAGCGTTGGGTGAAGAGCCCGTCCTTCGGGTCCTCTCCGGCAAGGAAGCGAAATACGAGTATGACCTGAAAAATGCCAGGCTTACCCATTGCGAAGAGCCTGGGGATGACGAGAATTCCGGTTACACATTGGACCGTAGCCATTTCCTGAGCAACGGCGAGGTCAAGCGCGAGTCGCGAACGGTGGATGGTGAAGCGTTCAGCATGACTTACGACTACAGTTTTCGCAGTCGCTTGCGTGCCTATGTGGATGTGCTGGGGCAGACACAGCTCTACGATTTCGACGATGTCGGGCGCCTGGAAAAAACCACGCTGCACGCGCCTGAGCCCAAAAGGACTCGCTACCGGCTGCAGCGTGCGCCTGCCAGGCAACTGCTGCTGCTGGAGTCGACGTTCGGGTATGACCGCCAAGGACGCATGGCGTCCATTACCACCACCGATGCCAGCACCGGGCATGCTTTGGCAACTCTGCTCGAGTACGATGAATTCGACAGGGAGATCCTGCGGACCTTCGATTTTGGTGACACCGTGCAAACGTTGGCACAGGACTATGATGAGTTCGATTGTTTGAAGTCCCGCATTCTGAAAGAGCGCCCGAAGGGCAGCGACGAAAGCCAGGCCACGCTGTTGCGGCATGAGACTTACCAGTACGATCGGCGCGGGCGGCTGCAGATATACACCTGTGATGGCCCTGAAGCGCCCGTGGACCCCTCCGGTCAAACCATTGCCAGGCAGATATTCGGCTTCGATGGCCTGGACAACATCCTCTCGGTGATCACCTACAGACCGGACGGGTCGTGGCAGCGGACCTTGTACGAATTCAAGAATAGCGATCCGGCACAAATGAGCCGGATCATTCCGCCTGATGCGCTACTGGAGACCTATGACGTCGATCACGACCTGGAGGAGTTGTTCAAGATCGTCAAATACGATCCGCAGTTGGCTATCGATTTGCATTACGACGGCAATGGCAACCTGATCAGTGATGAGCAGGGGCGGGTACTGACGTATGACGGGCTCAACCGTTTGCTCAGGGTCGAGACCCCTGACGGTGAACGCTGTCGCTACAACTATGACCCAGAGAACATTCTGTCCGGCACGGCCCCTGGCTAAGGGCACCGGGGGGGCGACGAGGCCGGTATAGGGACCGGCCTCGTCGCATTCAGCGGTAGCGAATGGTGAAGTTCAAGGCACCCTTGGCCAAGCCCGTGCGCAGGCTGCTGTTGGGTTCTGTCTGGAAGAAGCGGGCCTGAAAATTCAAAGGCACGTTATCGCTCGTCAGGGGTACCAGGTCGATCTCTTTGTTCAGGGGCATCGATACCCCGTTGTACAGCATCTGAATACCTATGCCACGGGCTGCGGAGTCGTCGGTCAGGCTGAACACATTTTCATCTGCAGGGCCAATCGGTCGAGAACCATTGATGCCATCGAGTTCGATGGTAGCGAGCGTTTCGTTACCCGGGTCAGGGTCCACCTGGCAGTTGCTCAAGCGGACCTGGAATGCTGCAGGAGGCGTGGTGAAGCCTGGGCCGGTGAAGTCGTTGACGCTCCATTCGCCGAGGTCCACCGGGTTGGCACTGACGTCTGCTGAAGCATCGCACTGGGTCTGGATGACCATTGCCCTGAGGGTGTATTCCAGAACTTTGCCAAAGCCTCCCCAGTCCAGATGGCCGGTCACCAGTACGCCATCCAGCTGATGCTCGCCGGGCGGCAGATCGCCGGTCTTGACCAGCGTGATCCTGTGCCTGAACGTGGCTAGCGTGGCCGGGCCCAAAAGGGTCTGCTCGTAATAGGCCGTGAACGGCACTCTGGGTGGCCTGCTGTCGGGAATGAACTGGTCGGTGCCACCGAGGAAGGGGTGCAGCAACTCTACGATCGCTCCGATGCCTGGAATGTTGGTCCTGAGGACGGGTGCGTCGAGGAAGCGCCCATCAACCGCAGGCAGGGGAGGATGTACCCCGCGGGCGGCCTGGAAGTTGAAATTTATCCGCTCGCCGTAGGTCCGGCACAGGAGGGCAAGGTTGTTCTGGTCGAGAGTGGCTTCGAACAGCTCTGGGGTGCCGATCGTTGTGCCGATCCGCGCATCGCGTGGCACATAAAGGGTGTTCAGGTCGCGGACATGGACCTTGAGGTTTGCGCTGGTCAGCTGTTCGAACTCGCAGCGGGTCTGGTCTACCGGCATGGCCATGGCGTTTGCAGCCGGCCATGCCAGAGTGGCGAGCAGCGCCTGGAAAAGGGTCTTGTTGATGTTTTTCATGGGGGTCCTGAAAGACGCGGTACGGCCGTGGGTAAGGCTGCACCGCGTGAAGGTTGCTAGATACAGGTCAGGGTTTGCTGGCGATAGCCGTCGACGACGGGAGCGTCCAGTTCATCGAGATGCACCTGGCAGCCGGCGTTGGGCTGTTCGCCCCAACTCACCTGCAGCGGTTGCTCCTGGCTGGGGTTGGTGAGCATTACCAGGCCCGCCTGCCCGACCATGCCCAGTTGGGTACCGTTCTCGGCCAGCACCTGGGCCCCAAAGGGCAGCGGTTGACCCTGGGTATCGTGCAGGGTCAGTACAAGGCGTGAAACGCGGCGTGCCTCGAAGCGGTGCTTGACCACTGCACCCTGGCGAGGCACTACCTGGGCGATGCCGTTGTCGATTTCCACATCAGGATCGAGACGGTCGGTTTCCAGGACCACCGAATTGGTCCGGTACGGTTGCAGGTAGGGCAAAAGTGCATAACCGCGTGAATTGGTGCGCGTACCCGTTGCGTTTTGCAGGCCCACATTGGCCACGCCAGGGACTTCGATCAAGGCCGCGGTATCTCCCAGGTATCGGCCGAACTCCAGCCCGTCAGCATGCAGCAGCACCGCACCACTGGCATTCAATGACAGGCTGCGGTAGTTGTCGGCTTCGGTATAGCCAGCACTCACGCTGGCATAGGGGGCCTGATGGCCGAGCGACAGTGCCGCTGTCTTGCGGGCGTGTTCGTCACGGCTCAGGCTGGTGCTGTAGCTCAGCGCGCGCGCGCTGTCGCTGCCGCTGAGCGTGGCACGCTGGCTGTAGCCGTTGGCGTTGTGCTGCAGGTCGAAGGTCGCATTGGCGCGGTGACCGAAATGCAAGGGTACCGTCACGCTCAGGCCAAACTGACGATCATTGCCGTAACGGTCGGTCAACGATTGTGAGGCGAACAGGTTGTAGCCTACACCCCGATGCTGGGTATTGAAGTTGAACTGGTATTGCCGTTGGGTGGCATTGCTGCGCCAGTAGTCCTGTTGCGACAGCGTCAGGGTCAGCGAGCTGGTCCTGCCCAGGCTCTGGTGGACCGAGGCCTCCAGGCGGCTGCGGCGACTGCCGCTGAACGTAGTGTCCTGGCTGCGCTGGCGCACCACTTCATCGAAGTCACGGTAGCCTTGGGTCGAATAGCGATATCCGGCAAAGCGCAGGTTGGTTTGAGTGGTGAAGGCCTTGGCATACTTCAGGGCGTAACTGGAACCCTGCACCTCGCGCTCATGGGCATTGTCGATTGCGCTGGACGCCTGCGTTACATCGAAGGCCACTGCGCCCAAGTGGCCCAGGTCCTTGCTAAACCCCAGGTTGCCCGCGCGGTAGAATTCGCTGGCCATCAAGCCGCCGTAAACCGTGGTGTCCCAGTAGGAGCCTACGGCCAGCGTGCCTTGCCAGAGCAGCGGGGTCTCGAGGTCGCTGGAGGGGTTGTAGCGCCCGACCGTGGCACTGTAACGCCATACGCCTGGGCGCAGCAGATTGCTCATGGTCGAGTACGGCTGGATGAAGCGGCGGACCTGGCCATCGGCCTCGGTCACGACGACTTCCAGCTCGCCGCTGCCTGCGGTACTCAGGTCGTCGATGGCGTAGGGGCCGGCGCTGACGTACGTCGAGTAGATCGGATAACCATGCTGCCAGATCTCGACTTTCGCCCGGCTCTGGGCCACGCCGCGAATGATCGGGGCATAACCGCGCTGGTTGTCGGCCAGCATGCCCATGTCCGAGGCCACGCGCACGCCTGATATCGGCACCGAACGGAACACCTCCCTGTCCGTGAAGGTTTCGCCAATCGTCAGATTGGCGAGGGTACCCGGTATATCGCGCTGTGCGTAGGTCTGTGCCCGGGTCCATTCAGTCTTGCCCTGGCTGCCCTGGCGCCAGGACTGGGTACTGCGCAGGCGCCATTCGCCCAGGTTGATACCACTGTTCAGGTACAGGTCGTTGCTGGTGTAACGGCCAGAGGAGCGGTTGCGGCCGTTCAGGGTGGAGGCCTGATAGTTGATGAAAGCGGCATTGATACCACTGTCCCAGCGGGAAGGGTCGACCTGGTTAGCGGTGTTCCGGCGCATGGAGATCTGCGGAATCGAGATGGCCAGGTGCAGCTCCGTAGGGGTGAAGACGATTTGTGCACCAGGAACGACAGTCAGCAAGTCCAGGCAGGCACTCGCCTGATCCTCTGGATTGGCCAGTGCGTCCAGGCGCATTCCCCATTCGCCAAGCAGCCTGGCTGGCAGGCATGGCTGCAGCTCACCGTCCGGGCCTGGCTGGAAATCCAGCTCATGCTGGCCGGCAGGTTCAAGATTGACCTGTACCTCTACCCGGTAGCGGCCAGGCGCGAGCCCCTGATCGCTGGTCAACATGCTCAGCGACCAGGCACTCGCTGCTTGCGGTTGGCCAGGCACTTGGCGCAGGAAGCCGCTCTGGAACCCGGAGTCTGCCTGGGAGTAGGGCGCTGAGAGCAAGGTGGAGCTACCCAGCAGGCACAGCAATGCGCTGCGCTGGCGGCGCATAGTGCGCCAGCGTAGTGGGGGGAGGACCATGATGACGATTCCTGTTTGCGTGCGAGGCAGGCCCTAGTTGGCCAGTTGAATAGGCGCGCTCAGCGGTTCGGTGAAGCCACCGTAGTCATTGACGATGGAAAAACGGGCCTGCAGGCTGGAGGCGCGAGTGATGCCGGTCAGCGGGTAGGTTTTTTCGCCAAAGGGTTCCAGCATGGCGGTGTTTTTCAAGGTGTGTTGCTGGCCTTGGCCCTTCACCTCCAGGCGGTTGAAGGTGATGTGGAAAGGCGATGGGTTCTTGACCACCAACTGCTCCACCCCGTTACGTACGCTCAAGGAAAACGTCAGCGAGTTCAGGTGATCGGTCGGCGTACCCTTGAGTGTGGGCGGCCGATAGAACAGTTTGATGCGTGTGCGCAAGGCGATGTTGAGTTGATTGCCAGTGTCGCTGCTGACTTGCGGAATCTCCTGCACGTTGAAGAAGAACAGCGACTCGCGGTCGTGTGGCAGTGTATTGGGCAGTCCAATTATTTTTAGAAGTTGTTCACTGTTCGGGTTGATCTTGAACAGCGGTGGGGACGTTGCAAAGGGTACGCTGGTCGTATTGTCGTCGGCGTCCGTATTTATCCACGCCTGCACGGCATAGATGCTTTTCGATGGGTTTCGAACAACGACGGATGTACTGCGTTTGTCGCCGTTGAAAACGAGGCGCGTGTTGTTTAATGTCAAGGCGGCATGACTGTTTACCGAGAGGGTAAGCATCAATAAGGTCAGGCAGACGCAAACAACGACGCGGGCGGGTATCGTGAATGTTGACGGATTGGTCATCGGGTAACTCGCTGCATCCAGACGCACAACTACGCCTGGATGGTTTAACCGTGCAAGGACTGCACAGAATTTATGCGTAATTATTGATAGTCGACGGTGTAACGAACCTGGGCGGATGCAAGGCCGTGCGTCACGGTGCTGGCAGTGGAACGGTAGTAGGCGTCGAACCGGAGGTCGGTTGGGCCTGTCGCGTTGAGTGGGTAATCAACCGAGGTTCCACCGGGTTTGATCGATGCCTTGGACTTGTCCCTGATCACAATCGAGATGTTTTCTGCCGTGCCGGCACTGTTACCAATGCTGAAATAGTCGCCGCTGGCATCAGCGGCACCGTCAAACTTCACGAAGGCATTGTCTTCGCTGATGCTGCAGACTGTTTTGTCGGGTACGCGGATGTTAAAAGATGCGCCACGGACTTCAACGTTGGCAGCGGGGAATCGCCCCATGGGAATTTCGCCCATGGCGACGCGGTCACTGACATTGCCGTCACCGGGATTGACGATCTCGATAGGACACGTTTCGGGCGTGATGCGGCCTTCAAAGAATATCGAGCCGGAAGCGAATGCAGCATTGCTTGCCAGGCCAGTAAGCAGGCCGAGGGATAGAACTAAGGACTTCTTCATGACATAACCTGATTGGGTAAATGGGTCAAGTTTCAGTGCGGGGGTGGGCTGGGTCTTTCCCGTTTCCCGTTTTCGCCCCGGCGCTGATTCTATTTGTCATGAGATTTATCGGGCTGTAGGAATAAGCCGGACAACTTTGCGATCTTTCGCTTTGTTACAAGATCTTGAGGTGTAGGCTTCCACAGGTGCCCTGGCGTTACCAGGGCACCTGAAATCAGGTTAATGGGTACTGCTTGGGCCACTCTGGCTCAGCAGTTGCTTTTCCAGGTTCCAGTCGAATGGCTCTGCGTTCAACTCGGCCTCGTGGCGACGCTCTTCAAGCTGCTGATAAAGCGCCAGCTCCTCGTCTGGCATGAAGTGCAGGCAATCGCCAGCGAAGAACCACAGCAAGTCACGCGGCACCAGATGAGCGATCTGCGGGTAACGCTGGATCACCTGACACATCAGGTCCTGGCCCAGGTACTGGCTCTCAAGCGGATCCTGCGGCAATAGCGTCAGCAGTTCGTCGAAGCGTTCGAGGAACAGGGCGTGGCTTTCTTCTGGCACCTGCTCTGCTTCACCCAGCGCCACCAGAATGGTGCGCAGGTGCTGGAGCAGTTGCAGGTGATATTCCAGGTAGGGGTTGGCCATGGAATGGGTCCTCGGTATGGCTGAAACGGGGGGCGGAGTATACGCCGCCCCCCGTTTCTCGCGAAGGGTCAGCGCACCTTGCCCGGTACGGCGAGCAACTGCGCCTTGTCGAAGGCATCGACATCGATCACCTTGCGCCGAGCCTGTTCGGCCTCGTGCAGCCGCTGGCCATCGTCGGGTTGCAGCACGCCTGCCTTGACGGCGGCGTCGATACCGGACTGGCCGGGGGCTGGCTGGACTTTGCCTTCCTTGACGGCTTGGTACAGGGCCTTGCTCAACTGTGCCGTGTCTTCGAGCAGGTCACTGGCCCGTTGCAGATCCGCGACCGGGTCGTGTTCTGCCTGTGGGCGGTAGCAGCCGGCCAGCAGTTCCTCCAGTGCCGGATCGCCCTTGCGCCGGCCGATCAGCTCGGCCACCTCGGCATCCAGTTCATCACCGGGGCCCTTATGGCGGCGGCCGAAGGGGAACACCAGTACCCGCAGCGCGCAGCCGACGAAGCGGTTGGGGAAATTGTCGAGCAGGCGGTCCAGCGCACGCTCCGTCTGGCCCAGGCTTTCTTCCATGGCCCAGCGCAGCAGCGGCTGCAGGTATTCGGGCGAGCCCTGGTCGTGATAGCGCTTCAGGGCAGCGCTGGCGAGGTACAGATAGCTCAGCACATCGCCAAGCCGGGCGCTGAGGCGCTCGCGGCGCTTGAGCGCCCCACCCAGCAGCATCATCGAAAGGTCGGCCATCATGGCAAACGCCGCCGCCTGGCGGTTCAGGGCGCGGAAGTAGCCTTGGCTCAGGGCATCGCCCGGCACCCGCTCAAAGCGACCCAGCCCCAGGCCGTAGACCAAGGTACTGGCCGCATTGCCGGCGGCGAACAGGATGTGTTTCATCAGCAGGTCATCGAATTCCTTGAGTGCCTGATCGTGGTCTTCACGCCCGGCCAATGCCATTTCCTTGAGCACGAACGGATGGCAGCGAATGGCGCCCTGGCCGAAGATCATCAGGTTGCGTGAAAGGATGTTGGCACCTTCGACCGTGATGAAGATCGGCGCACCTTGCCAGTTGCGGCCCAGGTAGTTGTTCGGGCCCATGATGATGCCCTTGCCACCGTGCACGTCCATGGCGTGCTGGATGCATTCGCGGCCACGCTCGGTCAGGTGGTACTTGAGGATCGCCGACAGCACCGAGGGCTTTTCGCCCAGGTCCACGGCCTTGGCGGTCAGCAGGCGGGCACTGTCCATCAGCCAGGCGTTGCCGCCAATGCGTGCCAGCGATTCCTGGATGCCTTCGAAGGCCGCCAATGGCACGTTGAACTGCTCGCGGATATTGGCGTACTGGCCGGTCACCAGGCTGGTGTACTTGGCGGCACCGG